>CALCYJ010000078.1 GCA_937905845.1 uncultured Rhodospirillales bacterium
TGATCTGGCGCGAATTCCGATCGACCGGCTGATCCAGCCGGTCGGAAAGCGCGCTAGGCTCAGCG
The DNA here is from genome assembly GCA_937905845.1 of uncultured Rhodospirillales bacterium. Taxonomy (GTDB): domain Bacteria; phylum Pseudomonadota; class Alphaproteobacteria; order Ferrovibrionales; family Ferrovibrionaceae; genus CALCYJ01. The sequence continues at coordinate 66 of CALCYJ010000078.1, forward strand.
CAGACCGTTGCGACCGACTTGCAGGCGGAAGGGGAAGGTGTTGGGGTCGGAGGGGTCGCCGAGCCCGCTGCCGTAGGGCGGCAGATTGATCCGGGCCGGCAGGTTATAGGCGATGCCGGTGCCGTCCAGGCGCAGAAGCTCGGGCACGAAGCGCAATTGGCGCAGGTCCGCGGCCGGCGCCGCCCAGGCATTGAGATGGAAATGGCCGTTCCGGCAGGCGCTCACCACCCAGTAATAGCCATCCGAGCGCAGGAAAGTCCCATCGGGCGCCGGGGCATCGAAACCGCTCGCCACGATCGCCTGTTCGAGGTGCTGCGCTTGGGGCGGGCTGAGCAGGCGCTGATGGAACGTAGGCTCCCAGGGCGCGAAAGGGTTCTTGAGATCGATGAGGCTGACATCGCGCGATCCGGTGACGCGGCTCTGCATCACGATCCCGCCGTCGGCATCGGCCACCAGGTCGTAGGCGCGCACCTGCTGCTGATAATTGCCGTTGTAAACCAGGCGCCAATGCGCGGGCCCACCGGCCTGGCAGGCGCTGCGGATATCGTCGCCGCCGACATAGCTGAACCAGGTGAGGGTGCTGCCGATGGGGTTGTTGACCGGCCCGGAGGAGGCGCAACCGGCCAGCAGCAGCGCCAGGCCGAGAAGGCCGGAAAATCCGAAAAAGCGGCCAGGCCGGCCGCGACGCAACTCGGCAATGGGTACCATACTCGCCAGAATCCTCATGTAATCAGAATCCTCATGCAGCCAGATCCTTCCGGGTCAGCCCGACACCGGCCGCCGCCAGTCTAACCCACCTGGCGCCGGCGCGCCTATCCTTCTGCCCTCCGCCCCAGAAACACCAAGCCCCTGAAACACCAAGCCCCTGAAACACCAAGCCCTTGAAACAAATGTGTCGTTCTTGGTAAATATTCCATGGACAGGGTGCCGCGACTTTTTTAGAATCCCTTAGCAATCCGGGGGTTAGACTGGGACTCGTGAAATTGGGCGGGCTTTGCCATCTGGTTTTGCGATTCGATGCAAGATTTATGGGGATTTGACGAAAGATTTCGGGTGATCGGCCAAAGATCGGGATCGCGGCGTTCGTTGAACCGCATCCCGAGTCGGTGGGATTTCCTGTGCATGGGCACCGATTGGCGGTGCCGGCGCGGGATTGGCGGGCCGGAGACGCCGCCTGGCCGGACGGCGGAGGCAAGCGTGATGGCGGGCGCGCGAGAGGTTAAAACGCGCGGGCGGAGGGGGTCGCAGGACGGCTTCTGCAACGGAATGTCGAGGACGGATCAGGCCCAAGGCGCCTGTTCAAGAGATCAGTTCAAGAGGGGTTACCATTGATGTCCAGCCTGTCCGGCCGCTTGTCGCTTCTGTGCGCGCTCGCCCTGCTGGCTCTGCCGCTCACCCCTCATCCGGTGCAGGCGAGAGTGTCGCGGGCGGCGGTCTTTGTTCCGCCGCAGTCGGCGATCATCGTCGATGCCGCGACCGGGCGGGTTCTCTATGCCGAGGCGCCGGACGCGCCGCGCTATCCGGCGTCGCTGACCAAGCTGATGACGCTCTACCTCACCTTCGACGCCCTCGACAGCGGCCGGCTGAAGCTCGATGAGGAGATCCCCGTCTCCGCCCATGCCGCGGCGCAGGAGCCCTCCAAGATCGGCTTCGCCCCCGGCAGCGAGATCACCGTCCAGCAGGCCATCCTCTCCATCGTCACCAAGTCGGCCAACGACGCCGCGGTGGTCCTGGGCGAGGCGCTGGGCGGCGATGAGAGCGACTTCGCCCGCCTGATGACGGCCAAGGCCAAAAGCCTTGGCATGCGCAACACGATCTTCGAGAATGCCTCGGGCCTGCCCGACCCGCGCCAGCATACGACGGCGCGCGACATGGCGACCCTGGCCATGGCGATCCTGCATCATCACCGCAATTACTATCATTTCTTCTCGGTCCCCTCCTTCACCTTCGATGGGCGCAGGATCGACGGCCACGACCATCTTCTCGGCAGCTTCCAGGGCGTCGACGGGCTCAAGACCGGCTATATCCACGCCTCGGGCTTCAATCTCGTGACCTCGGCCAAGCGCGGCGACGAGCGGCTGGTCGGCGTGGTGTTCGGCGGCGTCACCTACCGTTCGCGCGACGAGGAAATGCGCCACCTGCTGACCTCCGCCTTTACCGAGATCGACCATGGATCGGAAATGCGCGTGGCGGCCGCCGTCCCCGCCTCCGCCATCGCCCCGACCGTCGCGATGGTCAGCGCGCCCGCGGCGGCCGAGCCGGCGGCGCATGAGAGGGTGAACGAGGCGGCGGTGATCGAGCGCCACCGCCCGCACCTGCGCCCGACGCAGACCCGCCCGCTCGAACACCGGGTGGCCGCGCACGAGCCGCCCTCCCATCCCGTCCGGATGGCAGCGGCCGACCGGCACACGCGCGGGGATGATTGGGTTATCCAGGTCGGGGCCTACAACCGCGCCGATCTCGCCACCCGCCAGGCCGAACGCGCCATCAAGGCGGCGCCGGCGGTGCTGCGCAACCAAAAGGTCGGGATCGAGGTGCCGCACAACCACGCCGACCGGCTCTATCGCGCCCGCCTGGCCGGCTTGAGCGAGGACGAGGCCCGCACCGCCTGCCGCATTCTGCAAAGAAAGCAGGTCGGCTGCCTGGTCCTGGTGAATTAGCGGGCGCGCAATCCGAAGCGCCGGCTTTCACACCCCCGACGCCAGCCTCTGGGCGAGCCGGCCGGCCAGTTCGGCGTTGCTTACCGCCAGAGCGTGATTGACGCGGCGCGTCCGCCCGCCGGAAAGCCGGTCGAGCGCCGCGAGGAGAAAGGGCGTGAGCGCGCCGCCCCTCACCTTTTCCACCGCCGCCTGCGCCATCGCCGCGGCGATCAACGCCGCCACCTCGGCCGCCGGCATCGCCGCCTCCACCGGCGGCGGGTTGCAGATCACCACAGCCTGCGGCAGGCCGAGCCGGCGCTGGGCCATGACGAGCCGGGCCAGGCCCGCCACATCCTCCACCCGCCGGTCGAGTGTCAGGCCGCTCTCCCGGCTGTGAAAGGCGGGAAAGTCGCTGGTGGCAAAGCCGATGACGGGAATGCCGAGTGTCTCCAGCCGCTCGAGCGTCGCCGGCAGATCGAGGATCGATTTGGCGCCGGCCGTGACGACGGCGATCGGCGTGCGCGCCAGTTCGGCGAGATCCGCCGAGACATCGGCCGGCGCCGATGCGCCCGGCTCCGTCCGATGCACGCCGCCGATGCCGCCGGTCGCAAAGATCCCGATGCCGGCAAGGGCGGCGATACGCGCCGTTGCGGCGACCGTCGTGGCGCCGTCATGCCCACCGGCGACCGCCCAGGCAAGATCGCGGCTGGAGCATTTGACCGCCCCGCCCTGAGCCAGACGCGCCAGCCCCGCTTCGTCCAGCCCGACCCGGATGGTGCCGTCCTGCACCGCGATCATCGCCGGCACCGCGCCGGCAGCCCGCACCGCCGCCAGCATGGCCCGGCCGACCGCCAGATTGTCGGGATAGGGAAATCCGTGCGCCACGAGGCTCGATTCCAGGGCCACCACGCCCCGACCCGCCGCAAGCGCCGCCGCTACCTCGTCCGAAACCTGCAGCATGGGCTCTCACCCTTCGCGGATTTTCGCGTTTCGGGAATGTGACGCGCTACATCACCGGCAGATCGATGCCGCTTTCGGCCAACTGGCGGCCAAGCGCCGCCTTCAGCCGGCCCAATCCCGCCTCGCTCGCCGCCTCGCAGCGCGCCACCAGCACCGCCTGGGTATTGGACGCGCGCAGCAGCCACCAGCCGTCCTCGTTGCGCACCCGGACGCCATCGACGGCATCGACCGTGGCGCCGGCGGCACTCAGGCGACCGCGCACCTCCTCCACCACCTTGAACTTGCGGTCCTCGGCGCAGTCGAAGCGCATTTCCGGCGTATTGACCGCCGCCGGCAAACTGTCGCGCAGCGCCGCCAGGCTGGTCTGCGAGCCGGAGACGAGGTTCAGCATGCGGACGGCGACATAGAGCGCATCGTCGAAACCGTAATAGCGGTCGGCGAAGAAGATATGGCCGCTCATCTCGCCGGCCAGCGGGCTCCGTTCCTCCGCCATCTTCTGCTTGATCAGGGAATGGCCGGTCTTCCACATCAGCGGCCGGCCGCCCAGGCGGGCGATCTCGTCGAACAGGCTCTGGCTCGCCTTGACGTCGGCGATGATGGTGGCGCCGGGCGATGCCGCCAGCACGTCGCGGGCCAGCAGCGCCACGATCTGGTCGCCCCAGAGGATGCGACCCGCGCCGTCGAGGATGCCGATCCGGTCGCCGTCGCCATCGAAAGCGATGCCGAGGTCGCAGCCCTCGGCCAGCACCGCCGCGCGGAGCTGTTCGAGATTTTCCGGCACCGTCGGATCGGGATGATGGGCGGGAAAGGTCCCGTCGATGGTCTCGTTGAGGAGGATGTGGCGGCCGGGCAGCCGTGCCACCAGCTTTTGCAGCGCCTCGCCGGCGGCGCCGTTGCCGGCATCCCAGGCGACTTTGAGCGGCCGCCCGCCGTCATGATCGCGGGCGATGCGCGCGACATAGCGTTCCAGCACCGCGACCTCGCGCACTGCGCCGTGGCCGGCATAGGCCGTCTCCTGCGCGGCGGCCGCGCCCAGCGCCTGGATATCGGCACCGAAGAAGGGCTTGCGGCCCAGCATCAGCTTGCAGCCGTTATGGCTCGGCGGATTGTGCGAGCCGGTGACCATCAACCCACCGTCGGCGGCAAGCTCGTGGACCGCGTAATAGAGCATCGGCGTCGGCCCGAGGCCGATGCGCTCGACACTGACGCCGGCGCGCCCGAGGCCCTCGACGGCGGCGGCCTCGAGTTCGGGCGAGGAGAGCCGGCCGTCGCGGCCGACCGCGACCCGCGCGCCGCCGGCGAGGCGCACCCGGGTGCCGAAGGCATGACCGATGGCGAGAAGATCTTCCGGCCCGAGCGTCTCGCCGACAATGCCGCGGATATCGTATTCGCGCAGGATGGTGGGGTTCAGGGTGCGGGCGGTCATGCGCTCGGCCCTGAGCCTGCCGGCGGCAGATAGGGCCGCCCGATGCAGTGATAGTCGAAGCCGGCCGCCGCCATCTCCGACGGCAGATAGATGTTGCGCAGGTCCACCATCACCGGGCGCTTCAGCAGCTTGCGCATGCGCTCCAGCGACAAGGCGCGGAACTGGTTCCATTCGGTGACAATGACGACGGCATCGGCCCCCGTCATGGCGTCATAGGCATCCCCGCACCATTGGATATTGTCGAGCAGTTTCCTCGCCTCCGTCATGCCTTCGGGATCGAAGGCGCGGATGGTGGCGCCCGCCGCCTGCAAGGCCGGCAGGATGTCGAGGCTCGGGCTCTCGCGCATATCGTCGGTATTGGGCTTGAAGGTCACGCCCAGCACGGCGATGGCGCAGCCCTTGACCGAGCCGCCGCAGGCCGCCACCACCTTCTCCGCCATCTGGCGCTTGCGGGCGTCGTTGACCGCCACCACCGTCTCGACGATGCGGCAGGGCGCACCGAAACGCTCTGCCGTGCCGACCAGCGCCCTGGTATCCTTGGGAAAGCACGAGCCGCCGTAGCCCGGCCCCGCATGCAGGAACTTGCGCCCGATGCGGCCATCGAGCCCGATGCCGCGGGCGACGTCATGCACATCGGCGCCGACCTTCTCGCACAGATCGGCCATCTCGTTGATGAAGGTGATCTTGGTGGCGAGAAAGGTATTGGCGGCGTATTTGATCAGTTCCGAGGTTTCGAGGCTGGTGAAGAGCACCGGCGTCTCGATCAGGAACAGCGGCCGATACAACTCGCGCATCACCTCGCGCGCCCGCTCGGCCGAGGTTCCCGCCACCACCCGGTCGGGGCGCATGAAATCCTCGATCGCCGAGCCCTCGCGCAGGAATTCCGGATTGGACGCGACATCGAAGGCGGCATCGGGACGCACGCCGCGGATCACCTTCTCCACCTGCCGGCCGGTGCCGACCGGAACGGTGGATTTGGTCACCACCACCGTATAGCCCGCAAGCGCGCGGCCGATCTCCTCGGCGGCGGCGAAGACATAGGACAGATCCGCCTCGCCATCGCCCCGGCGCGAGGGCGTGCCCACCGCGATGAAGACCGCATCCGCCTGCCCCACCGCCGCCGCCAGGTCGGTGGTGAAGCGCAGCCGGCCGGCGCGCACATTGCGCTCCACCAGGGCATCGAGGCCGGGTTCGTAGATCGGCATGCGCCCCTCGCGCAGGGCGGCGATCTTGCTTTCGTCCTTGTCGACGCAGACCACCTGATGGCCGAATTCGGAAAAGCACGCCCCCGACACCAGGCCGACATAGCCCGTGCCGATCATCGCGACATCCATCTGGTTCCTCCGGAAGCTGAAGCCTTGAGCATTGCGCCGATGCGATCCTGGAGACGGCGGTTAGAGGCGGCGGTTGAGCTGACGCAGGAAGCTTGCGACCGGGCCGCGCAGATCCTCGCGCGCGAGCGCGAAGGCCATGTTGGCATGCAGGAAGCCGACCTTGTCGCCGCAATCGAACCGCTCGCCCTCGAAGCGCAGGCCGTGGAAGGGGGCGGTCCCGATCATGCGGGCGAGTGCGTCGGTAAGCTGGATCTCGTCTCCGGCGCCGCGCTCCTGGCGGTCGAGATGGCCGAAGACCGCGGGCTGGAGAATATAGCGCCCGATGACCGAGAGGGTGGAGGGCGCCGCCGCCGGCTCGGGCTTCTCGACCAGGCCCTTGACCTCCGCCAGCCGCCCGTCGTCCCGCCCGACCGCGAGCACGCCGTAGCGCTTCGTATGTTCGCGCGGGACATCCATCACCGCGACCATGTTGCCGCCCGAGGTGGCATAGGCATCCATCATCTGCTTCAGGCAGGGCGTGTCGGCCAGGATGAGATCGTCGGCCAGCAGGACGGCGAAAGGCTCGTCGCCGACGAGATGGCGGGCGCACCAGACGGCATGGCCCAGCCCCAGCGGCTCCTGCTGCCTGGTATAGGCGACCTGGCCGGCCGGCGGCATCCAGGCGCGGATGGCATCGACCTGGTCGGTCCGTCCGCGGGTGGCGAGCAGGTCCTGCAATTCCACCGAATGATCGAAATGGTCCTCGATCGCCGTCTTGCCGCGTCCGGTGACGAAGATGAATTCCTCGATGCCGGCGGCCTGCGCCTCCTCGACCGCATATTGGATCAGCGGCTTGTCGACGACGGGGAGCATCTCCTTCGGCATCGATTTGGTCGCCGGCAGGAATCGCGTTCCCATGCCCCCGACCGGGAAGACGGCTTTACGAACGGCTTGCTTCATCTCTTCAACTCATCGCCTTGATCTGCTGCGAAAGGCCGCTGTCTTTTGCCACGGCCGCCCTGATGGCGCAACCAGCGCCGCGCGGGCGCCCATGAAAGGCTGGACAGGTTAAGAATTCACCCGGACAAGTCCTGCGGACGGCCGAGCGGCGTCTGGTCTCGAGGCCCAAGCATAATCTTTTCCGAAAACGGGGCAGCCAGTTTATCTAAGATCGGGTTTCGGGACTCGAAGATCGGGCGCCGGGACGGGACGCGATCAGGTAGGAAGAGGCCGGCGGATCATGACGGAGCGGGTAGTATGACGGAGCGGGTGGAATGCGTCGTGGTGGGCGCCGGCGTGGTCGGGCTCGCGGTGGCGCGCCGGCTGGCGCAGGCGGGGCTGGAGGTGGTGGTGCTCGAAGCCGAACGGGGGATCGGCGCCGGCACCTCGTCGCGCAACAGCGAGGTCATCCATGCCGGCATCTATTATGAGCCGGGCAGCCTCAAGGCCAGGCTCTGCATCGCCGGCAAGCTTGCGCTCTACGCCTATTGCGCGAGCCACGGCATCGCGCACCGGCGCCTGGGCAAGCTCATCGTCGCGACCGGCGCCGAGGAAGAGGCGACGCTGGATCTCCTCGCCGCCCGCGCCCGGGCCAACGGCGTCGAGGATCTGGAGCGCCTGAGCGGCGCCGAGGCCCAGGCGCTGGAGCCGGCGCTGCGCTGCACCGGCGCGCTGCTCTCGCCTTCGACCGGCATCTTCGACAGCCACGGGCTGATGCTGTCCTGCCAGGGCGAGGCCGAGGATCGCGGCGCCGTCATCGCTTTCGGCAGCCCGCTCCTCGCCGCCCATGCCGGCCGGGATGGTTTCGTGCTGGAAGTGGGCGACAGCGACAGCGGCGACGGCAGCCGCCTCGCCTGCCGCCGCCTGATCAATGCCGCGGGCCATGGCGCCATCGCCCTGGCCCGGCGGATCGAGGGGCTGGCGGCCGAGCACATCCCGGCGAGCCACCTGCTCAAGGGCAATTACTTCTCTCTCACCGGCGCCGCGCCGTTCCGCCGCCTGGTCTATCCGGTGCCGGTGCCCGGTGGCGCCGGCACGCACCTTACCCTCGATCTGGCCGGCCAGGTACGCTTCGGCCCCGATACCGAGCTGATCGACCGGCTGGATTACCAGGTCGATCCGGGGCGCGCCGCGAGCTTCTATGCCGATATCCGCCGCTATTACCCGGGCCTTCCCGAGGGCGCGCTCCAGCCCGCCTATGCCGGCATCCGGCCGCGCCTGGGCAAGCCGGGCGATGCCCTCGACTTCATCGTCCAGGGGCCGCAGACCCATGGCCTTCCCGGCCTGGTCAACCTCTTCGGCATCGAGAGCCCGGGCTTGACCTCCTCGCTGGCGCTCGCCGACGAGGTCGCCCGCCTCCAGGGCCTGGCATGAAACCTCTCACATGAGGCCGAGGCGCTTCAGCTCGGCGATCATTTCCCGGGGCGGCATCTCGCCGCCGCTGCCATCCGCCTGCGTCGCCAGGTCCGGCGGCGCGTCGGCCGCCGCGAGATACCGCCAGCCCTGGTGCGGCCGGCGCGGCCAGGGCACCGTCGCCACCAGAACCTTGTCCAGGATCAGGCGGCAGCGCCGTCCCTCTTCCGTCGTCAGTTCCTCGATGGCGAGGATGCGCTGGCGCACCGCCACCGCCCGCTTGATGATCCAGTAGAGGGAGCCGCCGTCGAGGATCTCGTCCGCGCGCTTGGGCCGGTGGCGGGTGATATGGGGCGAGCCGGCATCACCGGGCCGCCGCCGCCCCTTCTGCACCGCGGCCAGCTCCTCGATCGAGCCGATGCCGACGCAAACCTTGATCAGATGAAGCGCCATGACAGCCTTAAGCCCGCCCGATCCGGGCTCAGAGGCACTTGGAGCGGAGCGCGCGCGCGACGCTCGATACCGGCGGCCGGCCGAGGGCATCGCTGATGAACCAGGCGGTGCGCACCAGGGCGGCAAGATCGATCCCGGTTTCGATCCCCATCCCGTCGAGCATATAGACCACGTCCTCGGTCGCGACATTGCCGGTGGCGCCCGGCGCATAGGGGCAGCCGCCAAGGCCCGCCACCGAACTGTCGATCGCATCGATACCCATTTCCAGCGCCGCCAGGAGATTGGCCAGCGCCTGGCCGTAGGTATTGTGGAAATGCGCGCCGAGCTTGGCGATCGGCACGCGCTCGGCGCAGGCGGCGATCATCGCCTTGATCTTGGTCGGCGTGCCGACGCCGATCGTATCGCCGAGGCCGACCTCGTAGCAGCCCATCGCCATGAGCGCCGCCGCCACTTCCGCCACTTTGGCCGGCGCTACCTCGCCCTCGAAGGGGCAGCCGACGACGCAGGAGACGAAACCGCGCACCCGCATGCCATGGGCCAGCCCCGCTTCCACCACCGGGCGGAACCGCTCCAGGCTTTCGGCGATCGAGCAGTTGATATTGCGCCGGGAGAAGCTTTCGGAGGCGGCGGCGAAGACGGCGATGTCGCTGACGCCGGCGGCGGCGGCGGCCTCGAATCCCTTGAGGTTGGGGGTCAGCGCCTGATAGGCCACGCCGGGCTTGCGCACAAGACGCGCCATCACCTCGGCATTATCGGCCATCTGCGGCACCCATTTGGGCGAGACGAAGCTTGTCGCCTCGATATAGCGGATGCCGCAATCGACCAGGCGCTCGATCAGGGCGACCTTGGTTTCCGTCGGCACCACGCCAGGCTCGTTCTGTAGCCCATCGCGGGGACCCGCCTCCCAGATCCGCACTTTCATCGGCAGCACCATGGCCTATCCTTTCGCCTCGATGGCAAAGGCGAGGAGCACCGCCCCTTCCTCCACCTGATCGCCGGCAGCAAAATTCACCGCCTCGACCCTGCCGTCGGCAGGGGCGGCGATCGTATGTTCCATCTTCATCGCTTCCAGCACCATCAATCCGGTGCCCTTGCGCACGCTCGCCCCAGCGGCGACCAGCACCTGGACGATGCGGCCGGGCATCGGCGCCGCGAGCGTGCCGCCGGCGGCCGCATCGAGGTCGATCCCGGCCAGCGGATCGTGCAGCTTCAGCCGCTCCGCCCGGCCGTTCAGCAGCACCGTCACCTCGTCCCCGCGGCGCACCACCGCCGCGCGCAGGCGAGCGCCGCCGAGATCGGCATGCAGCGTCCCGTCGGCCGTGACCTCCCCCCGGACGGCGAGCGGGCCGCCCGGCAGATCGAGGCGGAAACCATCCTGGCCGCCCTCGCCGCGGCCATAGCGGGCGGTGATGGCGATCTCGCTCTCCCCCGACAGGAAGCGCAGCACCGTATGCCCCTCGCCGTTCAGGCGGAAGCCATCGACCCGGTGCCAGGGCGAGAAAGGATCGCCATCGCTTATTGCCTGCGCCGCGGCACTCTCGCGCTGCTCCAGCAGCAGGGCCAGCGCCGCCAGCGCCAGAACCTCGTCCCCGGCGGGGCGGGCCGGCGGCACCAGATCGGCCAGGTGGCGCTCGATGAAGCCGGTATCGAGATCGGCGGCGGCGAAGGCCGGATGGCGGGCGATGGCGCCGAGAAAGGCGACATTGGTCGTAACGCCGGCAATCTCGTATTCCGCCAGCGCCCGCGCCAGGCGGCGCAGCGCCGTCGGCCGGTCCTCGCCCCAGACGATGAGCTTGGCGATCATCGGGTCGTAGAAGGGCGTGACGGCGTCGCCTTCGCGCACGCCGGTATCGACCCGCACCTCGGACGTTTCCGCCGGCGGCCGCAGACGCAACAGCGTGCCGGTGGCGGGAAGGAACTGGCGCGCCGGATTCTCGGCATAGACGCGCGCCTCGATGGCATGGCCGGAAAGGGCGATCTCATCTTGCGCCAGCGGCAGCGCGCCGCCCGCCGCCACGATGAGCTGCCATTCGACGAGATCCTGGCCGGTGATCTTCTCCGTGACCGGATGCTCCACTTGAAGACGAGTATTCATCTCCATGAAATAAAAAGCATCTTCCTTCAGGCCCTGGCTCACGTCGGCGATGAACTCGACGGTGCCGGCGCCGACATAGCCGATCGCCTTGGCCGCCGCCACCGCCGCCTGTCCCATCGCGGCGCGCATCCCGGGCGGCATGCCGGGGGCCGGCGCTTCCTCGATCACCTTCTGATGGCGGCGTTGCAGGGAACAGTCGCGCTCGAAGAGATGCACCGCCTGGCCGTGGGAATCGCCGAACACCTGAATCTCGATATGGCGCGGCCGCAGCAGGTATTTCTCGATCAGCACCTTGTCGTCGCCGAAAGCGGCACTGGCCTCGCGCCGGGCGGAGGCGAGTTCGGCGGCAAAACCATCCGCCGCATCGACCCGGCGCATGCCCTTGCCGCCGCCGCCGGCCACCGCCTTGATCAACACCGGATAGCCGATGCGGGTGGCTTCCTCAAGCAGGCGCGCCGGCTCCTGATCATCGCCATGATAGCCCGGCACCACCGGCACGCCGGCCTTTTCCATGATCGCCTTGGCGGCGCCCTTGAGCCCCATGGCGCGGATGGCCTTGGGCGGCGGACCGATGAAGGTAATGCCGGCGGCGGCGCAGGCTTCGGCGAACTCGGCCTTCTCGGAGAGGAAGCCGTAGCCCGGATGGATCGCTTCGGCGCCCGATGTCCGCGCGGCCTCCAGCAGCCGCTCGATCACGAGGTAGCTTTCCTTGGCCGGCGGCGGGCCGATGCGATAGGCCTCGTCGGCCATCGCCACATGGCGGGCGGCGGCATCGGCGTCGGAATAGACCGCGACGGTGGCGATGCCGAGGCGCCGGGCGGTGGCAATGATCCGGCAGGCGATCTCGCCGCGGTTGGCGATGAGGATCTTGCGGAACATCGGCCGCCCTAGCCCTGTCCGTCCATCGGCACCACCCAGTTGGGCGGGCGCTTTTCCAGGAAGGCGCCGATCCCCTCCCGGCCCTCGGCGGTCACGCGGCGGGCGGCGATGCGCCGCACCGTCTCGTGCATGAGATCGGCGTCGATCGGCCGGTCGGTCACGGTGCGGATCAGATCCTTGGTCTCGGCCACGGCGCCCGGCGCCGCCTGGAGGAAATGGCCGACCAGCCGGTCGCGCGCCTGGGCCAGGCCCGCCTGATCCTCGACCAGCATATGGACCAGGCCGATGCGGCAGGCTTCCTCGGCGGTGAAGCGCTCGGCGGTGAGGAAATAGCGATGCGCCTGGCGCGGCCCCATGGCGGCAACGAGATAGGGCGAGATCATCGCCGGCAGCAGGCCGAGCTTTACCTCCGACAGCGAAAACCGCGTGCTCCGCACTGCCACCGCCACATCGCAGGCGGCGACGAGACCGGTGCCGCCGGCGATCGCCGCGCCCTGCACCAGCGCGATGGTCGGCTTGGGCATGCCGTAAAGCCGGCGCAGCATGAGGCCGAGCGCGCCCGCATCCTCGATATTGGCCGCCTCGTCGTAATCGGCGGCGCGGCGCATCCAGTTGAGATCGGCGCCGGCGGAGAAGCTCGGCCCGGCACCCTGGACGATGACGACGCGGATGCCGTCCTGCTTGCCAAGATCATCGAAGACATCGGAAAGCTGCTCGATCAGTTCCTCGTTGAAGGCATTGTGCAGCGCCGGCCGGTTCAAGGTGACGGTCGCAACCCCTTCGGGCGTGGTTTCGAGAAGAACGGGCGTTTCATCGCTCATGGTTTGACCTTATCACGTCTGGGGGCAAGCCCGATCCCGGGCTGGGACCGGCCTGAAGTCTCACATGCGGAAGATGCCGAAGCGGCTTTGCTCGGCCTCGGCATTGAGCGCCGCCGACAGGCCCAGCGCCAGGACCCGGCGGGTATCGGCCGGATCGAGGATACCGTCGTCCCACAGCCGCGCCGAGGCGTAATAGGGATGGCCCTGGGTCTCGTACTGGGCCCGCACCGGCGCCTTGAAGGCTTCCTCGTCCTCCGCGCTCCATTCCTCGCCGCGCGACTTGAACCCGTCGCGGCGCACGGTCGCGAGCACGCTCGCCGCCTGCTCGCCGCCCATCACCGAGATGCGGGCGTTGGGCCACATCCACAGGAAGCGCGGCGAATAGGCGCGCCCGCACATGCCGTAGTTGCCGGCGCCAAAACTGCCGCCGATGATGATGGTGAACTTGGGGACTTGCGCGGTGGCCACGGCCGTGACCATCTTGGCGCCATGCCGGGCAATGCCCTCGTTCTCGTACTTGCGTCCCACCATGAAGCCGGTGATGTTCTGCAGAAACACCAGAGGCACCTTGCGCTGGCAGCACAGTTCGATGAAGTGCGCGCCTTTTTGCGCCGACTCGGAAAACAGGATGCCGTTGTTCGCGACGATGCCCACCGGCATGCCTTCGATGTGCGCAAAGCCGCACACCAGGGTGGCACCGAAGCGCGCCTTGAACTCGTGGAACTCGC
>CALCYJ010000079.1 GCA_937905845.1 uncultured Rhodospirillales bacterium
CGAGAGCGTGCCGACCCAGCCGTAGGCCGGCTTGTCGGTCTCGGGATGGCCGACGACGAGGGGGGCTTCGTGCAGTGCCGGATCGTAGGCGCGCGCCGCGGCATCGAGATCGGCGTGGCTGAAGGCCAGCACCTCGCCGCTCATCGCCTGGTGGCGGCCGGCGCGGAAGATCTCGATCGGGGAAGAGGCTGCGGGGTCGGGCATGACCCGACTATGGCGAAACGCCGAACCGGAAACCCCTCTGAAACCTGTCAGGGGGAAGGCGGCCCCGACCGGGACGCGCAGGCCCTCAGAATGGTCGAAAACGGCCTTCCCCACAACGCCGATGGCAGGAGTGCCCGAAGCCCTCCTTCCAACATCGACGTTAAACGGGGTCTAAACGGGGTAGGGACGCGAAGTCACCATTCGGGAATACCGGCATAGCGGTCCCAGCGAGATGCCCCTCTGGCGGCCTTCCCTGCGCGATTTTGGAATCGAGGGGATTTCCCCCCCATCCCGAGGGCGGTCGAGACGCGCCGGAGGCGAGGTCCGGAGCCCGAGGCAGATCAACCGGCCCGAGGGCGGTCGAGACGCCGAAGGCCAGGTCCGGAGCCCGAGGCAGATCAACCCGACCGGGTCGGTTGCGTCCACGCGGCGGCGATATGATCGCGGATGACCATTTCGATTTCGGTCCGGTCCTCGGTCGAGATGCCGAGGAAGGGCCTGGCCGGGATGGTGACCTTTTTGGCATGGACGAGACGCCCACCCAGCCGGAAGACCAGGTAACCGCCGCTCCGGGGCTGGATCACGCCGCCGAACTGGTGAATGGCGGCATAGACCTTGTTGGTGCCGATCATCAGGCGCGAGCCCGTCACCAGGTAGACGATGGTGCCGAGCAAGCCGCCGCGCATGCCGGCGCCGACGAGGATCTTGTTGCCCTTCTTACCCGCTTTATAGGCGGGGTTCAACGGCGCCCAGGGCTGCCCGGCCGGGTCGACGCCGTCATCGAAACGCTTGCGCGTGGATTTCAGGAGCTGCTCGCCGATGTTCTTGAGCGCGCTCTGCACCAGCTCACTGTTCTGGCGCCCCAGCCGCCGCATGGCGCGCCGCACGCCGGCATCCTCGACCACAACCTTGATCGCCGTCCCGGCCATGCCTATAGTGCTCCTGCTAGCGACGGCGCCGGTGGGGATGCAGCCCCGTCAACCGGCGCCCGGTGACCCGGCGGCTGCATCGCCGAGGTTCCCATCCCCTCATTCGCGCCAGGCTCCGGACCGTCCCTGCGGGACGCCTCGATCGCCAGGCGGTTCATTCCTTCCTCGCCCATAGCAGCTTGCCCACGCGCTGGCGTTGCAGGTATCCGGGGCGCGTTGCCGGCACCAGGGTCCAGGCTTCGAGGATGCCGCCCGAACTCTGCGCCACCAGCACGATGCCGCCGCGCGCCCTATTCTCGATCATCTTGATCACCCGCTTGCGCAGCACCACCTTCCCGGTGCCCTTGTGCTGCTCGAAGGAAAGCCAGATCTCATAGGGGTCGCGGATCAGCTCGGGGAGGAAAGGCACGAAGGCCGCGCGGTTGACCGGCATATGCGCCGCCAGCGCCGCGGCATCCACCAGCAGCGGCTCGCCGTCCGGCAGTTTGAACGCTTGCTCGGCGCCTCCGATCGCGGCCTGGATGCGCGCCCGCAGCTCGTCCTCCGACGCGGCTGCTTCGCCCGGCTTCGCCTTGGGTTGATCGACGGGGATCTGCTCGGGTCGGCCCGCGCTCTGCCAATCGCCGGGCGTGAGCCGCTCGAAAGTCTCCGCGCCTCGCGCCTTCCAGGCGGCCATGGCATCGGCCGAGATCTGGGCGCCGAAGGCCGCCTCGCCTATATGATAGCCCCAGCCGGGATCGATCCCTTTCGGCACTTCGATCGTGTGCGGACCGGCGGAGGTGTTGAGCACCGCCTTCCGCATCTCGACCTTGGGCGCCCGGTCGGGACCTTTGCGCCCCGTGGACTCCAGCTCGTGCCTGGTGACCGGCTCGACATCGCACTGACACCCCCAGCCGTTGGGGGGGTGATGCGTCTTCCACCACGGATCGTCGGCCTTGAGGGTCAAGCCGTTCCAGGCCTGGTGCTCGGGGCGCGGGTGCGCCTCCCCGTCCTGATGGCGATAGCGCCAATAGGGCTGGTAGCGCTTGACCGCGGGATCGGTCATCTGGGCATAGCGCCCGGCGGCATAGGCCGTGCGCAGATTGGTCTCGTAGATGGTTCGCGTGCGCCAGCCGCGGTTGCCTTTATAGTCCCATCCCCGGGTCGCAACGATCCGGTCGAAATCCTTACGGAAGTCTCCCAAGGTCGTTCCCTGCGCGATCGCCTTGTCGATGGCGGCGCGGAAATCGGAAAGCACGCCTTCCTTGGTCGCGCCGGCGACCGTGAAGGCGCGGGTGTGGGCGCCGTGCAGCATGTCGGCCCAGCGCGCGGTGGGCACGTCGAGCTTCTGGCGAAAATATTTGATCGCCTCGTCGAAGGGCAGGGAGCGGTATTCCGCCTCGTTCATGGTACCTCCCGGCCGGCGGTCGAGGCGGCGCGCAAGCGCCGGTCCGGAGCCGGCCGCAACTAACGCACCTCGACCCGGCCGGCGAGATCGGAGGCCATGACCGCCTGTCCCAGGATCTCGCTGAATTCATGCGGGCTGAGGTCCGGGTAAAGCTCGATCAGCCGGTCGCGGAAATCCTCCAGGCTCTTGGCCTTCTCCATCAGGGCATGAACGGCCCCGACCATATGCTCCACCGGTTTGGCGCCGGTCTTCGCCAGCCGGTCGGTGAAATGATCGACCGTATTGAGCGGCTTGGACGCGCCCGGCCTTTCCGCGAATTCCGCGCCGCCCGCACCGGCCGCATCCCCGAAACCGCCCGGCGCCGGGGGCGCCGCCTCGGTCCAGCTTCCGCCATAGGTCTCGGTTATATAGTCGAGGGTGGGCTTGAACCCCATCTCGGAGATCGTCTTGTCGCGGGCGGCGCGGGCGTTCAGGTCCTCGCTCTGCTGGACCGCCCAGGTCAGTTCCGGCGGCGTCGCGCCCGGCAGGTTCAGCTCGACGATCCATTTGACCAGGGTGCGGCTGAGCGTCGCCGCCAGAAGCTCGCCATCGGCCTGTGACAGTTCCAACCTGACATCGTTGTGCACGCCGGCGGCGGCGAACGATCCGCCGCCCCCGACGTTCGTCGACAGCGTTTCGCCCAGGATGATCTCGGCGATCTGCTCGTCGAGATAGCGGGAGAGCCGTTCATAGGCATCGATCGTGCCCGAACGGCTCGCTTCCAGCAGCTCGACCGTCAATCCTTCCGGAATGACGATGCCGGCGTCCTGGGCGATGGCGCCGAGCGCGGAGAGCAGCTTGGCCTGCTCGTTCGGGTCGGTTCCGGCCGGATATTTGCCGACCGCCGTGGGCGAGCCGAACTTGTCGTTGAAGGTGAGCCAGAAGCTCAAATTCTGCCGCTTGAACCAGGCATACCAGAACAGCCTGGTGCCGAGCCCGAGGCCATAAGGATTGCCGTCCTTGGAGCCGTAATGATGGGTGATGAACTTGCGTTCGGGCAGCGGCTCGCCCGAGAGCATGTCGTCCCAGGTGAGCAGGCGCAGCTTGTAGTCGGTGCTGAAACGGAAGCGCCGCTGATCGCGGGCCCTGACCTCGCGGACCGCGATGCGTCCGTCCCGGATCTCCCAGAGGATCTCGCACACGGCGAAGCCCTTGAGCACGGCGTCCATCAGATCCATGACCATGACGCGAAAGTTCATGTGGTCGAGTTCGTCGTTGACCAGATCGGCCGCCGCCTTGTCGGCCGCGCTCTCGCTCGCCGCGACCAGGTGCCAGGGATAGGAGACGAGCGCCAGCTTGCGCTTCTGTAAACAGGCGAAGACGCGCCCGTCGCGCTCCGTATCGTCATAGATCCGGTAGGACCTGGTGCCACCCCGCGCCAGCAGCGTGTCGTCGTCGGGCAGCATGAAATCCTGGAAGTACGGCCGCGTGATGTCGCGGCGTACCGTCGCGATCTCGCGGCTGATATCGCTCGGCAGCCTTTTGACGGGGCCGGTCTCGTCCACCATGTCAGTATCCCCTCAGGAAATCGCCAAGCCCGGTGCCGATGCGCGAGCGGCCGACCGCCTGGAATTCGATCGGCACCCGGTCCTGCCGGCTGGCGAACCAGGCCAGCGCGGCGGCGATGGCGGCATCGCCATGGCGCTGGCCGCCATCCTGGCCCACGTTGCGCGCCCCCGCGGGCACCTTGGCGACGCCGCCTTCCATGACGATCGATTGCAGGTCGGCGCGGATATCGAGATCGGCCGGAATGACGACGGAGCCGCCCTCGAAGGCCGCCTTGAAGGCCGGCATATGCGCACGGTACCACTCGACGCTGAACTTCACCTCGGCGACGCGGCTGTGGCTGTATTTGCGCCGGGCCGCTTCCGCCTGGGCGCTGCCGTTGCCGCCGGCGTCGAGAGCGGCATTGAGGAACCGCGGCAGCCGGTCGCAGATCCAGAACAGGATCAGCGACTGTTCGGCGTAGGGCACGTTTCTCAGCTCGACCACGAAGGGCGTCCGGCGCACCAGGTCGGCTCCCGTCACCAGCGGCCAGATCACGCTCAAATCCCCCGTCCGCCCGAAATCCTGTCCGACCGCGCTCACAAGATGGGGATCGAGGGCGTTTAAGAGCGGCGTCAAATTCGCCTCGCACCAGTCTCGCGCGAGCGCCTGCGTGACGGTCTGGGGCTGGTCGACGAAGGCCGGCGGCAGGTTCCAGCGCAGCACGGGGATCTCGCGGCTTGACCGCGCCTCGATCAGCGCGCGCGGCAGCCAGGCACCCCCCGAGGCTCGCGGGATGCAGAACAGTTCTTCCGCGGCGCCATCGCCGTAGAGGGCGACGATCTCATCACGCCAGGCCGCCTCGGCCTCCTTCGTCCAGGTGAGCCCGCGTACCTGGGCGATGCGGCGATAGAGCCC
>CALCYJ010000080.1 GCA_937905845.1 uncultured Rhodospirillales bacterium
AAGGACCCGCAGGTCTGGCGCCCGGTGGAAGCCCATTGCCTAGCCCTTGGGCCGAAGTTCCGCTTCTTCCATGTCGACAAGCTCTCGGGCTTCAAGGCGGGGGCGCTCAATTACGCGCTGGAGCGCACCGATCCCGTGGCCAGCGTCGTCGGCGTGATCGATGCCGATTATATCGTCACGCCCGACTGGCTGAGCGCGCTGGTGCCCTATTTCGAGCGGCCCGAGGTCGGCTTCGTGCAGGCGCCGCAGGACCATCACGACTGGCGCGGCAATGCCTTCAAGGAAATGATCAACTGGGAATATGCCGGCTTCTTCAATATCGGCATGATCCAGCGCAACGAGCATAATTCCATCATCCAGCACGGCACGATGACGCTGATCCGGCGTAGCGCGCTGCAGGAGGTCGACCGCTGGGGGGAATGGTGCATCTGCGAGGACGCGGAGCTTGGCTTGCGGCTGTTCGAGGCAGGCTATCAGTCGGTCTATGTCAACCGGCGCTTCGGCTATGGGCTGACGCCCGACAGTTTCACCAATTACAAGAAGCAGCGTTTCCGCTGGGCCTATGGCGCGGTGCAGATCATGAAGCGGCACTGGCGCGAGATGCTGCCCTGGGGCAACAGCCATCTTACCGGCGCGCAGCGCTATCATTTCGTCGCCGGCTGGATGCCGTGGTTCGCCGATGCCGCCGGCCTGATCTTCTCCATCGCCGCCGTGGTCTGGACCATCGGCGTTCTGGCTCTGCCGCGCTATTTCGAATTTCCGCTGACGCTGTTCCTCATCCCGACCATCGGCGCCTTCATCATCAAGGTGCTGCAATTCCTCTGGCTCTATAAGGCGCGGGTCGATTGCACGCTCGGCCAGCGCATCGGCGCCGGCGTCGCCGGCCTGGCGCTGACCTTCACCGTCGGCCAGGCCATGCTCTATGGCCTCTTCACCTCGAAACTGCCGTTCCTGCGCACGCCCAAGCATGAGAACCAGCCCGCGGTGGTCAAGGTCTTCGCCATGGCCTGGGAGGAGACGTTGCTCTTCATCCTGCTCTGGCTCTCCGCCCTCTCGGTCTGGACGGTCTTCGGCATCGACGATCCGGAGGCCAAGCTCTGGGCGGTGGTGATGATGGCGCAGTCGCTGCCCTGCGCGGCGGCGATGGTGACGGCGGCGGTGAATGTGCTGGGCGGCCTCAAGCTCGGCAAGATCGCAAGCCCGGGCGCGCTGCCGGCGCCGGCGGGCGAATAGCGAATAGGCGGCGGGCGCGAATTCTAATCGACCGGCTGATTTCAGCCGGTCGGAAACCGCGCTAGGCGCCGCCCGCCCGCATCAGCGGCAGGCGCCGGATGCGCTTGCCGGTCGCGGCATAGAAAGCGTTGGCGAGTGCCGGCGCGATCGGCGGCGTACCGGGCTCGCCGACGCCGCCCGGGCGCTCGCCGCTCTCGATCACATGCACCGCGATCTGCGGGCTCTCCGCCAGATGGAGCATCGGGTAATCGTCGAAATTGCCTTGCTCGATGCGGCCCTTGGCCAGCGTGATCTCGCCCGCAAGTGCTGCCGTCAGGCCGAAGAGGATGCCGCTCTGCATCTGCGCCACGACGATGTCGGGATGAATCACCGTGCCGCAATCGATCGCGCAGACGACGCGCGGCACCCTTATGGTGCCATCGGCCGCCACCGCCACTTCCGCCACCTCGGCCACGATGCTGCCGAAGGAAACGTGGAGCGCGATGCCGCGCCCCGAGCCCGGCGGCAGCGGGCGACCCCAGCCCGCCTCGGATGCCGCCAGGTCGAGCACCGCACGGACCCGCGGGTTGCCGCGCAGCAGCAGCCGGCGCAGCGCCAGCGGATCGCGCCCGCCCGCCGCCGCCACTTCGTCGATCGCGCTTTCGGTGACGAAGGCGGTGTGCGAATGCCCGACCGAGCGCCAGAAGCCGACCGGCACCGGTGTATTGCGCTTCACGTAATCGACGGTCAGATTGCGCAAGTCGTAGGGCAGCCCGACCGCGCCCTCGACGGAGGTTTGATCGGGCTTGAGCCAGGTCGCGGCCGCCATGATGCGATCGAGGATCGAGGGACAGACGATGCGGTGGTGCCAGGCCACCGGCAGGCCCGCAGCATCGAGCCCGATGCGCAGGCGCTGCACCGTGCCGGGGCGATAGAAATCGTGGCGCATATCCTCCTCGCGCGACCAGATCGCCTGCACCGGCCGGCCCAGTGCTTTGGCGATGACCACCGCCTGGGTCACCATGTCGCTCTCCGCCCGCCGGCCGAAGCCGCCGCCGAGATAGGTGGTATGAATGCGCACCCGATCCGCGGAAACCCCGGCCGCCGTGGCCGCGGCGGCGCGCGCGCCGTCCTGCGCCTGGGTCGGGGCCCAGACATCGACGCCGTCCGGCCCTACTTCGGCGGTGCAATTCATCGGCTCCATCGTCGCATGGGCGAGGAAGGGCAGTTCGTAATCGAGCGTGAGCTGCCGCGCAGCGCCGGCCAGCGCCGCGGCTGCATCGCCGCGCCGCTCGGCGATACGGCCCTCCTCCGACAAAGCCTGGCGGAAGCCCTCGAAGATCTGGGCGGTGTCGAGCCCGGCATTCGCGCCCTCGTCCCATACCACCGGCAGCGCCGCGAGCGCGCGGCTGGCGCGGAAGGTCGAATCGGCGACAACGGCGACCCCGTCCGGGATCGCCACCACGGCGACGACGCCCGGCAAGGACTGGACCTTCGCCGCATCGACGCTCTTCACCCGGCCGCCGAATACCGGCGAGGCCATGATGGCGGCGAACAGCATGCCGGGCCGGCGCACATCGATGCCGAATATAGCCTCGCCGGTCACTTTGGCCGGCAGGTCGAGGCGCGGCACGGCGGTGCCGAGCAGGCGCCAGGCGCCAGGCGGTTTGAGCACGACCGATCCGGGCGATGGCAGATCGGCCGCGGCGGCGGCGAGCGCGCCGTAGGAGAGGCTCCAGCCGCTCGCCTCGTGATGCACGAGCCCGGCGCGCGCCAGGCATTCCGCCGGAGACACCCCCCAATTCCGCGCCGCCGCCGCGATCAGCCGATGGCGGGCTTGCGCACCCGCCCGGCGCAGCGGCTCGAAACCGCCGCGGACGCTGGTCGAACCGCCGGTGACCTGCTGGCTGAAGGGACCGGCGGCGAGCGACAGTGCCCAATCCCGCATCTCGCCCGCCAGGCCGGGCGCGGGATCGGCATGGCCGCCGGTCAGCATGTCCTTGACAACATAGAGATTGCGATAGGCGGCCGCCGCCGGCGCCGCCTCGACCCGAACCCGGCGCCAATCACATTCAAGCTCTTCCGCCAGCAGCATCGGCAGGGCGGTATAGACCCCCTGGCCCATCTCGGAGCGGCCGATCAGGATGGTGATACTCTCGTCGGTCCCGATCCGGAGCCAGGCGTTGATTTCGCTGCCGGCCGTACCGGTCGCGCTGGCCGCGCCGGTCGTACTGGTCGCACCGGTCGTACCGGATACGATTGCCGCCCGTGCGGACGGTTCCAGCGAAAAGGGCAGAAGCAAACCGGCAATACCAGCGGCCGCGCCGGACAGAAGCTGACGGCGGTCGAGATCCCGCCCGATACTCATCGCCCGCCCCCCTTGTTCGCACCGGTCGCGCCGGCCATACCGGTCGCACCGGTCGCACCGGTCGTACCGGTCGTACCGGCGGCGGCGAGGGCGATCGCCTGGGCGACGCGCGGATAGGTGCCGCAGCGGCAGATATTGGTCATGGCGGCGGCAATGTCGGCGGCATTGGGACGGGGCTTGTCGCGGAGCAGCGCCACGGCCGCCATGATCATGCCGGACTGGCAATAGCCGCATTGCGGCACCTGCGCCGCGATCCAGGCGCGCTGCACCGGGTGGGAGCCGTCGGCGGACAGCCCTTCGATGGTGGTGATGTTCGCGTCCTTGAGGCTGCCGAGCAGCACCTGGCAGGAGCGGGTCGCGACCCCGTCCACATGCACGGTGCAGGCACCGCACAGGCCGGCGCCGCAGCCATATTTGGTGCCGGTGAGGCCGATCGTGTCGCGCAGCACCCATAGAAGCGGCGTATCCGCTTCCGCCGCGACCTCGAACGCCCGCCCGTTGACGCGAAGTGCCGGCATCGCTCCTGTCCTCCTCTGCCACGGCGGCCGTGCCACCAAGACTGAACGATCATTCCGCTTATAGCACGGCGGCCCCGGCCTGGAGCGGAAAAGTGGATCCGCCCGGTGCCGAAACCGGCTCCGGCCATGGCGGGCCGCGCGGGCGCTCTCTATACTCCGCCGCCATGAGCACGAGCGGCAGAGACGGCGGCGGCGAGGCCCCGGGATCGGGCGGCGAAGAACCTGCCGCACCGGCCGCGCCGGTCGCATCGGTCGCACCGGGCGCATCGGTCGCGCTGGCCGCGCCGGTCGTACCGGTATTGATCGTGCAGGCGAAGACGGCGCTGTGGCTGGCGACCTCGGGGCGGAGCGAGACGATCGATCATGGGGAAGCGGCGCGACGGGCCCGGGCCACGCCGCCCGTTCTGTGCCATGGCGCGGTTGCGGCGGCAAGGCTCGGGGTGGCGCGGTTCGCGTCGTTCGATCTCCTGGAACTCTATGCTTTCGTGAGGCCGGCGCAGTTCGTCCTGCCGACGGTGCCGGGGCTGGCGGCGGCGCTGGGCCGGAAGGCGCCGCGCAACCCGCTCGACGCCGCCCGGTTCCTGCGGCAGGCGGCGGATCTTCTTCTGGACGAGCTTGGGCGCCTGAAGCGGGGGCAATCGGTGGAAACGGCGGAGATCGCCGCCGGGATGGCGCAGGCGGGCTGGCTGTGGGGCAAGCCGGTCCTGGCGGCGCTGAACCGGGCCACGGCCGAGCCGGGGCCGGCGGCGGGCCTCGATATCTGGAACCGGCTGCCGGAATGGAACGAGCCATCGCCCCTGCCGGCGCCCTCGTCGGTGCCGGTGGGTGAGGGCGAGGCGCGCGAGCGCCTGCGGCAGCTTCTGGGCGAAGGCGCGGAGGCGCGCTCGGCGCAATCGGATTATGCCGCGGCGGCCGCGGCGGCCTTCGCGCCGCGCGAGCGGGCGGGCCAGCCGAACCTGGTGCTGGCGGAGGCGGGGACGGGCATCGGCAAGACCTTGGGCTATATCGCGCCGGCGAGCCTGTGGGCGGAGAAGAACGGCGGCGCCGTCTGGCTCTCCACCTTCACCAAGGCGTTGCAGCGCCAGCTCGATCAGGAACTCGACCGGCTCTATCCCGACCCTGCCCTTAAAGCCGCCCGCGTCGTGGTGCGCAAGGGGCGGGAGAATTATCTCTGCCTGCTGAATTTCGCCGAGGCGGCGCAGGCGCGCCCCTTGCGCGCCGAGGCGGCGGTGGCGCTCGGCCTCATGGCCCGCTGGGCGCGGGCGAGCCGCGATGGCGACATGGCGGGCGGCGATTTTCCCGCCTGGCTCGGCCCCCTGCTCGGCGCCGCCCATACGGTCGGCCTGACCGACCGGCGCGGCGAATGCATCTATGCCGCCTGCCCGCATTATCGCCGCTGCTTCATCGAGCGCGCCATCCGCAAGGCGCGCCGCGCCGACCTGGTGATCGCCAACCACGCCCTGGTCATGCTGATGGCGGCGCAGGCGGAGGATGGGCGCGAACTGCCGGTGCGCTATGTTTTCGACGAAGGCCATCACCTGTTCGGAGCAGCCGACAATGCCTTCTCGGCCCATCTCTCGGGCGCCGAGGGGGTCGAACTCCGGCGCTGGCTCCGCGGCAGCGAGGGCGGGCGGAAAAGCCGTGCCCGCGGGCTGGAGAAGCGCATCGGCGATCTCGTCGCCGCCGATGCGGCCGCACAGGAGGCCATGAGTGCGGTGCTGCGTGCGGCGACCGCCCTCCCGGCGGAGGGCTGGCTCGACCGCCTCAGGAGCGATAATCCGCTCGGTCCAGCCGAGCGGTTCCTGGCCCTGCTGCGCCAGCAGGTTCTGGCCCGGGCGCGGCCCGAAGAAGGCCTTTATAGCCTGGAAACCCAGAGCGCGGACCCGGTGGCAGGCTTGCTTCCGGCAGCGGAGGCGCTGGCGCTGGATCTCGCCCGGCTGAGCGAGCCAATGGCGGCGCTGGCGCGCGCGCTTGCCGCGCTCCTCGACGACGAGGCCGCGGCGCTCGAGAGCGCCAGCCGCGTGCGCATCGAGGCGGCGGTGCGCAGCCTGGAGCGGCGGCGGCAGATGCTGGAGAGCTGGCGCGCCATGCTCGGCGATCTCGCCGGGGCGACGCCCGAGGGTTTCGTCGACTGGTTCGCGCTGGAACGCAGCGGCGGCCACGAGACCGACGCCGGCTTCCATCGCCACTGGCTCGACCCGACGACGCCCTTTGCCGCCGCCGTCCTGAACCCGGCGCACGGCGCCCTCATCACCTCGGCGACGCTGCGCGACCAGAGCGTGGCCGAGGGGCAGGATGGCGAGGATGCCCTGTGGCAGAGCGCCGAGATGCGCACCGGCGCCCAGCACCTGGCCTTGCCGGCCCGGCGCATCGGCCTGGCCTCGCCCTTCGATTACAGCGCGCGCACCCGGATCCTGGTGGTGACCGACGTGCGGCGCGACGATGTGGCGCAGGTGAGCGCCGCCTATCGCGAGCTGTTTCTTTCGGCGGGTGGCGGCGGGCTTGGCCTGTTCACCGCGATCTGGCGCCTGCGCGCGGTGGAGGCCCGCATCCGGGCGCCGCTCGAAGAGGCCGGCATCCCGCTCTATGCCCAGCATGTCGATGCCCTCGACACCGCGAGCCTGGTGGATATCTTCCGCGCCGATACCGACGCCTGCCTGCTCGGCACGGACGCGGTGCGCGACGGCGTCGATGTGCCGGGGCGCTCGCTGCGCCTCATCGTCTTCGACCGGGTGCCCTGGCCCAGGCCCGACATCCTGCACCGGGCGCGGCGCAAGGCTTTCGGCGGCCAGGCCTATGACGACATGCTGACGCGGCTGAAGCTGAAGCAGGCCTACGGAAGGCTGCTGCGCCGCGCCGACGACGCGGGCGTCTTCGTGATGCTGGATGCGATGCTGCCGAGCCGGCTGCTGCCGGCCTTCCCGCCGGATGTCGCGGTTCAGCGCTGCGGCCTGGCGGAAGCGCTCGCCGTGACGCGCGCCTTCCTGCCGCGGGCGGCGGAAGACGCCTGACCCACGCGGCGCAGAGGTCCGCGTCACGTGGGTCAGAGATAGGCCGGCGCCAGGCTCAGAGGTTCGGCTGCGGCGTCATGCGCAGATAGGGCTTCAGCTCGCGCCAGCCCTTGGGGAACTTCTGCTTCAGCACCGCCGGATCGGTGATGGCCGGCGAAATCACCACTTCGCCGCCCTGCTGCCAATCGACGGGAGTCGCCACCGAGTGATTGTCGGTGAGCTGGAGACTGTCGATGACGCGCAGGATCTCGGCGAAATTGCGCCCCGTCGAGGCCGGATAGGTGATGGTGAGCCGCACCTTCTTGTTGGGATCGATGATGAAGACCGAGCGCACCGTCAGCGTGTCGTTGGCCTTGGGATGGATCATGCCGTAGAGGTCGGACACTTTGCGGTCGACATCGGCCAGGATCGGATAATTGAGCGCCGGCCCCTGGGTTTCCTTGATGTCGCCGGCCCATTTCTTGTGGCTGTCGGCGCTGTCGACGCTGAGCGCGATGACCTTGACGCCGCGCTTGTCGAACTCGGGCTTGAGCCGGGCCACGGCGCCAAGCTCGGTCGTGCAGACCGGGGTGAAATCCTTCGGGTGCGAGAACAGCACGCCCCAGCTATTGCCGAGCCACTGGTGGAAATGGACCGGGCCGTCGGTCGAATCTTGGGTGAAATCAGGGGCGATATCGCCGAGTTGCAGAGCCATGATGGCCTCCTTGCGGTGGGGTTGGACCTTATATAACAAGGCCGGAAGCAGGGCACAAGAAAAATACACATCAGATACGCTTTTACGCCATTAACAACAATTATTTTATGTGTATAAGACCGCCGCGGGCCGCTCCGGATGGCCGGCGTCAGGCTCACTCGTCGTTTCGCAGCAGCGCGTCGAGCGTCCCCGCCACCGCGGCGCGCGGCAGATCGCGGGTGATGAAGACGAGGCGCGAGCGATGGTCCTCGTCGGGCCAGGCATCGAGCAGCGCCGGCGGATGGAAGAGATGCTGCACCCCGTGCACCGCCACCGGCCGCGCCTGTCCGGCCAGCGCCACGATCCCCTTGACCCGCAGGAGATCCTCTCCGCGCTGCGTGGCCAGCAGATCGAGGGCGCGGGCCAACCGGTCCCATTCCAGCGGCTCGGAATAGGTGAGGCAGAAGGCGGCGATGCGATCATCATGCCGGTTCACGTCGGGCCCCCGACCCTGATCGTGGCCGTGGCCGTGGTGGTGGTCGTGGTCGTGGTTGTGGCCGTGAGTGTGGTCGTGCCCGGGCGCGGGCGCCGTCTCGTAAGCGGCTTCGTTGAGCCAGCGGCGAACATCGGCGGTCTTGCCCTCCGGGTCGTACAGGCCGGCGTCGAACAGCAGAGCGGGCGCGATTTCGCCCTGCGCGACGGCGAAGATCGGCGCCCCGGGATTGAGCCGGCGCAGGCGTTCTTCCAGCGCCGCCACCGCGGGCGCGGGCGCGAGGTCGCGCTTGGTGACGAGCAGCCGGTCGGCCATGGCGACCTGCTTCACCGCCTCGGCCTGGCGGTCGAGCGTCGCGCCGCCCACGAATGCATCGATCGTGGTGATGACGCCGTCGAGACGATAGCGGGCGGCGAGCAGCGGATCGCTCATCAGGGTCTGGAGGATCGGCGCCGGATCGGCCAGGCCCGTGGTCTCGATCACCACGCGGGTGAATTCCGGCACCTGAAGGCGCACGCGCTTGAGGAAGAGATCACGCAGGGCGGTGACGAGATCGCTCCGCACGGTGCAGCACAGGCAGCCGCTGGCGAGCAGGACGATATCCTCGTCGGCCCGGGCGATCAGCCGGTGATCAAGCCCGACCTCGCCGAATTCGTTGACGATCACCGCCGTCTCGCCCATGCCGGGATGACGCAGCAGCCGGGAGAGCAGCGTCGTCTTGCCGCTGCCGAGAAACCCCGTCAGCACCGAAACCGGCAGACGCTCGCCCGGTCCCTCCATCTTCGCGCGATCCTCGCTGACATCGGCGTTACGGCCGGCGCCGGCCCCGCCATGGGCTTATCCCAAGCCGGTCCTTCAGGGCGCCAGAACCACCAGGTCCAGCCGCTCGGCGACCCCCTCGACCAGGCGGCCGCGGCGCACCTCCTGCCCGCCTGCCGGATGGTAGCCCTGCTCAAGGGCCAGCGCCAGGACGCTCACCGTCGCCAGCGCCATCACGGCTTCGACCTTGGTATGTTTTTCGAGCTTGGCGGCAAGGTTCACCGCATCGCCGATGACGGTATATTCCAGGCGGCTGGCATCGCCGACGGCGCCGAAGATCACCGGCCCCGCGGCCACCGCCAGCCCGACCCGCGGCGCGGGCTTTCCCGCTTCCAGGCGCGAGAGGCGCCAGGCCTGCGCCGCCGCCGCCAGCGCGTCGGCCGCCCGCAGCGCATCGGCGGCGAAGGTCGGGCTCGCCCGCGTGGCGCCGAAGCTCGCCAGGATGCCATCGCCCAGATACTTGTCCACGGCGCCGCCATGCTCCTGCACGACGGGCACCAGCCGCATCTGGTATTCGCCCAGCAGCGCCATGAGTTCGCCCGGCGGAAGCGCCTGGGCGAGCCCGGTGAAGCCGCGCAGGTCGATGAAGAGCGCCGCCGCCTGGCGCAGCTCGCCCTGGCCGGGCTGCACCGCGTCGTCGGCCGTCACGATGCGCTCGGCGACATCGCGCGCGACGAAGCGCGAGAGATCATCCACCACCAGGCGCCCGACCAGGGAGCGCACCAGCACCCCCCTGACCCGCGTCAGCGCGATCGCCAGCACCAAAGTCACCATCAGGATCGAGATGATCTTGTCGACCTCGGCGCCGATCAGGATGGTCGAGGAGGTCATATAGCGCACGTAATTGTGGGTGATGGGCATGCCGCTCGGATCGCTCAGCGCCGCATAGGCGACCAGGACGATCCAGCCGGCGGCGGCGGCGCCACCAGCGAGAACGACCCAGACCGCCTCGAAGCTCAAGGCGCGCAACGAGATGAAGATGAAGACATAGAGCAGCGTCGGCGCCTTGAGATAGAAGGCCGGCGGCTGGCGGTATTCGAGATGGAAGCACCAGATGGTGAGCATCAGCACGCCGATATCCATGACGATGGAAAGGGCGAGGATCGGGCGGGTGAGCTTGTGCCGGTGGGCCAGCACCAGGCGGAACAGCACGAAGGCGCCGTAGGTCGCAAGCGTGAGCGGCACCGGCTGGATCGGCGCGTTCATCGGCGCCGTCTTGGGCGCGGCGAGATAGAGCGCGGCCCAGACGAGAACGATGAAGGCCTGAACCCAGCCGACGACGATCTCGCCTTCCTTCTGCGCCTCCAGAAGCGCCAGCCGCGCCCGTTCCGGCAGCGGGCCGTCAAAGGGCTCGCCCAGCAGGCCGAGGCGCATCTGGCGCAGCAGCCGGCGGGCACGGGGCGCAAAGGCGGCCGCGAGAGCACGATCCATCGCCTGACGCTCCTTCACCCCGAGGGGACGGCCCGGCCAAGTCAAGTCTGGACAGGGATAGAACAGGACGCCGCCGCTGCCAAGAGCCTGTTGTCGCGAAAGTGGATACCACTTTTGCGACAAGAACAGGCTCAGATAGTGATTTGGCGCGAATTCTGATCGACCGGCTGAGTCCATCCGGTCGGAAAGCGCGCAAGAGCCTTCCCGCGTCGCAAACCCCCCGCGCGCGCCGCAAGCCCGATTCCATCGCGGCGCAATTCCCCTTAAGCTGTCCTCATGACAGCGAACCCGCCCCCGGTCCGCGACGATGGACCGGCGCGCTCCCGATCCCTGCCCGATGTGCCGGCGCTCGCCGCTTCCCTCCGCCTGGGCGATCGCCGGGCGCTGGCGCGCGCCATCACTTTGGCGGAATCAACCCGGGCCGATCATCGCGCGGCCGCCGAAACGCTCATCACCCTCCTGCTGCCCCATACCGGACAGAGCCTTCGCCTTGGCATCACCGGCACGCCGGGCGTCGGCAAATCGACCTTCATTGAGGCTTTCGGCCGCCACCTGACCCAGGCCGGCCACAAGGTCGCGGTGCTGGCGGTCGATCCGACCTCGGCGCGGAGCGGCGGCTCGATCCTGGGCGACAAGACGCGGATGGCGGAGCTGGCGCGCGATCCCGCCGCCTTCATCCGCCCCTCGCCCTCGGGCCTGACGCTGGGCGGCGTGGCGCGGCGGACGCGCGAGGCCATGCTGCTCGCGGAAGCCGCCGGCTTCGATGTCATCCTGATCGAGACGGTCGGGGTCGGCCAGTCGGAGACGGCGGTCGCCGACATGGTGGATCTGTTCGTGCTGCTGCTGGCGCCGGGCGGCGGCGATGAATTGCAGGGGATCAAGCGCGGCATCATGGAATTGGCGGATCTCGTCGTCGTCAACAAGGCGGATGGCGAACTGGCGGCACCCGCGCGCCGGGCGGCGGCCGATTACCGCAATGCCCTCCGGTTAATGCGGCCGAAGACGCCGCATTGGCAGCCGCGGGTGCTGCTGGCCTCGGCGCTGACCGGGACGGGCATCGGCGAGGTGTGGGCCGCCGCCGGAGACTTCCGCGCGAGCCTGGAGCCGCCGGGCGAAATCGCCGCCCGGAGAGCGGAGCAGGCGCGGGCCTGGATGTGGAGCGAGTTGACGGAGACGCTCGACCTCCGCCTGCGCCGCCATCCCGCGGTCGCAGCCGCCCTGCCCGAGCTTGAGCGCGCGGTGGCGGCGGGGCGGGTCAGCCCCAGGGCGGCGGCGAAGTCGCTCCTCGCCCGTTTCCTAGGCCCCGAGGCCGATCGGCCGGCGGCGCCAAAGGAGACTTGACGCGCCGGGCTTGAGGCCCTAATACTCGCCGCCTGCACGGGGCCGCGCTCGCACGGCCCCGGCGTCGTTTTTCAGCCTCCGGCCGCCCCGGGATCACCGCGATCCATCCCCGGCGAGCCCCAGCCTTCGATGAGGTGCGTCATGTCCCGTCGCTGCGAACTGACCGGCAAGGGCGTGCAGTCCGGCAATAACGTCAGCCACGCCAACAACAAGTCGCGGCGCCGCTTCCTGCCGAACGTGCGGACGGTGACGCTGATCAGCGATGCGCTCGGCCGCCAGGTGCGGCTCAAAGTGTCGGCGCACGGCCTGCGCTCGGTGGAGCACAACGGCGGCCTCGACGCCTGGCTGCTCAAGACCGTCGATGCCAAACTGTCGAGCGACGCCCGCCGCCTCAAGCGCGACGTGCGCAAGGCGGTCGCTGCCAAGACCGCGACGGCCTGATCCGTTCCTCCGGCTAAGCGCTTTAAGCTCTGGCGCCGTGCCGGCTGCGGGGAGAGGTGCGTTCGGACGTATGGGCCGGCGCCTCGTTGAACAATTCCGCCAGTTTTTCCAGCATGACGCCGCCCAACTGCTCGGCATCGACGATGGTGACGGCGCGGCGGTAATAGCGCGTGACGTCGTGGCCGATGCCGATGGCGGTCAGTTCCACGGGCGAGCTGTCCTCGATCCAGTCGATGACCTGGCGCAGATGGCGGTCGAGGTAATTGCCGGGATTGACGCTCAAGGTCGAATCATCGACCGGCGCGCCGTCGGAAATCACCATCAGGATGCGCCGCTGCTCGGAGCGGGCGATCAGGCGGGAATGCGCCCAGAGCAGCGCCTCGCCGTCGATATTCTCCTTCAGCAGCCCCTCGCGCAGCATCAGGCCGAGGCTTTTGCGCGCCCGCCGCCACGGCGCGTCGGCCGGCTTGTAGACGATATGGCGCAGATCGTTGAGCCGCCCCGGATTGACCGGCTTTCCCGCCGCGAGCCAGGCCTCGCGCGACTGGCCGCCCTTCCAGGCGCGGGTGGTGAAGCCCAGGATCTCGACCTTGACCGCACAGCGCTCCAACGTCCGCGCCAGGATGTCGGCGCACATGGCGGCGACCGTGATCGGGCGGCCGCGCATCGAGCCCGAATTGTCGATGAGCAACGTCACCACCGTATCGCGGAAGGTGGTCTCGCGCTCCTGCTTGTAGGACAGCGGCAGCACCGGATTGACCACCACGCGCGAGAGGCGGGCGGCGTCGAGCAGTCCTTCCTCGAGATCGAATTCCCAGGAGCGGTTCTGCTTCGCCATCAGCCGCCGCTGCAACCGGTTGGCGAGGCGCCCGACCATGGTCTGCAAGCTCTGGAGCTGCTGGTCGAGATGCGCCCTGAGGCGGCTAAGCTCGTCGGCATCGCATAGATCGGCGGCCTGCACCACCTCGTCAAACGTGGTGGCATAGGGACGATAGGCCGGATCCTCGGCGCCGGCGGGGAGGAAGTTCGGGAATTGCGGCCGCTTGCCCTTGCCCGATTCCGACCCCTCGCCCTCGGCCTGCATTTCGCCGCCGAGCCCCGTCTCGGCATCGGCCGCATCGGCGCCCTCGCCCTCGTCCTCGCTGCTGTGGCCGCTGCTGCCCTCGTCGGCCTCCGACCCTTCCTCGGGGCTGCCCTCGCCGCCCCTCTCCTGCGGATCGGTGCCTTCGCCCTCGCTTTCGCTTTCGTCCTCCGAATTCTCCGTTCCCTCGTCGTCGGCGAGGCCGAGATCGACGATCAGGCGCCTGGCCGCCCGGGCGAAGGCCGCCTGATCGCCCGCCGCGCCGAGCAGCCGGCTAAAATCCTCGCTCCCCTTCTCCTCGATCAGGCCGCGCCAGAGATCGACCATCGCCCGCGCGGCTTGCGGAATATCGGCGCCGGTCAGCCGCTCGCGCACCATGAGCGCCACCGCATCTGCGAGCGGCGCCTCGGAACGATCCCGTATCTTCGCATAGCCGCGCGCGCGGCAGCGCTCGTCCAGCGCCGCGGTGAGATTGGCCGCCACCCCCGTCATGCGATTGGCGCCGAGCGCCTCCACCCGCGCCTGTTCCGCCGCCTCGAAGACGGCGCGCGCCGTGCCGCCCGACGGCATCAGGCGGGAATGGAGCTTCTCGTCGTGATGTTTCAGGCGCAGCGCCAGCGCGTCGCCCTCGCCCCGCACCTGCGCCACTTCCTCGGCCGGCAGGTTGCGCGAGGGCTGCGGCAGGCGGGCGCGCAGGCCCCTGAGCCCAGGCGATTCCGGTCCGAACGTCACCTGCAATTCGGCATTTTCGGCCATCGCCCGCATCGCGGCCGTCACGGCCCGCTTGAAGGGCTCGATCGGGCCTTCCTTGCTCGCCACGTCGGCTGCTCCGTTCAAACGATGTCGACCTTGGCCGCCGATTCCGGCAGTTCCTGGTTGAATGCCCGCTGGTAATATTCGGCCACCGAACTGCGCTCGATCTCGTCGCACTTGTTCACGAAAGTAACGCGGAAGGCGAAGCCGACATCGCCGAAAATCTCCGCGTTCTGCGCCCAGGTGATGACGGTGCGCGGGCTCATCACCGTCGAAATATCGCCCGCCATGAAGCCCGCCCGCGTCAGATCGGCCACCGCGACCATGGCGGAGACGAGCTTGCGCCCCTTCTCGGTGTCATAGGAGGGGACTTTCGCCAGGACGATATTCTCCTCGTCCTCGTGAGGCAGGTAGTTCAGCGTCGCCACGACATTCCAGCGGTCCATCTGGCCCTGGTTGATCTGCTGCGTGCCGTGATAGAGGCCGGTGGTATCGCCAAGGCCGACGGTATTGGTGGTGGCGAACAGGCGGAAGGAGGGATGCGGCCGGAGCACCCGGTTCTGGTCCAAAAGGGTGAGCTTGCCCTCCACCTCCAGCACGCGCTGGATCACGAACATGACGTCGGGGCGGCCGGCGTCGTACTCGTCGAACACCAGCGCGGTCGGCGTCTGCAAGGCCCAGGGCAGGATGCCCTCGCGGAATTCCGTCACCTGGTGGCCGTCGCGCAGCACGATGGCGTCGCGCCCCACAAGGTCGATGCGGCTGATATGGCTGTCGAGATTGACGCGGATGCAGGGCCAGTTGAGGCG
>CALCYJ010000081.1 GCA_937905845.1 uncultured Rhodospirillales bacterium
GCCATCCCGATGGACATGTCTTCGGAATCAGTCGCGGAACAGAAGAGGAAGATTAGTTGCGGGTCCAAACCCCAATGGGAGATTGAACATGCCGTCAGAATCAACGCCGGTAATCACCTCGGAACAGCTTCTTGCTCATTGGCAGGGACATCGCGGTCTCACCCGCCGCATTGTCGACCAGTTTCCTGATGACGAGCTCTTCAACTACACAATTGGCGGCATGAGGACGTTCGCTCAGCTAACGATGGAGTTTGTCGGAATGGCTACGCCCACCCTGCAAGGCATCATCACGGGCAAATGGCCGAACGTGAAATACGATACGCCTCCCTCGAAGTCGGGATTGCTCGAGCTCTGGGACCTGACCACAAAAGAAATCGACGAGCTCTGTCCGAAAATTCCGCCGGCGAGGTTTCAGGAGCGAAGATGGATTCCATGCCTTTGTTTCATTCCCCTTCGAGAATGGCACTACGGATGGTGGCGAGGATGGCACCGACCCTGCGGGGTTTGGACCGAGCAGCGCCTGGAGCATCTGATCGACGACATCCAGGCAGCCTTCGCCATCGAGCGGCTGGTTCCAGGCGACTTGCAGGATCATGCCCTCGTAGAGCGCGATCAGGACGCGGGCGATGGCATCGGGGTTGAGATCGGCCCGCAGGCGGCCTTGCCGCTGGCCGTCCTGCACCAGGGAGACGATGGATTTGCGGGCAATCTCCAGCCCTTCCACCACCGTGGCATGGACGCGGGGATTGCGCAGCGCTTCCGCCCAGCCCTGGACGCCGACGCGGCGCGCCGCCTCATAGCCCGGCTCCGACAGGGCGGCGGCAAAAGAGCGCACCACCGACCGCAACCCGGCCACCGGATCGCCCGCCGCGGCACTGGTCGCGAACAGCAGCGTTTCGTAACGATGGCGGTCGTCGGCCAGCGCCTCGATAATATCGTCCTTGTTCTGGAAATAGAGATAGATCGCGCCATGGCTGACCCCGGACTGGCGCACGATGTCGGCCATGCTGGTCTGATGGAAGCCTTCGCGGGAAAAGCAGAGCTGGGCGGCATCCAGAATCCGCTGCCGCCGTGCCTCCCGATGCGCCGCGCTGACCTTGGGCATATTCCACCAATAAAACTGACTGGTCAGTCTTTATAAGAAATGATGCGCCGCCTGTCAAGCCCCGTGGCGGCGCGCGCCACCGCCCGCGCCTATCACCCTCCTCGTCCACCGCGCTTTTCGCGCTCGTCACGCCCCTAACGCACCGACCGCACCGGCCGTGCCGGTCGCACCGGTCGCACCGGTCCTCATCGATAGGTACGGCCATTGGATTTTCCGCAAACAACGACCTATGTAGAGAGCGAAGCCGGCCCGAGCGCCGGGATTGCATGAAGGATGACATTCCATGGCGCGGTGGCTGGTGCTTTTCGTCGCCCTTTGCATCGGCGCGATCGCCGTGGTCTATCTGGCGCTCTGGGCTCTGGGCGAGTTCAGCGATTCCGGCCTGGGGGTAAACGGCATCATCGCCCTGACGCTGGGAACGATCCTGACCATCGGCCTCGGCGTCGGGCTGATGGCGCTCACCTTCTACAGCGACCGCAGCGGGCAGGACGAGGATGTCAACGGCGCCGGGCGGAAGTGAGCCGGGCCGCCACGCCTACCGGGCGGACGCGAGCAGGTTCCTGAGATCGGCGAGCGAGAGCGCGCCCGAGATGGGGTGACGGCCGATGACGAGGCCGGGCGTGCCCTGAAAGCCCAGGGCCGCCGCTTGCGCCGCCACCTGGCGCAGCATCCCGTCCAGCTCGGCGCGGCGGGCGTGCAGATCGCGGTCAAGGCGTGGCAGATCGACGCCGGCATCCCTCGCGATCCGCCGCACCGCCGCGCGGTCGAGCGGACCGCTGGCTTTGAACAGCCCTTCGTGCACGGCGGCGAAGCGGCCCTGCCAGCGGGAGGCGAGCGCGACGCGGGCGGCATAGACCGAGACGCCGCCGAACACCGGCCATTCCTTGAGCACCAGCCGCGCCTCGGAATCCTGCGCCAGCAGGCGGTCGAAGGTTGCCTGCATGCGGCGGCAATAGGGGCAGCGATAATCGAAGAATTCGACGATGATATCGCGCCCCCGCGGATTGCCCAGCACGGGCGAGGCGGCATCCGCCAGCCGGGCGGGCGAGGCGATCGTGTCGGGCGCCGCTGCGGCCCTGGCGCCTTGTACCGCCGCCGGCAGCAATAGGAGCAGCGGCAGCAGCCCGGCGCGGAGCCACCGCCGCCAGCGGGAGCACTTTGCCGGCGGCATCCGGTCAGTCGCCCGCGGATGAGGCGGCATAGCGCTGGAAACCATAGCGCTGGAAGATGGCGAAGGCCGCATCCGAGCGGATGAAGGCAAGCCAGGCCGCCGCCGCTTGTGGGTGCGGCGCGCCCGCCGCCATCGCCGCCGCATAGATTGCCCGCGTATTCTGCTCGGGCGGGATGGGAATATTGGCGATGGCATGACCGATCCGCTCCTGGAAGATCGCCTCCGACGTCCAGGTCACTCCCGCCTGCACGAGGCCCTGCATCAGGAAAAGCGGCGTCTGGCGGTGATGGACGCGGGTCAGGATGGTGGTGCCGTTCTTGACCTTGACGTCATAGACGGTATGGGCCAGCGCCGGCCCGCCGGCCTTGACCAGCGAGGCGCGGATCTGCCGTGCCACGCCCTCGAACTCAGGGTTGGACAGTGCGACGGCAAGGTCGGGCCGGCCGAGATCGCGCAGGCTTTCGACACGGCCGGGATTGCCGGCTGGAATCATGATCGTCAGGTCGTTGGTCACGTAAGGGATGATCGCGCCGGTCAGAAGGCCTTCGCGCTTCACCGTCCGCACTTTCCCCAGGCCCGCGAGATAGACGTCGGCCTTGACCTTCCAGGTCATGTTGCCGGCGGTGATGGTGCCGCCGTTCTGCATCTGCCGCTCCAGCACGCCCGGCGGCAGCGTCTCGTAATAGATCCGGCCGGCATAGCGCGGGTGCTCGCGGCCGAACGCGGCCACCAGCGGCGCCATGGCGAAGAAGTAATTGCCCCCAACGAACAGCGACAGCGCCGGGTGACCGGGATTGCCGTGAAAATCCGCCAGGACATCGATCGGCGGCACGGTGAAATCGAAGCCCTTGTCGGGCGCATCGTCGTTGGCGCCGCGCTGCCACGGCGGATAGAGGCTTTCGGCGGCGGCGAGGCGTGCCGCCGGGCTCGACCCTGCGGCTTGCGGCGCCGGAGGCGGCGCGGCGCAGGCGGCGAGAAGCAAGGCCAGCACGCCCACACAGGCCGCCGGGAGAATCCGCCGGCTGGCGCCGGCTTCGGAATATGGCATGCGCAGACCTTTCATGTTCCGTAGACGAACCCGGCCGTTTGCAGCTCGACCAGCGTGCCGACGACGCCCGGCGTCAGCACGATTCCAGCGATGAGATGGTTGGTCAACTCCGCCGCCATGGCTTCCTGCGACAGATGATCGGGATTGTTGCCGCGCGCCATAAGCCGGCCGGACAATTCCCAGATCGCATTGTGGCAGGCGAGAAAGACGGCGCCGCGGCGTTGCAGCACCGCGATACTGTCGCCCTTGGCCGAGAAGAGGCCGTCCGCCGTTTCATAATCGGAGGGCTTGCCGCCGTCGGGCCCTTGCGCGAAACGGTTGCTCTTGAACTGCCCGCCGGTGAGCATGGCGAAATCGTATTTCTCCCAGATGACATCGTCGTAAAGCGCCAGATGCGCCGAGCCATGGGTTCCGGAGACGCAGAGAAAATCCGCATGCCGGAACGACCAGATCTGCGCGTTCATGGCATTGCGCATCAAATTGAGCCAGGCGCCGCCCAGAACCTGATTATCCCACACCTGCTTCGGCCGGCCGCGATAGGCGAGGATTTCGTTCAGCGCCTCGTGGTCCCATTGACCAGGCTCGGTCAGGATCATCGGCACCTGCTTGAAATCCCGCCGCCGCGGCGCCCGCGCGAGCTTGTGCGTCAGCGCGGCCAGGGTCCTGGCGCCGGCGGGTTCGAGCGAGGGGGCCATCGCCGTCGCCGCCGCCTCGGCGCCGCGCGCGGCAACCATCCCGGCCGCTCCCGCCGCCAGTCCGAGCCCCAGGGTGCGCAGCGCCTGCCGGCGTTCGGTTCGGGATTCCATGGCACTCCTCCTTAATTCTGATGCGTCTTGGTGTGAGCGCAAAGGCGCCGGCGTCACGGCCGGATGATCGTATAGCCCCGCTCGGCCAGGTCGAGCAGCCGCGCTGCCCCCGCCGCCACCGGCTTTGCTCGGCGATTGAGCGCCACCGGCTTGCCGGTCTCCCGCTCCAGCGTATCGACCGTATTCATGCAGACATCGAAGACGACGCCCTGCGAGATCAAGCTGTCGACGCCCTCGCGCTCGGGGCTTTCGGCGCGCAGCAGATCGATGCCCGGGCCGAAAGCCACGACCTCGACCGCGATCCCGTCGGGGCCATAGACTTGCAGCATCTTGTTGGCGACACTCAAGATCATCGCCCGTTTCGATGGATCGCGATCGGAGAGTTGCAGCGCCAGGCGATGGCGCGCGAACGGCTTGTCGTCCTTGGCGGCTGCCGCCCGGGTGCCGAGCGGCAGCGCGGCCAGTGCCGCCGGCAGCAGGGCCAGGAGCCGCCGGCGCCTCATGCCGCACCATAGCCGGGATTGCCCCCGACCCCATGCAGCCTGACCTGGTTGAGCTTGGCCAGGCGCAATGTGGGCGCGCGGCGCAGATAGGCCGCGACGACATCCCATACCGGGCGGCCCTGCTGCGGCCGCGTGACCGAGGCCCAGCCGGCGACACGATAGGTCTTGCCCGCCTCGACCGGCTTGCCGCTATCGAGCGTCAGGGCGGAGATGCGCCGGCCCATGGAATTGCCGGGGGTGCAGGCATAATCCATGCCGCCGATCCGCACCATGTCGCCGCCCTGCTGGAGATAGGGGTCGGGATTGAACAGATTGTCGCAGACGTCTTCCATGACCGCCTTGAGCGCCGCGCCGCTCATATCCTGCACATAGACATCGGGATAGGTGATCGCCGTTTCCGCCATGAGATCGCCCATGGTGATCGCCGCGCCGGCCAGGATCGACGGGCCCCAACGGAATCCCGGGGACAGCGCGATCTCGGCGCCAAGCTCCTGGCGCAAGGCGTCGCAGATCACCTGGTCCATCGTGCCATTGAAATTGCCGCGGCGATAGAGCAGCGCTTGCGTGTCGCAGAGCTTTTCCGCCAGGGCGGCAGCCTGTGGCGCCGCCAGAACCTGCAAGCGCTTCTCCAGCGCGGCATCGGGCGCCACCAGGTTGGCGAACACGGGAACGAGCGAATAGCGCACATCCTTGAGCCGCCCACCTGCGACGTCGAGATCGAGCACCGCCAGGAACTTGCCGTTGGAGCCGGCATTGGTCACGAGGGTTCTGCCGCCGGCATTGGCCACCGCGACCGGCTTCAGGACGGCATCGTGCGTATGGCCGCCCAGGATGACGTCGATCCCGCGTACCCGGCCGGCGAGCTTGAGATCGACATCCATGCCATTGTGCGACAGGAGCAGCACGATATCGGCATGCGCCTTGCCCCGCGCCTCGTCCACCACCTTCTGCAATTCCGCCTCGCGGATGCCAAAGCTCCAATCGGCGACGAAGCGGCGCGGATGCGCGATCGGCGTATAGGGAAAGGCCTGGCCGATGACGGCGATACTGGCGCCACCCACGCTCTTGACGATATAGGGCCGGAACACCCGGCCGCTCGCCGGATCGAAGCTCGCGGCACCGTTGAAGGCGGCCTCGTCGGTCAGGAACACGTTCTGCGCCAGGAACGCGCCCTTGAAGGCGGCGATGGCGCGCCGGAGCGACGCCTCGCCATAAGTGAATTCCCAATGCCCGGTCATGGCATCGATGCCGAGAAGATTGGCCAGTTCAAGAATGGCGGCGCCTTCCGTCCGGTTGGCGAGCGCCGAGCCCTGCCACAGATCGCCGCCGTCGAGCAGCAGCGTATTCCCCGCTCCCGCTTCGGCGCGGAACCGGTCGATCAGGGTCTTGATATGCGCCAGGCCGCCCATACGGCCATAGCGGTGCGCCGCCTCGTCGAAATCGAGATCGGTGAAGGCGTAGGAGGACCGGCTCCCGCGCGCCAGGCCGTAATAATCCAGGAAGGCCGTGCCGACCAGATGCGGCGGCCGCCCCTTCGCGGCACCAAGGCCGATATTGGCCGAAGGCTCGCGGAAGAACAGCGGCTCCGCCTGCGCATGGACATCGGTCTGATGCAGGATGCGGACATTGCCGAACCGGCCGATATCGTAGAGGTCGCGGCGGGCCTCGGCGCGCCCGATCCGCGGCACCATCCCGGCCAGCGCGCCGGCGCCCAGCAGCCTTATCGTATCGCGGCGACTGACCGGCATGGCGCCTCCTTCCCGTGAGGCGAGAAAAGCCGATGCAGCGAAAGCAACCGGTACGTCACTGCACCACCGCGTCCCGCCAGTGCGCATCCTGGTCTTGCGCCTGCGCGATCGAAAGCCTGGCCAACGCCGCCGCCTCTTGCGCGAGCCGGATCGCCGCCGCGTTGTCGTGCCTTGCCGCCGCCGCTTGTGCCGCCTTGAGATCGGCCTCGGTCGTGGTCCATTGATGGTGCAAGGCGCCCGCTTGGCGCTCGGCGGTCTGCGCCGCGGCATAGGTAGCAGCGAAGCCGTCCGCGTCTGTCGCCAAGGCCCGCGGCATCGCCACGGCTAGGGTCGCGAAAGCGGCCAGAAACAGAGCCGGTTTCATCCCGATCCTCCCGCGCCCCACCCGATATCCCGCCCTCATGGCCGCGCGCCCGGCCCGGCGATTGCGACGCCGTTGCTCATATAGGCCAGGAAATAGGCCAGGTCGCGATAGGTCCTGTCCTCGGGCGGCAGGGGAACGGCGCGGACCTGTGCATTGCAACTGATGAAGCGGCGGTCGATGGTGCCAAGGCCGCCCCAGGCGGAGCGATAGATCGGAAACGCGGCCAGGATGCCGAGCGCCGGCGCCAATATGTCGCCGCGCAGCCGCTTGCCGGCGGCCTGGACATGGCAGCTCGCGCAGGAGAAATTCAACTGCCCGCGGCGGGTGTAGAAGAATTTCTTGCCGTCTTCATAGGCCGCGAGCGCGCGGGGATCGTCGGGGATCTTGATGTCGAAGGGCTTGCCGCGCGAGGTCGAGGCCATATAGGCGGCGATGGCGGCGATCTCGCCGCTGCCATAGGGAAGCGGTTTCTCGCCGTTGCGCACGCGGCATTGGTTGATCGCCAGATCGAGCGTCACCACCTCGCCCGATTTTGCATCGAAATAGGGATAGTCCTGGCGGATGCCGATGCCGCCCTTGGGAAAGCAGCCGGCATAGGTCTTGCCGTTCTTGAACGGTGTCGCGAAAGCCGTCTTGCCGGCATCGAGCGCGAAATCGTAGGGAGGAAATTGCATGATCTCCTCCCATTGCTTGCGCATGTCCTGGTTCACCGCATAGGGGCCGTTGGCGAAATCATCGAGGGCGACCGTCGGGAAGGCGGCATGGAAATAGGCCTGGAAAGCCTGGAGATCGGCGGCCGGATCGACCTTGTTTGCGGCCGCGGCCACGGCCGGCGGCGCCAGCGCGCAGAGCAGCGCAACGAGCGACGCCAGGAACCCGCCCGGAAGTCTCCGCGAAAGCCGTCCCGATCCTCCCCGCTGCATCGCCGCCCCTTTCGATCCTTGTCCGGCCGTCGCCGCCGCTATAACAGCCTGGCCGTCGTGGCATCGCCCTGGCCGAGATTGTCCGTCCAGGCGATCTGCAACGGATCGCCTTTCTTGCCGCCCTTGAAGGCGAATTTGAGATAGGGATCCTTGGAGACCGCCGGCCCCCAATAGGCGGTGAAGACCGGCTTGCCGTTCCAGGCGAAGGTGACAGTCTCGATGTAATGGGAGGGGATGAGCGTGCCGTTCTTGTCCTTCACGAAGCCCGAATCCATTGGATGCTGGATCAGCACCTGGACCTCGGTCGTATCGCTGCCGGCGATGGCGCGGACGCGGATGGTGGATGGCATGATGGATCTCCTTAAGTCTCAGCCGCCGCAGCCGCCGAGCGTCACCTTGACCTGCTTGCGCGTGCTGTAGAGCTTGCCGCCGGCGAGCACCAGGGCGATGACATCGCTCGTCTTCGCCATTTTCAGCCGGCACGACACGTCGGCCTCGGTGCCGGGGGAAAGGCGATAGCTGGCCGCAAGCGTGAAGGGGTTTCCCGATACCAGGAAGGAAATCGCACTCACGTCCGGCAAGCTGGTGGTGAGCGATACCGGAACGACCGCACCGTTCTCGGCGATTTCGGGTACGTCCAGGGCGACCTTGTCCGAGGGTTCGGCCGCAAGGCCGTAGAGCGCCTTCAGCGCTGCCGCCTCGCTCTTCTGCGCGAAAGCCTGCTGCGGCCACCCCGACGCGGGCACCGCCGCCGCCGCCGGCCAGGCGGCATCCAGCACACCGGCACCGCCAGCGACCATTCCCAGCCCCGCCAGCGCGATGCCGTGCAGCACCTGGCGGCGGCTGGCGGGATGGCGGCCTTTCGTCACGACGGTATCGTCCTTCATGCATCCTCCATTCCAGCGCCGCGCCGCGTCGCTCTTACAACGTGTCGAGATAATCGATGATCTGGTTGATTTCCGCCGGCGTGAGAATCCGGTTCTGGCCGAAGGGCGGCATCACGGTCTGCGGATTGCGCCGCGCCTCGTCGTAAAGAATGGCATAGAGCGTGGCGCGATCGGGGAAACGCGCCTGCATATGGATCAGCGCCGGCCCGACATTGCTCGGCACGTCGCTGCCGGGCAAAGTGTGGCAGGCAAGGCAATTGCCCTTCGTGCGGTCGAAGGCCAGGGCCTCGCCGGGCAGGCTTGCGGCCACCGGGGCGGAAGCCTGAGCGGCGGCGAATGACCGGGCGGGATGGGCGGCGAGCATAGCGGCGCCAAGCCCGAGGAGGACGAGGACGGATGGCGGCGGCGGCGCTCTCATCGGCCCTTTTCCTGCGGGTTCGGCATCCCGGCGCCCGCGGCGCTTCATTTCGGCGCCATCTCGTCCAGCGGCCCGGTGGTGCGCGGCGTCAGGCCCTTGCCTTCCGCCGTCGAGACGATCCGCACCGCTTGCGGCGAAAGGCAGCGCGACATACAGGCGACATCATCTGTATCCGGTCTGGGATCGCGCAGGATGAAGCCGTGCCGGTTCGGCATCTTCACCTTGGGCAGGCTGTTGTGGTCGGCAATGAAATTGTCGGGGACGATATTGTTCAGGTTGAGGATATAGGCGGTGATGGCATAGACATCGTCGACCGACAGGCTGTGCGGCGAGGGGAAGGGCATGGCGCGGTCGATATAATCCCAGAGCGTCGTGGCATAGGGCCAGTAATTGCCGACGGTCTTGACCGGCCGGTCGGCGGTCAGTTTGGAATTGCCGGCGAGCTTGGGATAGCGCGCCTCGCCTTCGCCGAACGTGCCGTGGCAGGCGGCGCATTGCTGCGCATAGACATCGGCGCCGTGCGCGACACCGCCCTGCCCCGGCGGCAGGCCCTGCCCGTCGGGTCGGACGGCGATCGACCAGCCGGCGATCGCCTGCGGGCTCGGCACATGGCCATAGCCGTAATAGCCGACGCGGCGGCTCTCCGCCGGAACCGCCGGCGCATCCGCGGCCAGCGCCCGGGCCGCTGCAGAGGTGGACGCCTCGGCCGAAGCGCCCGGCGCCGCCGCGGCCGGCGCGATGAACAGAAGTGCGGCAAAAGCTGCCGCGATAAGGCTTTCAACCCAATTGGACATCGAAGACGCTCCCATCCGCCTTCACCTGCCAGGTCTGGATCGAATTGTTGTTGTAAATGGGATTGACGCCGCGGATCTTGCGCAATTCGGCGATCGTTGGCTGGACATAGCCGGTCTCGTCCACGGCGCGCGATTGCAGCAGCGCCGGCTTGCCGTCCCAGCGCCATTCGGCGGTAAAGCGCGTCAAAGCCTTCGCCAGCACCGGCGCTTCCAGCCTGGCCTCAACCCAGTTGACGCCGCCGTCCCAGGAGACATCAACGCGGCGGATGCGCCCGTTGCCGCTCCAGGCGAAGCCGCGGACCTCGTAAAGGCCGGGCTTGTCGGGGGGCAATTCCGGGCAGGGCGAGGTGATCACCGATTTGGCATAGATCGCCCAGGTGAAGGCCCGGGCTTGGCCATCGGGCATGAGTTCGGTGTATTTCGCCGTTTCTTCCCGGGTGAACCAGGGCCGGTCGCCAAGTTCGAGCCGCCGCAGCCACTTGATATTGACATTGCCCTGCCAGCCCGGAACGATCAGGCGCAGCGGAAACCCCTGCTCGGGCCGCAGCGCTTCGCCGTTCTGCCCATAGAC
Organism: uncultured Rhodospirillales bacterium; assembly: GCA_937905845.1. Lineage (GTDB taxonomy): Bacteria > Pseudomonadota > Alphaproteobacteria > Ferrovibrionales > Ferrovibrionaceae > CALCYJ01. Next base: position 10,339 of record CALCYJ010000081.1, read on the forward strand.
GACGAGACAATCCTCCAGGCATTTCGCCAGCGGCAGGCTGCGGTCCATATGGGCGCCGTCGGCGCCCTCGGCCAGCACCCAGCGGGCCTTGGACTTGATGCCGACCTCCGCCAGCAACGTCGAAAGCTTCACGCCGGTCCATTGCGCGCAGCTCACCATGCCATGGGTGAATTGCAGCGAATTGAGCTGCGCCGCCCGCCATTCCATGCCGCCGTTGGCCGGGCATTCGATGAAATGGATGCGCGAGACGGCGGGGAAGCGGCGGATATCCTCCATGCTCAGAATCAGCGGCCGATCCACCAGCCCGTGGATCAGCAGCCGGTGCTGCGCCGGATCGACGCTGGCCCGGCCGGCGTGATAGCGCTCGAAGAACAGGCCGTTGGCGGTCAGGATGCCGGTCTGATGCTGCAAGGGCGTGAAGCTGACGGAGGATTGCGTCGTCGCCGTCAGCCACGGCACATTGCGCCGGATCACGTCCTTGACGAATTGCGACGGCTTTCCGTAAGGACGATCCACCACGCCCGGCCCGAGCGACTGCGACCAGTCGGGATCGGCCGGCGGCGCGGACGGCTCGGCCGCAGCGGGCGCCGCGGCCGCGGCGTGTGATGTCGCTGTGGCCGCCGGCGTGGCGGCTTCCGCCGTCCGTCCGATCGCGGGCCACAGCAGGGCGCCGCCCGCCATCGCCAATCCGCCTCTGAGCACGGCGCGGCGTCCGGGATCGCCCGATTCCGCCGTCTCCGTCACCTCGCGCGCAAGCTTCCCGTCGTGTGCGCGGGTGGGTGCGGACCCTTCCTTGCGGGTATTGGACGCCATCCTGGTTCCTCGTGATCCCGGGCGCGTCTGCGCGCGCCTTCGCTTTATTCCGCCGGCGCCTAGCATCGCCCGGCGGAATCACCGCGCGCGATTAAATTCCATGACACGATTGCCCTGCGTCCGGACACTTGGCCTTGACGGCGCCGCGGCCGGAACCAATGCTGGACCGGCCGGGAACCCGGGAAAGGGTCCTTGATGACGAAGGTTCTTCTGATCGAAGACGATTTCGATATCGCCACCGAAGTCGTGGCGGAGCTAGGCCGCAAGGGATATGTCGTGCAGCAGGCCGGCGATGGCACCAGCGGCCTCGAGCGGGGCCGCAGCGAACATTGGGACCTGATGATCGTCGACCGCATGCTGCCCGGGCTCGACGGCCTTGCCATCGTCCGGCAATTGCGGCAGGAGAAGATCCGCACGCCGGCGCTGATCCTGAGCGCGCTCGGCGCCATCGACGACCGGATTCTCGGGCTGCGGGCCGGCGGCGACGATTATCTGATCAAGCCCTTCGCGCTGGCCGAGCTTTCCGCCCGCCTCGAAGTCCTGCTGCGCCGTCCCGTCGACAGCCACGAGGCCATCCTGCGCGTCGGGCCGCTCGAACTCGACCTGATCGAGCGCCAGGGCTGGCGCTCGCGCCGCCCGCTCGAGCTTTTGATGCGGGAATTCAAGCTGCTGGAATATCTGATGCGGCGCGAGGGCCAGATCGTCACCCGCGCCATGCTGTTGGAGGACATCTGGCACTATCATTTCGTCCCCAACACCAACCTGGTCGATGTGCATATGGGCCGGCTGCGGCGCAAGGTGGATGGAGACGGCGAGGCGCCCTTGATCAGCAACGTCAGGGGCGTCGGATTCATTCTTCGTGCGCCTGCCTGAAATCCTCCGCCGCACCGGCGTCCGCTGGGGCACCCTGGTCGCCCTGGCCTTCACCCTCGGCACGATCGCGGTATTCGCCATCGCCTATGGGTTCGGCACCTACGCGCTGTTCGACACGATCGACATGTCGGTTCTGGAGCAGATCGAGCTTCTGTCGGAACGGCCGCCAGGCCTGCTGCCCTTCATGATCACCTCCCGCATGCAGCACAAGCCGCGGGTTCTCACCATGGTCAGCCTGTTCGCCCGGGACGGCCACCGCATCGCCGGCGACATCCCGTCCGTTCCGCCGAAGCTCAAGCTCGACGGCCGGGTACACATGCTCCATCTCATCGATAGCGAGGATGGCCGCCGGCACCCCGAGCGCGTCGCCGGACGCATCCTGGCGCAAGGACGCATCCTGGTGGTGGCGCGCACAATCGATGACGTTCTGGCGCTCCGCGCGAGCCTGCTGCGCGCCCTGCTCCTGGCGCTGATCCCCGCCATCCTGCTCAGCATCGCCGGCGGCATCCTGGTCGCGGTGCGCTCGGGGCGGCGGCTGTCCCGGCTGCGGCTGACGGCGGAGCGGATCATCGCCGGCCATCTCGACGAGCGGTTTCCGGTCCGCCAGCCCGGCGATGAGATCGATCAGCTTTCCGCCATCGTCAACCGCATCCTGGTCCGCCTGGAGGAGCTGGTCGTGGCGCTCAAGGGCGTCGGCGAGGATATCGCCCATGATCTGCGCACGCCGCTCACCGCCGTCCGGGCGCGGCTGGAGCGCGGGCGCGAGCACGCAGGGAACCTCGAGCAGGTCCTTCCCGTCATCGACCGGGCGATCGCCGGCATCGACCAGACACTCCTGGTCGCGACCGCGCTGCTGCGCATCGCGGAAATCGAGCAGGGCCACCGCTATGCCGGCTTCGCCCCTTTCGATCTGGCCGAGGTGGTACGCGAGACCGGCGAAACCTATCGCCCGCTGGCGGAGGACAAGGCCATCGCCTTGATGGTGGCCGCGGAAGAAGCCGCATCCATTCTTGGAGACCGCGATCTCATCGTCGAAGTGCTGGTCAATCTGATCGACAATGCCATCAAGTTCACGCCGGCGGGCGGGCGGGTCGAAATCGCCCTGACGATGACCGGCGACCGCCCGCTCCTGCGCGTCGCCGATAGCGGCCCGGGCGTGCCGGAAGCCGAACGCGAGGCGGCGTTCCGGCGCTTCTACCGGTCCGACCGCAGCCGCGCCAGCAAAGGCGCCGGCCTCGGCCTGAGCCTGGTCGCCGCCGTCCTGAAGCTGCACGGTTTCCCGATCCGGCTGATGAGCAACGAGCCCGGCTGTATCGCGCTGGTGCAATGCTGGCGGGAGCCGGAATTATAGGCGGGAGCCGGCGCTAGCAGCAGCCCCCCGCGAGCGGCCGCGCCGGTCCTTCGCCCGCCACCGGCTCGAACCGTCCGCTGTCGGGATCGCGCACCAGCAGGCGGCCGCTGGCGACGCCGAAATAGGCGCCGTGCAGCGCGAGCTGGCCGCTTTCGACCCGCGTGCGCACGAAGGGAAAGCTCATCAGGTTCCGCAAGCTGAGTTCGACGGAGGCGAATTCGAGCCGGCGCAGATAGGCGTCGCCGTCGCCTGCATCGCGCGGGCCGAGGCCTTCCGCGGCGGGGGCGATCTGCGACATCCAGCGGCCGATGAAGTCGCCGGGCGACAGCGGCTCCTGATCGTCGGCAAAGGCGCGGATGCCGCCGCAAAAAGCATGACCGAGCACGACGATATGCCTGACCTTCAGGGCCTGGACGCCGAATTCGAGCGCCGCACTCGTGCCATGCTGCGAATCGCGGTTCGATTCGTAAGGGGGCACGAGATTGGCGACATTGCGCGCCACCAGCAATTCGCCGGGCGCGGCATCGAAGATCACTTCGGGCGAGACACGCGAATCGACACAGCCGAAGACCATGATCTCCGGCCGCTGCCCCTTCTCGGCCAGCATTTCATAGCGGGAACGTTCGCCGGAAAAGCGACCGTCAAGAAAGGCGCGATAACCTTCGGTAAGCCGTTCGGGAAACATGGGATCACCGTTACATACACCACGATGCCGTAGCACCGGACCGAAGCTTTTCGGCGAACGGCATGCCTAGCCAGGCGGTCCGGGGCGGCGGCGGCGCCACCATAGCAGACGGGATCTCGCACACAACCCATCCGGCGGCGATTTCCGCGCGGTTCAGACCCCGCGGTTGCGCGGCATCAGGATCATCTCCCACGGGCTCGGCATCGGGCCGCAGGGCACATGGATCAGCGCCGGGGCCCGCAGGGCGAACGCCCGCCCGATCGCCTCGCCCAGCGCCTTCGGCGTTTCGGCGCGAAAAGCCGAAACCCCGAAGGCTTCCGCGAGCCGGACGAAATCGGGATTGACGAGGTCGGACGCGATGATCCGGCCGCCGTATTGTTCTTCCTGAATGCGCCGGACATTGCCGAACTGCCCATTGTCGAAAACGACGACGACCACCGCGAGCTTGTGCTGCACGGCACTCGCAAGCTCGCCCAGCTGATAGAGAAAGCCGCCGTCGCCGGCGATCGCCAGCACCGGCCGCTCGGGGCAGGCGGCCTTGGCACCCAGGGCGGCGCCATAGCCCCAGCCGAGATTGTCCTGATAGCCGGGCGAGAGGAAGCTGCGCGGCCGCAGCACCGGAAAGGCCAGCCGGCTCACGAAACCGATCTGCGTTACTTCATCGACCAGGATGCCATCCTCGGGCAGCGCCGCGCGCATCGCCGCGATGAAATCCAGTTGCGGTTGCAGGCGGGCCATCTGCGCCGCCACCACCTGACGATGACCATCGATTTCCGCGCGGCGCGACGGCCGCTTGCGGCCCGACCGGGCAAGGCACCGGCAGAGCGCATCCGCGGCCTGCGCCGCATCGGCGATCAGCGCGACCGCCGGCTCGCGAAACCGGCCCGGCTCGTCGGCGGCACTATCGATGCGGATGATGGGAAGCCGGTCGTCGGTGCCCCACTGGCTCTGCTGCACATGAAGG
>CALCYJ010000082.1 GCA_937905845.1 uncultured Rhodospirillales bacterium
CCTGCGAGGCCCCGATGACGGCGATCGAGCGCGGGTTGAACAGCCGGGCGAACCCCGGCCCCTGCCCGCTCACGCGCCGCCCGCGATCCGACGCCGCCCGGGCCCCGATGCGATAACGCAAGCCGCCGCGATCCGCGAAATCCATCCCCTCACGCCACCGGCCACCGGTTTCTCCTCTTTCGTCATGCCGGCCGGCCATGGCGCGCCGCGCCGGCCGCGGCCGGCACTGGGTTCTTGCCAGAATTAAAGAACATGTTTTAATTACCTGTCAAGTTGGCAGCGCGAAGACAGGCGGAGCGGTCATGACCGAGCATCCCACGAAGCAATTGCTGATCGACACCGCCGAGCGGCTGATGGCCGAACAGGGGGTCGAGCATGTCTCGCTGCGCCAGATCACGCTGGCCGCCGGTCAGCGCAACACGGCGGCGCTCCATTACCATTTCGGCTCGCGCCAGGGTCTGATCGAGGCGATCTTCGCCGCGCGCGTCACGCCGATCAACGAGCGGCGCCTGCGCATGCTGGAGGAGATCGAACGGACCGGCCGGACAGGCGAGCTGCGCGCCGTGGTCGCGGCGCGGGTATGGCCGCTGGCGGAACGGCTGCTGGAGAGCGACGGTGAAGATTACTATGTCCGCTTTCTCGCGCAAGCCAACCTCTGTCCGCAGATCGATGTCGCGCGCCTCCTCCACGGCGGCCTGGACGAGGGACTGATCCGAACCAGCCATCTCATCCAGCAGATCCTGCCGGCAATCCCGCGCACCCGGCTCAATCAGCGCATCGCCCTATCGGGCAGCCTCATGGTCTATGCCCTGGCCGAACGCCAGACCGGCATGCGGCGGCCGCGGCCGCGCGGCTGGCGGAGCGAGATGTCGCGCTATGTCGACAACCTCATCGATCTGATCGCCGGCGGCCTTTCCGCGCCGCCCGCCTGACCGCCCGCGCTTAAGACCGCGCCGGTCGCACCGGCCGGGCCGGGTTGCGCCGCGAGGCGGAAGGTGATGAAGTGGCGGCAAAAGCAAGGATGATCGGAGGAGGAAGCGATCGTGGCCATCAGCCTGTTCCCCGTCACGCCGGACTTCATCGCCGAAATCGGCGATATCGATCTGTCGCGCCCGCTCGATCCGGCCGATCTTGCGGCGATCCGCGACGCTTTCGCCCGCTATGCGGTGCTGATCTTTCCCGATCAGCATCTCTCGCCAGAGCAGCATACCGGCTTCGCCCAGCATTTCGGCCCGCTCGAAACCTCGATCGGCGTCTATCGCGCCGACGCCCCGTTGCGGGTGCGCGCGGATCTGGCCGATGTCTCCAACCTCAACCACAATAACGAAGTCTGGGGCGAGGACAGCCGGCTGCGCATGTTCCAGCTCGGCAACCGCCTGTGGCATACCGACAGTTCGTTCAAGCATCTGCCCGCCCGGGCGTCGCTGCTCTATGCCCGCTCGATCCCGCCCTTCGGCGGCCATACCGAATTTGCCGACGAGCGCGCCGCCTACGATGCGCTTCCCCCCGACATGGCGCGCCGCCTCGAAGGGTTGATCGCCGAACATTCGATCTTCACCTCGCGCGCCCGGCTCGGCTTCACCAACTTTTCCGACACCGAGCACCAGGCCCTTCCCCCGGTGCCGCAGATGGTGGTGCGGACGATCCCCGAGACGGCACGCAAATCGCTCTATCTCGCCTCCCACGCCGGGCGCATCTTCGGGCTGGCGGACGCCGAAGGGCGCCAGCTCATCGACGATCTGGTCGCCCACGCAACCGAGCGCCGCTTCGTCCATTGCCACCGCTGGCGGACCTTCGATCTCGTGATGTGGGACAACCGCTGCACCATGCACCGCGGCCTGGAATTCGACGATCTGCGCTTCAGGCGCGACATGCAGCGGGCGACCGTGTCGGACATCGCCAATAGCTGCGAGCAGGAAGGGGTGCGGATCGAAGCCGCTTAGGCCTGGCGCCGCTGCACCGTTCGCAGCGCCGCGTCGAGCGCGCCGAGAAAGCGCGACTTGTCGGCCCTGGTGAACGGCGGCGGACCTTTGGAGCCCAGACCGATCTCGCGCAGGTGGCGGGCCACTTCCCGGCCGGCGAGGGCATTGCCGATATTGTCGCGGGTCCACGGCCGGCCGGCGGGCGAGAGGGCGCCGGCGCCCTTGGCCAGGCAGCGCGAGGCCAGCGGAATATCCGCCGTCACGCAGACATCGGCCGCGGCGATACGTTCGGCGATCCAGTCGTCGGCCTGGTCCGCCCCTTCGGCGACGAGGATCAGGCGCACGTTCGCCAGCCCGGGCGGCGCGATGGGACGCGAACCGTTGGAAACGACGAAGACCGGCACGTCATAACGACCGGCGACGCGATAGACCTCCTCGCGCACCGGGCAGGCGTCGGCATCGACATAGATCGCACTCACGGCATATCCCCGTCAGGAGAAAAGGTCGGCAGGCAGCGCGCCTTCGATCCTGAGCAGGCGATATTTGGTTGCGACGCCGCCCATGGCGGTGAAGCCGCCGGGCTTGCCGTGCGCCGCCAGAACGCGGTGGCAGGGAACGACGATGGCGAAGGGATTGCGCCCCAGAGCCTGGCCCACGGCGCGCGCCGCACCCGGCTCGCCCAACCGCGCCGCGATTTCGCTATAGGACAGCGTGCGGCCGGGCGCGATGGTGCGCGCAACCTCATAGACGCGGCGGTGGAACGGCGGCACGCGCGCCATGTCGAGGGGGATGGCGGAAAGATCGCGCGCCTCGCCTTCGAGCAGCGCCACGATGGCGGCAATCGCCTGCCGCACCGCGGGCGGCGGCTCCCCCGAGCGGGCGCCCGGCAATTCGCGCCGCAGCCGCGCCCGCATCGCCCGTTCGCTGGCCTCGGGAAGCTGAACGGCCAAAATCCCCCGCCCGCTCCAGGCGATGCCGCAGCGGCCGATGGCGGTGGCGAAAAGCGCGAATTCCGGCGCGGCCCGATCATCCTCTGCCATGACGCCAGAATAGCCCTTGGGCGCTGCAACTACCAGCGACACGACAGGGGGCTACAAGGTGCTGCCCATCACCGCGGCCAGAATGGTGAGGAGGCTCAAGGCCAGCAGGACCCAATGCAGCCGGTGCAGAAGGGCGAAGGTGGCATCCGAGGCCTGCATCGCCCGCCGGTGCAGCCAGCGGTGCAGGATCAGCGGCTCGCCGACGAAGAGCAGCAGGGTAAAGATCAGCCACAGGCAGACCATGGCATGCATCCACCAGAATTCCGCCAGGCGGAACCGGTCCCACAGGCCAAGCCGCTGTACCAGGTAGAAGCCGCTCGCCGCCACCAGTAGGGTGGCGATGCGCGCCTGCCAGATGAATCGCCGCTCGACGGCCGCGAACAGCGCCAGCCGCGCGGCGGGCGCGCCCTCGCGGCGGAGCAGCGGCAGGATCACGGTCGTCACCATCGCGACGCCGCCGATCCAGACGACGACCGCCAGGACGTGAATGGCCCGGGCCAGGGCGATGTCAGTCATGGATTCCATCCCCCTTGCCCGGTCTCAGGGCGTCCTGCGCCGCCACGGTCGCCGGCTCGGCATAGAATTCGACGAAGAAGCGCACCGCGCCGATCGGCTCGACCTCGTGGCTCTGTGCCGGCCACACCACGCCGTATCGCTCGGAATCGAGGATTTCTTCCGACAGGGGTTCGAGAATCCGATAGCGCAGACGGCCGTCGAGGACCCGGATCAGGCCCCAGACACCGTCCTTGGTGCGGTGACCGCGGCGCAGGCCGGCCGGCATCGTGCTCTCGTCGAAGATTGCTGTCCGCTTATAGGCCACCAGACCCGCGGGCAGGCCCTGCGGCCTGGTCATGGCTGGTTCGTGCGGTCCGGCGCCGGGCCGAAGGTCGGCGCGGGGCGCGTCCGTTTCGGCCGGATCTCGCCCTTTTGCGCCGCGATGCCAAGTTCGAGACTGTCGGCGATCCGGTGGGCGCGTTCGAGGAAATACTCGGCGGCATGCCGCGGGAACAGGTCGTGCGCGGTGGCGGCGAAGAGTTCCAGCCAGCGGTCGAAATGCGGCGTATCGACGGGCAGCGGCAGATGCGTCGCCATCGGCTGCCCGTGATAGCGGCCGCTCATCAGCACGACCGACGACCAGAAATCGCACATCCGCGCCAGATGCACCGGCCAATCGGCCACCCGCGCCTGGAAAATCGGGCCCAGAAGCGGATCCTCCAGGATCCGGCGGTAGAATTCCCGCACCAGGCGCTCGATCATCGCCTCGTCGATGCCGGTACGGCCGATGATTTCCTCGGTGATCAGGCTCCGCCGCGCCTCGGCACTCTGCGCATCGATACTCATCACTTCCCCATTCTTCGCCCGGCGGCATCCGGCCTTGGGCCTCCGGCGGGCGCAAGATCTCCGCCACGTCACGAGGGCCTGCGCCACGTCACAAGGCCTGTCCCCGGAAAGCCAATCTGCTTTATCCGGGAAACGATTCACAGACGCAACAGGCCGGGCGCAATTCCCGATTCAAGTGAATCGTGAAGCGACATAAACCCGTTTATCGTGTCCTTTAAAGATATATATGGTATGAATTGTTTGAGGTCAAGATTGAGCGGCCTCCAGAGCGTAATCGTGAGAAGATGCGAGAATTTTGTCTCTCAAAAATATGAGTCAGAACAACGGGCTATGAGCATTCTCTGAGTCCAATCGATCGTGAAATGCTCTCGCCGGCGGGAACCGGCCCGCCGGCATCGCATCACGGAGCCCATGCGGTCGGCACGCCAATGACGCCGTGCCGACCGCAACTTTTACCGGCAGGGATCGGGGTGGATCGACGCCGCGCGGACAGACCGCAATGCCGCTGCGATTCCGCCGGGATCCTTCCACGCGAAAAGCCGGCCCGCTTCGTTCCGGGCCTCAGGTTCAAGGAGGGTTTCATGCACGACCATGTCTATCCGCTGCCGACCCGCGCTCTTGCCGACGCGCGCCGGGCGCTTGCCCCGGATACCGAAGCCGCCTTTCAAGCCTTCAGCCAGAAGGTTTTCGCCGAGGGCGCGCTATCGACCAAAATCAAGCAGATCATCGCCGTCGCGGTGGCGCATGTGACGCAATGCCCCTATTGCATCGACAGCCACACGCACGCCGCCCTGCGCCAGGGCGCGAGCGCGGAGGAGATCATGGAGGCGATCTGGGTCGCGGCCGAGATGCGCGCGGGCGGCTCCTATGCCCACTCGGCCCTGGCGCTCCAGGTGATCGAGGAAGCAAGCGCTACGAAAAAATAGCGCAAAAGGGCGCGCGGTTACGCCCGGGCGTGGCCGGCCTTGGGGCCGGTGTCTTTCAGCTCGATCTCGATGAAGACGAACTCGAAGGGATTGCCGTTGATGACGTCATGCGCCACGCCGGCCTGCCGGGTGTAGGCCTTGCCCGTTTCAAGCCTGGAGACGGCGGTACCGGCCTCGTCCACCAGCTGCAAGTCTCCCGAGGTTACCGGCACGACCACGTAATCATGGGCGTGCACATGATGGCCGGTCGCGGCTCCCGGCTGGAAGCGCCATTCCGTCACCCGCACATGCTCGTTCTCGATCTGCACGCTGGCCTTCGCCGCTTGCCGTGTCATGCCTTGGCCCTCCTGATTTCGCCGCCGCCCCGGTTGGGGGCGCCAGCTTAACCCGTAGAGGCCCGATCGGCACCTGTGCGCCCGGCCGGCATCCGCGCGCGCGGCAAAGCCGGCCCCACCCCGCGGGCCAGGCGGCCGGGCGGGACATGCCGGCGCCGGCGGGACACGCGCTAACGCCTTGAAATTTTTGGTGGGTGCACAAGGACTCGAACCTTGGGCCCGCTGATTAAGAGTCAGCTGCTCTACCAACTGAGCTATGCACCCGCGCGGCCGAGGTTGTAGCAAAGCCCGGCCCGCTTGTCACGACCAATCCTTCCCTATTTGCCGCGGCAGTTCGGGGTCGGGCTCAAGGCCAGGTGGACCAGCGTGGCGCGGACGGCGAAATCGCCGTAATCGAGCAGCAAATCGCCCGCGACGCCATTGGCGAAGAGGCGCAGGCCGAT
>CALCYJ010000083.1 GCA_937905845.1 uncultured Rhodospirillales bacterium
CGACGACATCCGCCCCGGCCAGCAGATCGAGCGCCCGCAGCGTAACGTCGCCAAGATTGCCGATCGGCGTCGCCGTCACATAAAGGCCGCCCTGGGGCCGGGCGGGCGGTGGTTTACTTCCGGCCGCCGCCTCGCTAGCGTGCAGGGTTAAGGCCGCATCCGCCGGCCGCGCCGTCGAGGAGGATGCCTTTGCTGTCGTCGCCTGCCTGGAGGTCATTGCGGATGCGCGTTTCCCTGTTCCGGCCCCTGTTCCGGCCCGTCTTCCTGCTGGCGCCGCTGCTCCTGGCGCTCACGGCCGGGCTGGCCGGCTGCCAGAGCGTACAAGAGACGGGCCCCGCCGCGCCAGCGGCAGCCGCACCGCCCACGGCGACCATCACGCCGCTCCCCGCGCCCGCGTCGCCGGCCGCCACATCGCCCGCGGCACCCTTGCCGCCGGCCGCCCAGACGGCGAGCGTGCGCATCGGCCTGCTGCTGCCGCTCACCGGCAGCAACGCCGCCATCGGGCGGGCACTGCTCGATGCGGCCGAACTGGCGCTGTTCGACAGCGGCAATGCGTCGATCGCGCTTCTGCCTTACGATACCACCAGCGAGCCCGCCGGCGCCGCAACGGCCGCGGCGGCAGCGCTTGGGCAAGGGGCGGAGATCATCATCGGGCCGCTCACCGCCGGCGCGACAAAGGCGGTGGCCCCGCTGGCCCAACCCCGGAGCATCCCGGTCCTGTCGTTTTCCAGCGACAGCAGCGTGGCCGGCACCGGCGTCTATATCCTGGGCTTCACGCCCGAACAGCAGGTGGCGGAGGTGGTGCGTTACGCCCGGGCGCAGGGCCTGAACACGTTCGCTGCCCTGCTGCCGGAAAATCCCTATGGCACGGTGATCGCCGGCGCCTACAAGACGGCGCTGCAAAAGGAAGGCGGAACGCTTGCGAAACTCGTCACCTATCCCGCCGATCAGCCGGACCTGACCTCCGCGGTCGAGCAATTGGCCGGCCATGGTCCGTTGCGGGCGGCGGGCAACAACCCGCATGCCGATGCGACCCTGACGCAGGAGGACGCCCGCCTGACGCCGCCCTTCCAGGCGCTGCTCCTGGCCGAAGGCGGTGGCCGGCTCAAGGCGCTGGCGCCGCTTCTGCCCTATTACGCCATCGACCCGGACAAGGTCCGCTTCCTCGGCACCGGGCTCTGGGACGTGCCGGATCTGGGCCGCGAGCCGACGCTGGTCGGCGGCTGGTACGCCGCCTCGCCGCCGGCTGACACCGCCGCCTTCGCCAAGCGCTTCGCCGCCGCCTATGGCCATCCCCCGCCGCGTATCGCCAGCCTTGGCTACGATGCCATCGCGCTGGCGGCGGCTTTGGCGAAAACACCCGGGCCTGCGATCTTTTCCGCGCAGGCCTTGAGCAATCCCAACGGCTTCTCCGGCTATGACGGCATCTTCCGCTTCGGTGCCGACGGCGTGGCGGAGCGCGGGCTTGCCATCCTCGAAGTCGAAGCCGACGGGGTGAAGGTCGTGCAGCCGGCGCCGGCCAGCTTCCAGCCCGCCACCAACTGAAGCTCGAAAGGACCAGAGAATGACGGCCTATGTCATCGCCAATGTCGAGGTCACCGACAAGGACGCCTATGCCGCCTATATCTCGCTTGCCAGCGCCAGCGTCGCGGCCTTCGGCGGCCAGTATATCGCGCGCGGCGGCGAGGTCACGGTGCTGGAAGGCAACAAGAACTGGCACCGGGTGGTGATTCTGGCCTTCCCGAGCCTCGCCCGGGCGCAGGAATGGTATGCCTCGCCCGATTATGCCGCCGCCCGCGCGATCCGCCAGCGCGCCGCCCGTTCGGAGATCGTCTTCCTGCCCGGCATGCCTGGCGCGACCGGCGCGGCCGGCGCGGCGGGATAGTATCGGCGAAAGCGAGGGATCGGCGATGAATATGGCGCTGCTGCTGGCGCGAACGGCGACCTGGCTCGGCGACCGGCCGGCGGTATCGGTCGGACAAGAGATCCGCCTCGACTACCGGATGCTCGCCCGCCGCAGCGCGGCGCTGGCCGGCGCGCTGTCGGGCCGCTTCGGCCTGCGCCCGGGCGATCGGGTCGGCATCCTGATGGGCAATCGCGCCGAATATACCGAGGTCTTGTTCGCCATCTGGCATGCCGGTCTGGTCGCGGTGCCGATCAATGCCAAGCTTCATGCGCGCGAAGTGGCCTGGATCCTCGAAGATGCGCAGGCGCGGATCTGCATCATCTCACCCGATCATGCCGAGGAGATCGTGCCGCTTGCCGACGAACTCGACGCGCTGGAGCAGGTGATCATCGGTGCCGGCGCCGCCTACGAGCGGCTTCTGGCCGGCGATCCGGTTGCTCTCAACGATCATGTCGGGCCCGATGATCTCGCCTGGCTCTTCTATACGTCGGGAACCACCGGGCGGCCCAAGGGCGCCATGCTCAGCCACCGCAACCTGATGCTGGCGACGATGAATTATTTCGCCGATGTCGATCCGGTGGCGCCGACCGATACGATCATCCATGCCGCGCCGCTGTCGCATGGCTCGGGCTTCTGCGGCCTGTCGCACCTGGCCAAAGGCGCAAACCAGGTGGTGCCGGAAAGCGGCGGGTTCGACGCGGCCGAGACGCTGGCCCTGATCGGCCGCTGGCCGGGATCGAGCCTGTTCTTCGCCCCCACCATGGTCCACCGGCTGATCAACAGCCCGGCGATCGGCGATAGCGACCTGCGCAATCTCAAGACCATCGTCTATGGCGGCGGGCCGATGTATGTCGAGGACATACTGGCGGCGATCGCCGTCCTCGGGCCGCGCTTCGCCCAGATCTATGGCCAGGGCGAAGCGCCGATGACCATCACCGGCCTGCCGAAATGGCTGCATGCCGATGTCGCCCACCCGCGCTACCGCGAGCGCCTGGCCTCCGTCGGCATTGCCCGCACCGATGTCGAGGTGAGGGTCTGCGACGAGGAGGACCGCACCCTGCCGGCGGGCGAGACCGGCGAGGTCATGGTGCGCGGATCGGTGGTGATGCAGGGCTATTGGCGCAACGAGGCGGCAAGTGCCGCGGCGCTGCGCGGTGGCTGGCTCCATACGGGCGATGTCGGCTGTTTCGATGCCGAAGGCTTCCTCACCCTCAAGGACCGCGCCAAGGATCTCATCATCTCGGGCGGCAGCAACATCTATCCGCGCGAGATCGAGGAAGTGCTGCTGCGCCATCCCGCCGTGTCCGAGGCCTCGGTGGTCGGCAGGCCGCATCCCGACTGGGGCGAGGAGGTGGTGGCCTTCGTGGTCGCAGCCCCGGGCCGGACGGTCGGCCCGGCCGAGCTTGACGCGCTCTGCCTTGATCACATCGCCCGTTTCAAGCGGCCCAAAGCCTATCGGTTGGTCGAGAAGCTGCCCAAGAACAATTACGGCAAGGTGCTGAAGACCGATCTCCGGCGGATGCTGGCGGAAGACGGCGGCACCGGCTGAACCCGCGCCGCCCGGATCAGCGCGGCCGGGAAAGATCGCGGGCTGCGACCGCCTTGGGCAGCAGCAGCCAGTAGCGGCCGAGGCTCTGCATCCGCCCGGCGATCGCGGCGGCGGCGGGTCCGGCGCCCCAATAGACATCGCCCCTGACCGGACCGCGGATCGCGCCGCCGGTATCCTGCGTCACCAGCAGCCGGCGCAGCGGCCGGTCGGGCTCTCCCGCCGTTTCCGCCGGCCGCACCGTGTCGAGCCATACCGGCACGCCCAGCGGCAGGAAGCGGCGATCGATGGCGAGCGAGCGGCGCGGCGTCAGCGGCACGCCCTCGGCGCCGATCGGCTGCCCGCCCGCGAGCTTGCGGAAGAAAACGTAGGAGGGATTGCGGTCCATCACCGCCTGCGCCTGCGCCGGATGCGCTGCGAGCCAGGCCCGGATGGTTTGGAGCGAGACATCGCCCCGCTTGAGCGCGCCCTGTTCGAGCAGGACCCGTCCGATGGCGACATAGGGCCGGCCGTTCTGCGCCGCATAGCCGACCGTGACGGCGCCGCCGCCGGGCAGTTCGATGCGGCCCGAGCCCTGCACTTCGAGAAAGAAGGCATCGACCGGATCGGCGAGCCAGGCCAGCTCAAGGCCGCGACCCTTGAGCGCGCCGCGGGCGATCGCCGCCCGGTCTGGGTAGGGTTCAAGCGCGCCGTTCACCACCCGGCCGGCGATATGCATTCCTTTCAGGCTGGGGCGGAAGTTGCCGAGATCGGCGGTGACGAGATCGGGCGGGCGGGCGTAGATCGGCACCGGGTCCTGCGCATCCTGCGTGAGGCTGCCCTTGACGCTGATCTCGAAATAGCCGGTGAAAAGTCCCCGGGCGCGGCCCCGGTTGGTGACGAGAAGCGGCGCGAAGCGGGCTTCGAAGAAATGACGGGCGGCGGCGGCATCGCCCGGCGGAAGGGCTGCCGCCACCTGACAGGCCGAAGCCCAGTCGGCGGCGGTTCCGGCAACGCCCGGTGCCCGGCCCGGCGGCTCGCGCAACCGCCGGTTGCAGCTTTCGAGCAGCGCCGGGATCGCCGCCGCGATATCGTCCTGCGTCCAGCCGGCCAGATTGGAAAAATGCGCCGCCCTTAAGACCAGGCGTTCGGGCGGCGGATGCCGCAGCCGCCACCACAGGCCAACCGCTGCGGCCAGGACCACCCCGGCCAGAACCACTCCGGTCAGGATCGGCCCGGCCAGGGGCCAGCGCCCTTCGGCCCGACGCACGGCGGCGCCCTCAGCCCGCCGGGCTGGTGGCCATCAGCAGCCAGTTGGGATCGCGCGAATGCGGGTCGCGGCCGAAGGTCCAGAGATCGATGACCTCTTCGGGGGCATTGGGATTGCCGGCGACGATCCCTCCGCCTGCGTCCCGGGTGGTGTTGATCAGTTCGGCGACGAAACGCACCACGACCTCGGCCAGGCGGCCCTTGAGATCGGCCCGGACGATTTCCGCCTGGCGCAGCGCCACCAGCGTGGTCTCCTGGACCTGGCCCTTGGTCTGGCGCTCGTCGATGCCCTGGGCAAAGCTCGCATAGGCATCGTCGCCGAGCAGCGGCCGGAGCGTGTCCTTGTCGCCCTTGGCATAGGCGATGACGATCATTTCGTAGGCGGCCTTGGCGCCGGCGACAAATTCCTCCGGCCGGAAAGCTGCATCCCCGTCCTGGATGCGCGCCAGGCCCGCCGCCGTCGGATCGGTCAGCACCGCGGCCGGCACGGCCGGCGCCGGCAAAGGCACGACCACGCCCGCCTCGCGCTGCCTCTCGGGCGTGCCGTCGCGCGGCAGGGGCCGCGGCGGCGGCGGGGCTTCGTGGCCGGTGCGGCGGCCCAGCACGCTGCGCAGGCGCAGGGCGATGAAGCCCGCGACCATGGCCAGCAGAATGATGTCGAGAAAATTATAGCCTTCGCCCATAATTCCGTTACCTGGGCCGGGCCGGTCCGGCCAATGTCACCAGCGGGCGGCGGTTGCCGGCAACCGGCGAGAGCTTGTCGTCATCGGCCGCCCGGGCGGCCGGTGGTGGAACTACCGTAGCGGTTGGCATCGCCTTGGTCCAGCCGCCAATGGCTGCCGCACAGGACGGCGGGGCGGTGATACTCTATTGAAATAGGGGAGCGAGTCCCGAGATACAAGCATGGCTTCCGGTGTCCCGGTGCGCCGCAACTCCATCGCATGGCCTTGAGACGGAACGGGAACCCTTTCGTTCCGCAGGATCATGCGCCGCCAGCGGCTGAAGGCGCCAGGGATCCGGTTTTCCTAAAGCCGGTCCTTGCGCATCGCATCCCGGTATCGGCGCGGCACCAACCCGAGACATCGAGACATGGTTCCTTTTCTTCCGCTTCTACCCTTTTTCTGGCTGCTGCTCGAAGTGGCGGGTTTCGTCATCGTCGGCCGCGCCATCGGGCTTCTGGCGACGCTGGCCCTGGTCGTTCTCGGCGCCTTCGTCGGCAGCGCGCTGCTGCGGCTGCAAGGGGTGCTTCTGCTACGGCGCCTGCAAAGCAGCCTGGAGGCCGGCGAGCCGCCGGCGGCGGGGATGGTCG
>CALCYJ010000084.1 GCA_937905845.1 uncultured Rhodospirillales bacterium
GGCGATGTGGCGATCGCCGGGCGGGTGGTCAACCGGCTGGAACCCGGGGAGCGCGACATCGCGATGGTGTTCCAGAATTACGCCCTCTATCCCCATATGACGGTCTTCGACAACATGGCCTATGGATTGCGGATCCGCGGCATGAAGCGGGCCGAGATCGCCGAGCGCGTCGGCCGCGCGGCCGAGATCCTGCAATTGGGCGAGTTATTGACCCGCAAGCCGCGCCAGCTCTCGGGCGGTCAGCGCCAGAGGGTGGCGATGGGGCGGGCGATCGTGCGCGACCCGCAGGTATTCCTGTTCGACGAGCCGCTTTCCAACCTCGATGCGCTGCTGCGGGTGCAGATGCGGCTCGAAATCCGAAAATTGCACCGCAGCCTCGGCACCACCTCGATCTATGTCACCCATGATCAGGTGGAGGCGATGACGCTGGCCGACCGGCTGGTGGTGATGAACGCCGGCCGCGCCGAGCAGATCGGCACGCCGCGCGAGGTCTATGATCACCCGGCGAGCCTTTATGTCGCGGGCTTCATCGGCTCGCCGGCGATGAATTTTCTTCCCGCCCGTTTCGTCGCCGCCGGCACCGCGGTCGAGCTTGAGGGCGGCGTGCGGCTGGCCCTCGAAGGCGCGCGGGTGCCGGCAGACGACGGCCGGCCGCTGACGCTTGGCATCCGGCCGGAGAAGCTCGCGCTGCTGGCGGAAGCGGGCAAGGACGTGGGCGAACTCGCCATGATTGTCGAGGTGGCGGAGGAGCTGGGCTCGGACACGCTTGTCCATGGAAGGCTCGGCGCCGATGTCCTGGTCGCCCGCCTGCCCGGGCATGCCGAGGTGCGCGCCGGCGAACGGCTCCGCTTCGCCATCGAGCCGCGCCATCTCCATCTCTTCGATCGCGAGAGCGGCCGGCGCTTGACGTGAGGGATCGCGCCGGGCTGTAGTGGCGGCCTTGCGCCCATGCCGCCCTTTGACCATGCCACCGTTTGATCAGGAGTTTCGACGATGCCCGCCCCATCCCCGTCAGCCCAGCCTGCATCCGCCGCGCCCGCGTCCGAGCAGCCGCTGTTCCATCTCGCCTTTCCGGTAAGCGATCTGGCCAAGGCGCGCGCCTTCTATGGCGATCTGCTCGGCTGCCCCGAAGGGCGCTCGGCGGCGGATTGGGTCGATTTCGATTTCTACGGCCATCAGATCGTGGCCCATCTGGCGCCGGGCGAGGTCGGGGCGCGCGCGGTGAGCGAGGTGGACGGCGACGCGGTGCCGGTGCGCCATTTCGGCGTCATCCTCACCCTGGCGCAATGGCGGGCGCTGGCGGCGCGCCTCACCCAGGCCGGCCAGCGTTTCATCATCGAGCCGCATATCCGCTTTGAAGGCGAGGTGGGAGAACAGGCGACGATGTTCCTGCTCGACCCTTGCGGCAATGCGCTGGAATTCAAAGCCTTCGCCGACCGCAGCCAGATCTTCGCCCATTGAGAGGGCGATTCTCGCTCCGGGAAGCCCTATCCCGCTCTAATCCAGCCAATCGACGATGTAATCTTCGAGGTCGTCGACCTTGGTCTCGGACACGGCGCGTCCGCGCACCGAGATGCCGGCCTGGTGCACCGTCTCGGGATCGCCCGAGACGAGGGGATGCCACCAATGGAGGTCCTTGCCCTCGGCCAGGAGGCGATAGGCGCAGCTTGGCGGCAGCCAGGGCAGCGTGCGCACCCGCAAGGGCGTGAGGCGCAGGCAGTCGGGCACCAGGCTTTTGCGATGGGCGTAATCCTGGCAGCGGCAGGTGCCGAGGTCGAGCAGGCGGCAGGCGACGTTGGTGGGGGATATTTCGCCGGTATCGGCGTCTTCGAGCTTATGCAGGCAGCATTTGCCGCAGCCATCGCAGAGCGATTCCCATTCGTGCCGCGTCATCTCGTTCAAGCTCTTGCGGCGCCAGAAAGGAAGCTCGCCCGGGCCCGCGGCCACGTTCAGGCCTGGTGGGCGCGGATGAAGGCTTTCACCCGCGGGGCGATCTCGCTGCGCCATTTCGAGCCGTTGAACACGCCGTAATGGCCGACGCCCTTCTGCTCGTAATGCTGCCGCATGCCGCTATCAAGGCCGCGGCAGAGATCGTGCGCCGCGCGGGTCTGTCCAAGGCCCGAGATATCGTCGAACTCGCCCTCCACCGTCAGCAGCGCCGTCTTCTTGATTACGGCCGGGTCGATCCGCTCGCCCCGCCAGGTCATCTTGCCCTTGGGCAGGGCATGGTCCTGGAACACCGTCTTGATCGTCTGGAGGTAATATTCCGCCGGCAGGTCCATGACCGCGCGATATTCGTCGTAGAAGGCGCGATGCTGCGCGCCGCCATCGCCATCGCCTCGCACCAGATGCTCGAACAGGCGGAAATGGGCGCCGACATGGCGGTCGAGATTCATCGTCATGAAGCCGGTGAGCTGCACGAAGCCCGGATAGACCAGGCGCATGAAGCCGGGATAGGTCACCGGCACGCGGGTGATCACGGAGCGTTCGAACCAGTCGAGCGAGCGTTCGGTCGCGAGCTTGTTGGGCACGGTCGGATTGAGTCTGGTATCGATCGGCCCGCCCATGAGGGTCATCGTCGCCGGCACGCAAGGGTCGCCCGCCGCCGACAGCAGGGCGGCCGCGGCCAGAACCGGCACGGAGGGCTGGCACACCGCCATGACATGCGTGCCCGGCCCGAGGTGACGCAGGAAGGCCATCACGTAATCGATATAATCGTCGAGATCGAACGCGCCCTCGTGCAGCGGTACCTGCCTGGCGTCGCGCCAGTCGGTGACATAGACATCATGGTCGGGGAGCATCGCCTGCACGGTGCCGCGCAGCAGGGTGGCGAAATGGCCCGAGAGCGGGGCTACGATCAGCAGCTTCGGGTCGTCGCGGTCGATATCGCGCTCGAACCGCTTCAACTGGCAGAAGGTCCGGCGCAGCACGATGCGCTCGGAAACCGCCACTTCGCGCCCCTCGATCAGGGTGCTGTTCAGGCGGAAGGGGGGCTTGCCCTGCGGGCGCGTGCTGTGTTCGAAGACATCGCAGGCGGCGGCGGCCATGCGGCCGGCCTGGGTATAGGAAAGCGGGTTGTAGGGATTGCGCAGCGCGTGCTGGCCGGCCTCCGCGGCAAGGCGCAGTGGCGCCATCGCGGCTAGCTGCAATTCATGCAACTGATAGAGCATGGCCGATTCCTTCGCGCCTTGAAACCACCGAACTTCCTGACCCACGATCCATCCGTTTCCGGTTTTTCAACCTCGGGCCTATTCGAGGATAGGTGACGTCACTTATCCCAAGCCCCGCATGCCAACACAACACCATAAAACATCACCCGTTAATATTCTCCGCATAAAAAGGTGTGTTTTGGTGTTTTCTCCCGGGCGATGCGCGCAGGCCACACCGCGCCGGCATGACCGGTAGCGGCTTTCGCCCTACCGGCCGCCCGCGATCCTACCCTTGTGATATAGGGTCGGTGAGGGTGATTTTCATCACCCGGTATCCGGGGGTAAGGCCGGCCGGAGGAGGGACGAGCTTAAGGGATTCAGCCGGTTTTGAGCGCCTGACGCAGGCTGCGGGCAAGCTCGGACGCCGAGACGGAGGGCAGGAAGGTCCCCAGCGACTGTCCCTTGCGGCCTTGCAGATAGACAAAGCCGGTATGGTCCATCAGGTAGTTCTCTGTGGCTTTGGCGTCACCTGCCTTGGCGTAATAGACACGGTATTCGCGAGCGACGGCGGCGATTTCGGCCGGCGTTCCGGTCAGGCCGACGAAGGTCGGATAGAAATTCGCAAGATATTCCTTGAGCAGTTTCGGCCGGTCGCGGGCGGGGTCGATGGTGATGAAGATCGGCTGGATATTCGCTGCGGCCGGGCCGAGCTGGTCCAACGTGCTGGTGATGAGCTGAAGTTCGGTAGGGCAGAGGTCGGGGCAGAACGTATAGCCGAAATAGACCAGCATCAGCTTGCCGCGGAAATCGCGCGCGTGCACCGTGTGGCCGTTCTGATCGGTCAGGGTGAAGGAGCCGCCGAAAGACAGGCTGTCCTCGTGGCGGCCGCTGAAGAACATGGCATAGCTGCCGATGATCACCAGCGCGATCAGCAGGAGTGCCGCAGCGATGAAAATACCGCGTCTGGCAAGGGGTTCCAACCGGCGTCTCCATATCTTCGCGCCCAGACGGGCTTATGACATCCACAAGAAATAGGCGGCCCCGAGCAGGGTGGCCGGCCAGGCGATCCGCGGGTCGGCGGCCAGGCGGCTCAGACGGCGTCCGGGCTGGATCCCGGCGGCATGGATCAGGTTTCCGATCGTGCCGACGAAAAGTAGGGCCTGGGCGCCGCGCTCGGCCAGGCTTGCCCGGTCGGCCAGAAGGTCGGGCCGCGCCACCGCCAGCGCCAGGGCGCCGAGGACCAGTCCGGCCGACAGGATCGCCGCCGGAGTCCGCGGTAGTCCGACCTTGGAAAGCGGGGGCGTCTGCCCGTCACGGTCATGGTAGAACATGGCCCTACCTGCGACCGGGCGGGAAAGAACGGCTCAGGGCCGCCCTCGCCCAGCGCTTGCCCCTTGACCCGACCCCGGCACGGCGGATGATAGAAGCCGGTACGGGATACGAGTGGGAGTTGACAGGATGGACGGGCGCGAGCGGGCTGTTGGAGGGTATTGGGCCGGCGGAATGGAGGCCGGCGGGTTGGGGATGGGGCTTCTGGCCGCCGTGACCGCGGTCTTCTGCCTCCTGATCCTGGCGGCAAGACCGGCGCTGGCCGTCGATGTCAACCTCACCGGCAGGACCAACCTGACCGTGGCGGCGACGAATGGTTCCTATGACGCCGCGCGAACCGCCCTTGCCGCCGGCGACAGCGCCAATAGCCGCGACGGCGAGGGCACGCCGGTCCTGGTCATGGCCGCGGCCAACGATCATCTCGATATCGTGACCTTGCTGCTTGACCGCGGCGCGCTGATCAGCCTCACCGACCAATATGGCAATACCGCGCTGGCGACGGCGGCGGCGCGCGGCTATGCCGACGTGGTGGCCTATCTGCTGCACCATGGCGCGGCGGTCGAAGCCCTCAACAAGTCCGGCGAGACGCCTTTGATCCAGGCCGCGCGTCTTGGCAATGCAGCGGTGGTAAAGCTTCTGCTCGCCGCCGGCGCGAACGCTTCGACCAGCGATTATACCGGCCATACCGCCATCGATTATGCCAAGCAGAGCCGCCATCCCGATATCGTCCGCCTTCTGACCGCCGGGGCCCCGGTGCATCATTAGCGCGTTTTCCAACTGGCTGGAATCAGCCGGTCGATCAGAATTCGCGCCAAATCAATACCTTGAGCCTGTTCTGCAAAAGTGGCGTCCACTTTTACAGAACAGGCTCAAGGGCGCAATCAGGACGGGGCCTGGCCGCCACTTACTTCGACTCGGTGAACTGGTTGTGATTGGCCTGGCTCAGCGCCTGGCGCAGCCCGTCGGCGCCCGGCGTTTGTGCCATGTGGCGCAGGACGATATCGCCAGCCGTCACCGGGCGGCCGTAATAGCTCTGGTCCCAGTCGTTGCGGGCGTTGATCACCGAGCCGGCGACCGAGATGCCGGCGAACAGGCCCTTGGTGCGGGAAAAGGACACGATGTCTTCGCGCAAGGCCGTGGTGGTGGCGGCCGAAACGCCCTTGCCGATCGGGCCGACGGCGATCGAGGCATCGGCGCCGAGCTTCACCTGGTTGTTGATGACCGCATCGAGCGCCTTGGTCGTCATGATCAGCAGCATCACCTGCGCCGCCTCGGCGCCGAATTGCAGGCCGAGCGAGCCGCCGCCGAGCGTGTAGAAAGCCGGCGGGGTCCAGGTGTCGGAGCCGGCATTGCGGCCGAGCAGGACGCCGCTGCCACCCTCGCCGCCGATGAAGAATCCCGCCTTGAAGATCTGCGGGAAGACGAGCACGGCGCGCGCTTGCTTGAGATAATAGCGCATGGCGCCCATATCCGGGTCGGCGGTGAAGGTCTGAACAGTCGATTTCGCATTGTTGATGAGGATCTGCTGTTCGGACGGGGTCGTAGCGCGGGCGGCAGTCCAGGCGGTGCTCAATCCAAGGCCTGCGCTGGCGGAGAGGAGCCCGACGAAGAGTTGGCGGCGGTTCGGAATCATGTCAGGCATGGGTGCTC
The DNA here is from genome assembly GCA_937905845.1 of uncultured Rhodospirillales bacterium. Taxonomy (GTDB): domain Bacteria; phylum Pseudomonadota; class Alphaproteobacteria; order Ferrovibrionales; family Ferrovibrionaceae; genus CALCYJ01. Next base: position 6,129 of record CALCYJ010000084.1, read on the forward strand.
CTGTTGCTTATCGCTGCGATGAGGTCATGATAAAGCAATCATAACACCAATGGTGGCGGAACTATGGTAGCGAGCGGGATCCTCTGGACCTATCCCCCGACGCGGCCCGAACGGCGGCCGGGCGGCTCAAGGCGCCATGATGGCCGCGCCTGACGCGGGACCAACCGGTGCGGGGCGGATCGCCGGCCGCTTCCGCAATCTTCCGGGGGCGCCGCGGCCGCCTGCCACCGCGGCGCAATATTGGGGCTTCCTGTGGCGGCGGGCACGCCAGGCCGGCCGGCCGGTCGCGGTGCCGCAAGGCCATTGCCTCGATCGCCAGGCGGTTATCGCCGGCCTTGCCCGCCTGGCGGACGCCGATCGCCTGACCTGGCTCGGCCATGCCGCCTTTCTCCTGCGGCTGGCGGGACAGAATATTCTGCTCGATCCCTATCTTGGCGAATTCGCGGCGCCCTTGCCGGGCCTGGGGCCGCGGCGCTACGTGCCGCCGGCGCTCCGGCCTGCCGACCTGCCGCCCATCGATGTCCTCATCGTGTCACACAATCATTACGATCATCTCTGCCGTGCCACCATCGACGCGCTGCCGGGCAAGGAGCGGATCGAGGTGATCGTGCCGCTCGGGCTTGGCGATTTCTTCCGCCGCCGCGGCTATGCCCGGGTGAACGAACTCGACTGGCACCAGAGCGTCGGGCTCGGCTCCCTGACGGTGACGGCGCTGCCGGCCTGCCACTGGTCGCGGCGCACGCCGTTTGATCGCAACCGCAGCCTGTGGGCCTCGTTTGCCATCGAAGGCGGCGGGCGGCGGCTGTGGTTCGCCGGCGATACCGGCTTGGCCCCGTTCTTCGCCGAGCTTGGACGGACCTATGGTCCCTTCGATCTCGCCCTGGTCCCGATCGGCGCCTACGAACCCAGGCCGATGATGGCGGGCTATCACGTGAGCCCCGAGGAGGCGGTGGCGCTCGGCCTCGCCATGGGCGCGCGCCGCCTCGTCGCCATGCATTGGGGGACGGTGCGCCTGAGCGATGAGGATCCATTCGAGCCGCCCGGCCGCTTCCTTGCCGCCGCCTTGGACCAGGGCCTGGCGCCGGACGCGGCCTGGGTCATGGGCATCGGCGAGACCCGCGCGCTTCCCGCACCCTGGCCCGCCAATGCGTGAAGCGGCGCGGGCGGCCTATTCCCCCGTCTGCAACAGCAGGCCGCGCCGCCTCGCGACGTGGAAGCAGGCGAGGAAGACCGCGGCACCTAAGCTGAGATAGACGAGATCGAGCGCCGCCGCCGCCGCCATCAGGTCGAGATGCACGACATGATCGACCAGGATGGATCGCATGCCGGTGAAGACATAGGCCGAGGGCAGCGCCCAGGCGACATGCTGCAACCAGTGCGGCAGGATGCTGATGGGATAATAGACGCCGCTCACCGGCGCGAAGGCGAAGATCAGCGCCCAGGCGAGGCTCTCCGCGCCCTGGCCCCAGCGCAGCACGATGCCGCAGATCAGAAGCCCCAGCGCCCAGCCCATCACCAGCAGGCAGGCGAAGAAGGCGACGAGCGAAAGCCCGAGGCTCAAGAGCGAGAAACCGAAGAATACCGCCGCCAGCACCGCCGCCGGCACCACGCCGAGGAGGGTGCGCAGCAGGCTCATGAGCATGAGGGCGCCGGCCATCTCGCCCGGGCGCAAGGGGCTGACGAACAGGTGGCCGAGGTTGCGCGCCCAGACATCCTCGAAGAAGGAGATGGAGACGCCGAGCTGGGCGCGGAACAGCACATCCCACAGCAGCACGCCCGACAGAAGCACGCCGAAGGCCTGCGCCACATAGCTGGTCTTGACGGCGAGGAACTGGGTGATGAAGCCCCAGAGGATCATCTGCACCGTCGGCCAATAGGCGAGGTCGAGCAGGCGGGGCCAGGAGCCGCGCAACACGTACCAATAGCGCAGGACCAGGATCAGCATGCGGCGGAGCGAGAGGGGCCGAAGGGCGAAGGCGGAGGCTGCGCCCAATCGCGCCGTCAATCCGTTCATTGCGCCGCACTCCGCCGGCGGTCGCGGGCGATGTCGAGGAAGACCTCTTCCAGCGTCGTGCGGCCATAGCGCCCGATCAGGGCGGCGGGCGCGCCGCGGTCGACGATATGCCCGGCGCGCATCATCAGCACCTGGTCGCACAGCCGCTCCACCTCCGCCATATTGTGGGAGGCGAGCAGGATGGTGCAGTTGCGCCGGGCCCGGTAGGCTTCGATATAGCTGCGCACCCAATCGCCGGTATCGGGATCGAGCGAGGCGGTGGGCTCGTCGAGCAGCAGCAGCTCGGGCTCGTTCACCAGCGCCTTAGCCAACGCGACGCGGGTCTTCTGCCCGGCCGAAAGCTGGCCCGCGGGACGGTCGAGGAAATCGGCGATCTGCAACTCCCGCCCAAGCCTCGCGATCACCGCGGCAGCATGCGCCACGCCATAGAGGCCGGCATAGATGCGCAAATTCTCCCTGACCGTCAGCCGATGCGGCAGATCGACATAGGGCGAGGAGAAATTGAGCCGCGGCAGCACCCGGTAGCGATGCCGCACCATATCCTCGCCCAGCACCTCGATCCGCCCGGCGGTGGGCAGCAGGAGGCCCAGCAGCATCGAAATCGTCGTGGTCTTGCCGGCGCCGTTGCCGCCGAGAAGCGCGGTGACGCTGCCAGCCTGGACGGTGAAATGCAGATCCTCGACCGCCGTGACCGTGCCGAAGCGCTTGGTC
>CALCYJ010000085.1 GCA_937905845.1 uncultured Rhodospirillales bacterium
ACATCGTCTCTGAAGGCGAGATCGGTATGGCCCTCGATCTTCACGCGATTGTTGTCATAGATCCAGCACAGATTCCACAGCATCAGATGGCCGGCCAGCGACGCGGCCTCGCTCGCCACCCCTTCCATCATGTCGCCGTCGCTGCATAGAACATAGACGTCATGGTCGAACAGCGCGAAGCCCGGCCGGTTGAAATGTTGCCCGGCCCATTTCGCGGCAATCGCCATACCGACGCTGGTGGCGCAACCCTGGCCGAGCGGCCCGGTGGTCGTCTCGATACCGGCGGCGAGATGATATTCGGGATGGCCGGCACAGGGCCTCCCCAGTTGGCGGAACCGCCGGATGTCGACGAGCGTGCCGGCGGGCGCGCGCGCCTGCTCCTGCCCGGCGCCCGCCGCGGTGACCCCCGCCAGATGCCGCATGGAATAAAGCAGCATCGAAGCGTGACCGGCCGACAGAACGAAACGGTCACGGTTCGGCCAGGCCGGATCCTCGGGGTCGAAGCGCAGGAAACTCTGCCATAGCCAATAGATCACCGGCGCCAGCGCCATCGGCGTTCCCGGATGACCGGAATTGGCCTGCTGCACCGCATCCATCGACAAGGTACGGATCGTGTCGATGCAAAGCTCGTCGATCGGGCGCCCGGCCAGAGATGCCGCATCTTTCCTCTCCGATGCCGGCGCAGCGGTGGCGGCACGGCGCGGGCCTTTCGGCGGTATCTTCGCGTGGTCACGAATCCGGGGGCCTGCGGCGTGATCGCGATCCGTCATTCCTTATCCTCCAGCATATCGGAAGGCCCGCAGGCCCACGGACTTATCCGGGTATCGGCGGCGCGGGCCCGGGCGAGGGAAGAACCGAGGGTTTCGGCCATTTCTCTTGACGAGAACCAGCCGAACCCTAGGCGCCGGCGGATTGGCGACGCCAGCCTCGGAAATTACCTAGAGCCTGATCGTTTCAGGTTGAATCGCTCGACGATCCAACCTGAAACGTGAATCAGTCTCTAATCAATAACATAGAGGGCGATTCACGGATCAAGTCGAACCCTGCCCGGTTCGACTTGAACCGATCGCGCTCTAGGCCGCGCCGCCTCGCCGCTGCGGCCTAACGCCCCGAAATCGACGGATTCCGGCTAGCGCATATAGCCCATGTGCGGTACGCCGAACAGGGCGACGAAAAGCAGAGCGACAAGCACGATGGTGATCAGGCTGAAGCCTCTGCCGCCGTAATATTGCCGGCGATAGCCGTAATAGCCGCCGCCACCGAACAGCAGAAAAAGGATGAGCACGATCAGAAGCAGGGACATGAACGATCCTCCGAACAGGGTGAGCCGGCAAGTGAGAAGGCGAGAGAATTGGCGCCTCGGCGCCGCGATACCGACCGCTTCGGCCCGGGCCATCCCGATGGAAGGCCCGGCCGCGCGCGGCGTCACATCGCGTAACGATGTCGCGCCAAGCCGTTATTGCGGGACGCACCGGAAGGTCACGGTCTTGGTCCCATCGGTATCCGTCGTGGCCGTCGCCAGCGCGCGCTGCGATCCCTCGTTCGCGCAATAGTTCCCGGCATTGCGCGAGGCGTCGAGCAAGCCCTGGTCGGTATGATAGGTATAGGCGAGATTGGGATTGAGTGGCGGCTGCGGCGTCGCGGCCGGCGCCATCGCCATGCACTCGAAGACCACGGTCTTGCTGCCGTCCGGTGAGTCGATGATATTGGCGGTTTGCGCAGTCGATCGATATTGGCTGCAGAACGTCATGGCGTTCTGGTTGGCCTGAAGCAGCTCCTGGTCGCTGTGATATTTGTAGGTGACGCTGGGATTGCTCGCCCGTACCTGCTGCGGCGGCGAATATTGCGGCGCGCAGGCCGCCAGAAGCAATGCGGCCGATACGACGGCGGCGCGAGCGACGATCGGCGAAGCGCGGGATGATATCCTGATCATGTGAAACCCTTCCTTATTGCCGTAGCCCATCCGCCGCCCGGCGTCCGAGAAATGTCACCTTAGCGGGCGAGGCGTCGAGCCGGGTAGACTCGGAAACTACTCAACCTTGCCGCCCCTTGCGGATCTGGGAGATCAGCGCCGGCGGTCGCTTCCAGCAAGCAGGCCGACGATAAGAGCGGCCATCAGCGCGGTGCCCTTATGCTCCTCCATCAGGCGTGCCGCCTCGGCCAGAAGGCCGTCCGGCGATGCGGCGGGCAGAAGGGCGAGCGATGGCGGCCGCCGTCGTCGCCTTGCCATGACCGGCGCCAGCCAAAGCACCACCAGACACAGGACAAGAAGGCATCCGGCAGCACACAATGCCGCACCGGATGGGCCTATTCGCGGCGCGGCGAAGATCCACAGCGCCGCAATAGCGCAACCGATCGCCGCCATGGCGAGCAGCGCCGCGAGGAGTGCGGCGAGCGTCGTTATCGTGGTTTGCCGCGCGCAAGCCGCCATGTCGGCGACGCCCACCCGAACAAGCCGCATGACCGCCGATCCAAGCGCATCCGCCATGACTCTCATCCTCGCTAGCGGGACAGCAAGCGGCTGCCGAGGAAGCCGGCGGCGAAGGCGATCAGCAAGCTCATGGCCGGCTGTTCCTTGACGTAATGGGTGATTGCCGTGGCCGAGCGCTCGCCCTGAGCCGCCAGCGTCTGATAGACATGCGTCGCCTCTTCACCAATTTGCCCGGCGGCGCTCCGCGCGCCATCCGCGGCGGCGGCACTCACGCCGGTCTTCAGATGGCCCGCCAATGCCGCGAGATCATGCTTCAGCGAGGCGATATCACTGACGATTGCCTGCAAGTCGGTGCCCGCTTCGGCGCCGGCGGCATCTTTGCCAATAGTGGCCATGAGATATTCCTCCAATAAATTTGCGACCAGACGTCACGTCGGATCGAATGGAAGGCCGCGGGGTGCCGGCAGCCACACGGCCACGGCCCTATCCGAGCCGATGTGATCTACCGTGAGCTTGCAACGAAACGGCGGTCTAATTCTGCCAGGACGGCTTGCCGAGATTGATCTGGCTCGGGCTGGTGAGCGCACCGGTCGCGGCCCCGGCCGCCCCGCCCAACGCGGCGCCTTCGAGCGGCGCGCCGACCATCAATCCGCCGACGGCACCGACCCCGGCGCCGATACCGCCACCCGAGATCGCGCGATCCCCCGGCGTGTCGCCGCAGGCAGCGAGGCTCAAGGCCGACAAAGTGATGACGGTCGCGAGAATGATGTGTTTCATGGCTGGACTCCTAAGGTAGATGATGGCGCACGGGCGGCGCCGCGCCTGTCTCATTCACGATCTATTTGACGATCAGATTGTTTTGCACGGAGACGACGCCGCTCACATTGCGCGCGACCGAGCCGGCGTATACGACCATCTTCTGCGTATCGACGAAGCCGCTAAGCTGCACGACATCCTTGAACGTCGTGACATGGATCTCCATCACCTTGAGCTGCGGATCCTGGAGGATCGCCGTTTTGACCTTGGCGGTGATCGCGCTGTCGTCGACATAGCCGCCGGTGCTTTCGCTGGTCCGCGTCGGGGCGCAGGCGCTCAAGACAAGCGCCGATGCGAAGATGCAGGTGACGATCGTGGTTCTGAAGGCTTTATTCATGGGCTTTCTCCTTCCGTGAGCGATGGGGGCAGGAATTCAAGCGGGTCGCCGTCGCGGCCGGTCAGACCCGGTCCAAGACGAGAAGCACGACGACGACGATCAGGACGATCCCGATCCCGCCGCTCGGGAAATAGCCCCAGTGGATGCTGTGCGGCCACGTCGGCAGCGCACCGATAAGCAGAAGAACGAGAACGATCAGCGCGATGGTGCCTAGCAGGCTCATGACAGAACTCCTTCGGTGAAATTCCCCCGGACGCCGCCAAACTGTGCGGCCGCAGCGGCCATGCGATAGGGGGGTCGTGAAGCAGGCGGCATTTGCCAGATGCCACCGGAGATTTCCGCTTTTCGGGCCGGGTGGTCCGGGCGCCGCGTCGGGGCGCGGACAGGAAGCTTTCTCCCGGTCGACACCCGCAATCCGCCGAAGCTTCGGCAGCCGGGCGTCCGCAGGCCGCTGGGCGCCGATAAGAGCAAGACCGCATGGCGCCGAGGTTGACAGATCGAAAGGGCGTGAGGTCCGGCCGATGTCCCGGACCCGGTCACTGTCGCAAATTCGATCCCCCGATTATGACGAAGCGCCGCGGCGCGGAAAGACTCGGAAACTACTCAACCCGGCGCGCGATGCCGCCGGCCCTTGCCGTCCCTGGCGCCGGCGGGATTCTCATCGACGCGCCGGCCAGAGGGCTTGAGTAGTTTCCGAGCCTGTTCCGGGCGATTGCCCGTCCGCTATGGTCGGGGCCGATTAGATTTTGGATCCGACCGCTGACACCATGAGCGTGTCTTACCCGGCACGGCACGCGCGCCGTCATGGCGGCATCGGCGTCCGCCCCTGACCAAAATTGGCCAAAATTGGAGATCCGATCATGCAGCCGACACGCAATACCCTGTCCGAGAAAATCCGTGCCCAATCCATTGAACTTCTCAACAAGCATCTCGCGGCCGCGATCGATCTGCATGCCCAGGTAAAGCAGGCGCACTGGAACGTGCGCGGGCCAAGCTTCATCGCGATCCACGAATTGTTCGACCGGGTCTCGGAAGAAGTGGAGAGCTATGCCGATCTCATCGCCGAGCGCGCCGGCGGATTGGGCGGCACCGCCCACGGCAGCATTCAGGTCGTGGCGGAACGCTCCTTCCTCATCCCCTATCCGCTCGGCATCGCCGACGAGAACCAGCACGTCTTTGCCGTGTCCGCGGCCCTGGCCGCCTTCGGCCAATCCTCCCACGAGGCCATCACCCTGGCGACGGATTTCGGCGATGCGGATACTGCCGATCTCTTCACCGAGATCTCGCGCGGCATCGATCATCAGCTCTGGTTCGTCGAATCGCACATCGCGCCCAAGGCGGTCCAAAAGAATGAACAACTCACCCCGCTCCCGACCAGCGCCGCAAAATCCCGATGACGGTTCCACGCCATCCCGGCGGCGGGCGGCCGGGCGATCCGGCCGGTTCCGGGCATGCACCCGAGAGGCGCGATGCGATCTGACCATTACGACGTGATCGTCATCGGCAGCGGTCCGGGCGGGGCGTCGCTCGCGCAGCGGGTGGCGCGGAGCGGCAAGCGCATCCTGCTGCTGGAGCGCGGCGGCTATCTGCCGCGATCCCCCGCCAATTGGGATTCGCAGACCGTGTTCGTGGACGGCGCCTATCAGGCGGACGAGACGTGGTATGGCGCGGACGGCCGCTCGTTCCATCCCGGCCTGCATTATTATGTCGGCGGCAATTCCAAAGTCTATGGCGCGGCGCTCTTTCGCCTGCGGGAGCGCGATTTCGGCGAGGTCCGCCATAAGGACGGCATCTCCCCCGCCTGGCCGCTGACCTATGAAGCCTTCGAGCCCTATTATGCGCAAGCCGAGCAACTGTTCCATGTCCATGGCCAGCGCGGGGAAGACCCGAACGACCCCGCGTCGAGCGGGCCCTACCCCTATCCACCGGTATCGCACGAGCCGCGCATCCAGGAACTCAGCGACAGTTTGACCGCCGAAGGACTCCATCCCTTCCATCTGCCGCTCGGCATCCTTCTTGACGAGCGCGACGGCAAAGTCACGCCGACCAGCATCTGTATCCGCTGCGATGCTTTCGACGGCTTTCCGTGCCTGCTGAACGGGAAGGCCGACGCGCAGATTATCTGCGTCGATCCGGCTCTGGCGGCTTATCCCAACCTCGACCTCTTGACCAACGCCTATGTCTCGAAGCTTGAAACCGATCCGGCCGGTCGGCGCGTCACGCGCGCTCTGGTGACGCGCGACGGGCAAGAGGAATCCTATTCCGCCGACATTGTCGTCGTCGCCTGCGGCGCCCTTTCATCCGCGCTCCTGCTGCTGCGTTCGGCCAACGACAAGCATCCGAACGGGCTGGCCAATGGCTCGGGACAGCTCGGGCGCAATTACATGCGGCATAATCAATCGGTGCTGATGGCGCTTCTGCGCCAGCCGAACGAGACGGTATTTCAGAAGACGCTGGCGGTGAGCGATTATTATTTTGGCGCCGACGACTGGGAATTTCCGTTGGGCCTGATCCAGATGTGTGCGACCTCGCACGCCGACCAGATCCGGGGCGAGGCGCTGCCAGGCTGGCTCGAATGGGCGCCGGCGATGCCCTTCGAAATCATGGCGCGGCACGCGATGGATTTCTGGCTTTCGAGCGAGGATCTTCCCCGGCCGGAAAACCGGATCTTCTACGACGGCAGCCGGGTGGTTCTGGATCTCACCGAGGGCAATATGGAAGGCCATCACCGCCTGAAGAAAAAGCTCGCCCAGATGATGAGCCGGGCGGGCGCGCATCCAGTCCTCCTCGAGCGCAGCCTCTATTTCGGCACCGACATCCCGATTGCCGGCACGGCGCACCAGGCCGGAACGGCACGGTTCGGGGCGGATCCGGCAAGCTCTGTGCTTGATCTCGATTGCCGGGCGCACGAGCTGGACAATCTGTACGTCGCCGACGCCAGCTTCTTCCCCTCGATCGGCGCGGTGAACCCGACCTTGACCATCATCGCCAATGCCTTACGCGTCGCCGATCGCATCGGCGAGCGGCTTGGGTCATGAACGCCGGCTTCGCCATCGAGCTTGCGCTGCGCTGCCTGCTGGTCGTTCTGTTCCTGCCCTTCAGCGCGCTGGACAAGATCATCGATTTTCGCGCCAGCGTCGCGCAGGCGAAGCAGATCGTGCCGTCCGGGAGCGCGGCAACGGCCCTGATCCTGGCGGGCCTCGCCGTCGAGATCGTCATGCCGCTCGGCATCATCACCGGCGTCGCCGACCGCCTGGCCGCCTTCGTGCTCGGCGGCTATTGCGTCGTGACCGCGCTTCTCTGGAAGCAATTCTGGAAGCCTGGAGATTTCTGGCGCGCCGGCGAAAGCCAGGGCCGCAATCTGTTCTGGGACTTCCTCAAGAACCTCTCGCTGGCCGGTGGCCTCCTGCTTCTCACCTTCGGCACCACCAACATGAATGTCGGCCGCTTCCTGACCCATCCTTTGGCGTCATCCCATCCCTACGCCATTCATCAAAAGGCGCAGCCATGATGGCGCCGCCGGCTGGGAATGCGTCGCCTGTCGTCGCCTATTGGCACGTCTGGACGGATGATGGCGGCATCAGCCATCAAGCGCGCTGCGCGCTGGATCGCTTCGAATGGCAGGCCATTGGCGCCGCCGCGCCGCAATGGAACGACGAGCAGCCCGCGGGCGATGCCACCATCGTGTTCACGGTGCTGCCGGCCGGCTGGGTCGGCGAGTGGCACGAGAACCCGGCGCCGCAATGGATCGTCCCGCTTTCGGGCCGGTGGTGGGTCGAGGCGATGGACGGGGTGCGGGTGGAGATGGGGCCGGGCGATCTGTCGCTTGGCGAGGATCAGGGCTGCATCGCCGACGTCGCCGGGCGCCAGGGCCATCGTTCCGGGACCGCCGGCGACGAGCCTGCGGTGCTGATGACGATCCGGCTCCATGGCGCGCCGGTCCGCCGTCCGTGCCATTTCCGGTAGAGTCATGGACGGGATTGAGATTATCGATCCGCGCTTCAAGGCTTTTGTGCTCCCCAATGCGCCGCTGGAGCGGCTGGCCGACGGCTTTCGCTGGCTGGAAGGCCCGGTATGGTTTGCCGATCAGGATTGCCTGCTGGTGAGCGATCTGCCCAACGACCGGATCCTGCGCTGGACGGAGAGCGGCGGGATCTCGGTTTTCCGCCAGCCCGCGGGCTTCGCGAACGGCCATACACGCGACCGCGAGGGAAGGCTGATCGGCTGCTCCCATCAGGACCGCTGCCTCAAACGCATGGAGCTTGACGGCAGGATCACGATCCTGGCCGATCGCTACCGCGACCATCGGCTGAATGCGCCGAACGACGTGGTGGTCAAGAGCGACGGCACGATCTGGTTCTCCGACCCACATTACGGCATCAACACCGATTACGAAGGGGGCAGGCATCCCGCCGAACTACCGCCATCGGTATACCGGCTCGACCCGCGCGATGGCTCCCTCAGCGTCGTGGCGGACGATTTCGATGGGCCGAACGGCCTTTGTTTCTCGCCGGACGAGAAACTTCTCTATATCGCGGAAACCGGGCTTCAGTTCGCGTCCGACCCGATCCAGCATATCCGTGTCTTCGACGTACTGAACCCGGGCGCACGGCTGGGCGGAGGACGGGTGTTCCATAAAATCAGCCCCGGCGCCGCCGATGGAATGCGCTGCGACGAGGAGGGCAATCTCTGGAGCAGCGCCGCCGACGGCGTGCATTGCATCGATCCCTCCGGCGCGCTTCTGGGCAAGATTCTCGTCCCCGCCACCGTCGCCAATCTGACCTTCGGCGGGCGCAACCGGAGCCGGCTGTTCCTGTGCGCCGGGCGCACCTTGTACGCCATATACGTGAACAAGCGCGGCGCGCAACGGCCATGACCGGGCGCCGGGCGAAATTGACGCGCATCGGCCTGAACGTCACCGATCTGGCCCGCGCCCAGGCCTATTATTGCGCGGCGCTGGGCTTCACGACATCTGAAGAGGAAGAACCCGATCCCGCATGGGTCCGGCTGCTTGCCGGCGAGGGTGCACGGGCCCGCATCGTGAAGCTCAGGCTGGGCGGGCAGGTGCTGGAGCTGATGGCATTCGATCCGCCCGGCGCGGGATATCCACCCGACAGTACCGCGGCGGATCTGTGGTTCCAGCATTTCGCCATCGCCACCCATGATATGACGGCCGCTTACCGGCGGTTGGAACAATATGGCGCGACGCCCATCACGCACGGCGGACCCCAGCGGCTTCCGCCCGGCGCCGGATCGGTCGTGGCCTACAAGTTCCGCGATCCGGACGGCCACCCGCTGGAGCTGATCCATTTCCCGCCCGGTAGCGGCGATCCCGCCTGGCAATGCGCATCGCCCGACCCGACCCTCGGTATCGACCATTCGGCGCTGAGCGTCGCCGATGCGGAACGCAGCCTCGCGTTCTACGACCGGCTCGGGCTGGACCTGCGGTCGCGGCAGATCAATTCCGGGCCGGAACAGGATCGCCTCGACGGGCTTTGCGCGGTTTCGGTGGCGGTGATCGGCCTGTCGCCGGCCGGTGCACCGACGCCGCATGTGGAACTGCTCTGCTACCACCAGCCACGCGGACGCCGCGCCGACCCGAGCTTCCCGGCAAGCGCCATCGCCGACAGCCGGCTGATCCTGCAAGTCGGGGATTTGACCGGGCTCGTTGAGGTGCTGGCGGCCGGGGGTGCTACGGTATCGCCCATGGTGGCGCTTGCGGCCGGGACGCGCGCCGCCCTGGTGCGGGACCCCGACGGGCATGCCATCGTGCTGCTGGAGGATCCGCAAGATGCCGAGGCATGAGGGCGGTCACTGCGCGCGCTGCCCGGTATTTGAGTAGATTCCGACCCTACCCCCTCGACCGGCCGCTCGGTACGATCCACCCCTAAACGCGACGCGACGTTCAAGGACCGGGGTTTCAAGATCGAGCGGCAAGCAAGCATGACGGTCAAGACGCCCGGCGGTCTCTGCCTGTCTCAAGCGAGGGAATGCCATGGCCGATAGCACGATGCCGATGAAGGCGAACGGGCAACCCGATTCATCTGGAACGGAGCCGACGCGCCCGCCAGCCGGAAAGAGTCCGGCGGGCAAGCCGGAGAGCCAGACGCAACCAGCCCCGGCAGGCAATCCGGGCCGACCCGCCACACCGGGCCGCAAGCCGCTGTTCCGCCACTAGGAAGAATTCAGACCGATTTAAATCCCCGGCCAAGGATGGATGATGGATACGCACTTCCGCTGCGACGTTTCGGCGCCATCTAAAAGCTTGCCCCATTTCTGGGAACATACGATCGGCAGCGGGCACGCCCCGCTGGCCTTGCGCGCGGACTGGCAGCAGCAGATGCGGCGCTGCCGGAAGGAGCTTGGATTCGGCCATGTCCGGTTTCACGGACTTCTGTCCGACGACATGGGCACCCTGGTTTGCGAGAACGACCAGTTGCTCTATTCCTTCTTCAACGCCGACCAGATCTTCGATTTTCTCCTGTCGATCGGGATGAAGCCTTTCGTCGAGCTGAGCTTCATGCCGACCACGCTGTCCTCGGGCGATCAGATCGTCTTCCATTATCGGGCGAATGTGACGCCGCCCAAAGATTATGCCCTATGGTCGGCCTTCATCGGCAAACTGGTCGGCCATTGGGTCGATCGCTATGGCCTGAACGAGGTCAGGCAATGGTTCTTCGAGGTTTGGAACGAACCGAACCTGACGGCGTTCGGCAACGGCAAGCAGAGCGATTACTTCGAATTGTACCGGCACACGGTTGCGGCGATTAAGGCCGTCGACGCCGGGCTGCGGGTCGGCGGACCGGCGACCGCCACCAACGCCTGGATCGAGGATTTCATCGGCTTCTGCACCAAAAACCACCTTCCCACCGACTTCATCAGCACCCATCACTACCCGACCGACGCCTTCGGCAAGCCAGGCGATGATACCGAGACGCAATTGGCGGACAGCCGGCGCAGCGTGATGCGCGACCAGGCGGGCGACGCGCGGCGCGAAGCCGGCGACCGGCCGCTTTATTATACCGAATGGAGCAGCTCCTCCAATCCGCGCGATCCCCTTCATGACGAGCCCTATGCCGCAACCTTCGTCGTCAAGACGATCCTGGAGGCGAACGGCCTGGTCCAGGGCTACAGCTACTGGACGTTCTCGGATATTTTCGAGGAAAATTACTTCCCGTCCGTGCCCTTTCACGGCGGATTCGGCCTGCTGAACATTCACGGCATCGCGAAGCCGACCTACCGCGCCTATGAGCTGCTCCATGCCCTGGGCGGGGAAATGCTGACGGTCGAAGGCACGCATCCGACCGTCGATGCCTGGGTCGTCCGCGGCGATCGCGAAATCACCATCATGCTGACGAATTTCGCGCTGCCGCGGCATCCGATCGGTATCGAATCAGTGCAGGTGACGCTGCTCCAGGCCGGCACGCCGGTCCGGGCGAGCGTGCGGCGCATCGATGCCGACCATGCCAACGCCAAGCGCAAATGGCTGGCGCTCGGCTCTCCCGATTATCTCAGCGCCAGCGCCGTGACCGAGCTGAATGCGGCTTCGGTGCTGGAGACGGAGCGGCAGGATTTCACCTGCCGGGACGGCGCCGTCGACGTTTCGACCCTGCTCGCTCCCTTGTCCGTCACGGCCATTACGCTGGCCTACGCCGGGGCGCCCGTTGCCTGACGCTCTCGCCCGGTCGGACGATCAGATGTTGGAGCGGCTTCAAAACGCAGCCTTCCAATATTTTCTCGATCATACCGATGCGACGACGGGCCTCGTCGCCGATACATCGCGCCCGGATTCGCCTGCGAGCATCGCCGTCGTCGGGTTTGCGTTGTCCTGCTATCCGATCGGCGTGGAGCGCGGCTGGATCGCGCGGGCCGATGCCGCGAGCCTGACCTTGAAGGCGCTGCGATTTTTCTGGCATAGCCCGCAGGGCGCCGCCGCCGACGCTACCGGCTACAAGGGCTTCTATTACCATTTCCTCGACATGCGGACGGGTAAGCGCGTCTGGACGTGCGAACTGTCGCTGATCGACACGACCCTGCTGCTGGCCGGCATGCTGACGGCCGCCACCTATTTTACCGCGCCGGACGCGGAAGAGACGGAAATCCGCGCGCTTGCCGACGGACTATACCGCCGCGTCGACTGGCAATGGGCGCAGAACGGCGGCAAGACGGTCACGCAAGGCTGGAAGCCGGAATGCGGCTTCCTCCAATCGGGCTGGGAGGGCTATAGCGAGGCGGCGATACTCTACGTCCTTGGCCTGGCGTCGCCGACGTTCGCGCTGCCCTTGAACAGCTTCGGCGGCTGGACCTCGACCTATCAATGGGAAAATATCTACGGCTATGAATTCCTCTATGCCGGCCCGCTGTTCATTCACCTGTTCTCACATGCCTGGATCGACTTTCGCGGCATCCAGGACGATTTCATGCGCGAGAAAGGCAGCGATTATTTCGAGAACAGCCGGCGTGCGGTATCCATCCAGCGGGAATATGCCGCGCGCAATCCCTATGGCTTCGTCGGCTATAGCCCGAACGTCTGGGGGATCACCGCCGGCGATGGCCCGGGCAACGAGGATTTGCGCGAGGACGGCAGGGACCGGCGCTTTTTCGGCTATACCGAACGGGGCGTGCCCTATGGGCGCGACGATGGAACGATAGCCCCCTGGGGAATGCTGGCCGCCTTGCCGTTTTCGCCGCCATCGGCGCTGACGACCATACGGCGCCTGATGGAACGCTATCCCGACATCTGCGTCGACGGTCGGATGTCGAGCGGATTCAACCCCAGCCTGATCGATCAGGGCGGATGGATCTCCGAGGGCTATTACGGCCTGGATCAAGGCATCGTCGTGATGATGATCGA
>CALCYJ010000086.1 GCA_937905845.1 uncultured Rhodospirillales bacterium
GGGATCTGGCGCGGCCGCAATGGCGCGGCGGCAATCTGGCGGCGCTCGCGGCCGGGCGGATCGTGCTCTATCCCTGGCACCATGCGCCCTCGCGCGTGTTCGGGCGGATCGGCTCGGGCGAGGGCCATGAGCGGCGGGGAAAATGGCAGCTCTGGCGCAATGTCGGGGCGGAAGCCTGGGAGGGTTTTCTCGCCGGGCTGCTGGCAAGCCTGCCCCGCTCCGACCGCCTGTGGCTCACCATCGACAAGGACGTCCTGCGGCCCGAGGAGGCCGCGACCAACTGGGACCAGGGGGAAATGCCGCTTGCCGCCCTCCTCGCGGCGCTCCAGCGCCTCTGCGGCAGCGGGCGGGTGTTCGGTGCCGATGTCTGCGGCGATTACGCCCAGGCCCGCCTGCGCCAGCCACTGAAGCGGCTCTCCGCCTGGCTCGACCGGCCGCGTGCCGCAGCAGCACCCGATCTTGAGCGCAACAGCCGCACCAATGCCGCGCTAATCGATGCTTTTGCCCAGGCGCTGCCATGACCCCGATGCTGATCCTCCTCATCGCGCTCTCGGTCTTGTGCGACGTTTCCGGCCAGCTCGCCTTCAAACGTGGCATCAACAGCCTGCCGCGCCACGACCAGGGCTTCCGCCTGTGGCATGTGTGGCGCGATTTCCTGGTGGTGCCCTGGCTCTGGCTCGGTGCCGCCATCTATGGCGTCGAGCTTGGCGTCTGGCTCGGCGTTCTGTCGCGGATTCCGTTGAGCTTCGCCTTTCCGCTGGCCAGCCTCAATTTCTGCGGCGTCCTGCTGACGAGCCGCTTCCTGCTGCACGAGCCGGTCTCGCGCCGGCGCTGGCTTGGTGCGGCACTGATCACGCTGGGCGTCGCCATCGTCGGCGCCGGCGGCACCTAAGGACCTCGGTGGCACCGGCCATGACCCTCCCCGATCACAGTTTCTATTTCCCTGGCGGCCGCACCGGCGTGCTGCTGATCCACGGGCTCACCGGCACGCCGACGGAGATGCGCTATCTCGGCAAGGGCCTGGCCGCGGCCGGCCATACCGTCTATGGCATGCAGCTTCCCGGCCATTGCGGCACCGAGGCCGATCTGCTGCGCACCAATTGGCACGATTGGTATGAGGGTGTCGAAGCGGGCCTGGAAGCGCTGCGCCCCAACGTCGATCAGATATTCGCCGGCGGTCTGTCGATGGGCGCCGTGCTCGGCCTGCATCTGGCGGCGCAGCGGCCGGGCGCGCTGGCCGGCCTGCTGCTCTATTCCACCACGCTTTGGTACGACGGCTGGAGCATCCCCTATACCCGGATCATGCTGCCGCTCCTGCCCCTCGTCCTGCGCCTGCCCTATGGCCGGCGCTACCGTTTCCGCGAAGCCTTTCCCTACGGCATCAAGGACGAACGCCTGCGCCAGCGCGTGCTCGCCAATATGCTGAGCGGCGCCAGCGGCGAAGCCGGCCTGCCGAGCACGCCGGGGCCGAGCCTGCAGGAGCTGCGCCGGCTGGTCGCCGTGGTGAAGCGGGAACTGCCGCGCATCGCCACGCCGGCGCTTGTCGTCCATGCCCGGGAAGACGACGTCACCAGCCTCAGCAACGTCCGCTATCTGGAACGGCACCTAGCCGGGCCGGTGGAAATGGCGCTGCTCGAGGATTGCTACCACATGATCACCGTCGACCGTGAACGTGCCGAAGTGGTGCGCCGCACCTGCGACTTCCTGCGCGCAAGAAGCGCCGTGGCACCCGCGCTCGCAGCGGAGCCTGCGGCGGGCAGCGCCACGGGCCGCGGAAGCTGACCCATCGCCCAGCGCCGGTCCGGGGACAGAGCGGATCGCTTTTCCCAAGACCGGCGGAAGCACAATCGTTGAGAGCCGAACCGGACCGACCGTCGTCATCGAGACCGCTTGCATCATGATCGACCTGCTCGTCACCGAGACCATCTCGTCACTCGACCGCACCGCCTGGGATCGCTGCTTCCCCGGCGAACTCGAAAGCTATGATTACTACCTCGCGGTGGAAGAAGCGGGCGTGCCGGGTTTCCGTTTCCGCTATCTGGCCCTGATCGAGGACCAGAAGATCCTGGCCGTGGCGCCGGCCTTCGTGATGGAGTACCGGCTCGATACGACGGTGGCCGGCCGGCGGCGCCGGCTGATCGGGCTGATCGACCGGCTGACCCCCTCCTTGACGCGCCTGGGTCTCGTCGCCCTGGGCTCGCCGGTGAGCGAAATCTGCCATGTCGGCCTGGCGCCGGAGCTGACACCCGCCCGTCGCCCCGAAGTCCTGCGGACCCTGCTTCGCGGCCTGGACGAAGCGGCGCGGCGGGAGGGGATCGCGCTCACCGGCATCAAGGATCTGCCGGCCGGCGCCAAAGAATTGACCGCCGCCGCGATCGCGGAGGGCTATCAGAGCCTGCCGAGCCTTCCCACCGCCCATCTCGACCTGCCCTTCGCCGAGCCCGATGCCTATCTCAAGACCTTGAGCACCGGCGCCCGCAAGGATCTCCGGCGCAAGCTCAAGGCGGCGAGCGGCCTGCGCTACGAATGGCGGCACAATATCGACGATGTCCTGGACCGGGTGATGGCGCTCTACGACGAGGCCCATAACGCCGCCGAGCTGCGGTTCGAGCGCCTCACCGCCGCCTATTTCACCCGCGTGCTCGCCCGGCTCGGACCGCGCGCAAGCTGCCTTCTGACCTGGGCCGGCGATCAACTGGTCGCCTTCAATCTCGTGCTGCACGACGAGGAGCGCCTGATCGACAAGTTTCTTGGCATGCACTATCCGGTGGTAAAATCGTACAATCTCTATTACGCAACCTGGATGGCGAACGTGCGGCTTTGCCTCGGCTCCGGCATCGGGATCTATCAGGGCGGCCAGGGTGACGAGGCCACCAAGCGCCATCTCGGCTGCCGCTTTACCGACAATCAGCTCTTTTTCCGCCATCGCCGGCGGTGGCTGCATGTCCTGCTTCGCGGGGCTGCCCGCTTCGTCCGCCTGACCGGGTCGGGGTCCGGACCGGAAGCCGAGATCAGGCCGTGAGCGCGCAGCGGTTCTGGCGCAATGGCGCCTTCTTTCTCTGGCCGCTTCTGCTGCTGAGCGATACCGGCGGCCAGCTCGGGCTCAAGCTTGGCAGCGCCGCGGTAGCCGGGCACGCTTTCGGGCCGGCCTGGATCTGGGCGGCGGCGGGATCGATCTGGGTATGGGCGGCGCTCGGCTGCTACCTCTGCTCGTTCGTGCTCTGGATGCTGATCCTCCATCGCAGCGATCTGAGCTTCGCCTTCCCGATCACCGCCCTCGTCTATATCGCCGTCCTGCTCGCCTGCTGGCTCTTCCTGGGCGAGCATGTCGGCTTCTGGCGCTGCGCCGGCGTCGCCCTGATCGTCGCCGGCGTGTTTCTGGGCGGGCGGGGGGACCGGAGCCCGGCCGGGAATGGCCCGCCATGAGCGCCGCCAGGCAAACCCCATCCGGCGGCGGCCCAGCCGCGGCACCCGCACCGGTCGTGCCGGCCGCGCCAGTCGCGCCGGTCCGTACCGCCTCGATCCAGATCAAGATGGTGGTGGCCTTCCTGCTGGTCAGCCTTCTGCCGATGATGTTCGCAGCCGACCTCGCGACGCGGGTCGTCTCCGCGGCTTTCGAGAAGAATGTCGAGACCTGGCTGCGCGAAACCTCGCTCTATTTCGTCAGCAACATCTTGGACCAGCAGCAGGAAGCGGTCTCGATCGCCCGCTATCTCTCCGGCCAGAAGGATCTCGTCGATACGATGGTCGAAGGCGGCCAGCCGCCGCCCGCGGCGCTCAGGACCCTTTTGTCGGCGATGGATTACGACCTCATCGCGATCTATGACGGCAACAAGCATTTCCTCTATGCCTCGACGCCGGTGAGCCGGATCAACCGCCTGCCGCTGGTCAGCGATCATTCCCTCTTCCGCATCGAACTGCCCGACCGCACCCTGATCATGGCGGCCGGAATCCAGCGATTCGCGGTTGCGGGAAAGCCTTATTACTTCGTCCTCGGCACCTGGCTCGACGAGAATTTCCTCAGCAACCTGCAAACCATCACCTCGCTCGAACTCCGGCTCTACTATCGCGACGGCAGCGGCTTCCGCGAATTCTATTCCTCGCGCAGCGGCGCCGCGCCGCATCAGCCGCTGCCCGGGCAGGTGGGAAAAGCGCTGCTCGAGGGCGTCCCCAATCTCTATGACCCGGACGCCGACCACGGCCGCTACCGCGGCATGTACAGCCCGCTGCACGATGCCACCGGCCAGGTGGTCGGCGCCATTTTCTGCGGCCTGCGCTCGCGCGAGACGCTGTCGGGCTGGATCACCCCGCGCAATCTTTTCTTGAGCATCTTTCTCACCGGCACGCTGCTCGCGGTCATGGCCGGCTCTCTCGTCTCCAGGCGGCTCTCTAGG
>CALCYJ010000087.1 GCA_937905845.1 uncultured Rhodospirillales bacterium
TCACCTGGTCGTGGCAGAAGGTGATGGGCGGCGAGGCGGCGCACGGCATGCTGGTCTTGAGCCCGCGCGCCGTGGCGCGGCTCGAAAGCCATGTGCCGTCCTGGCCGCTGCCCAAGATCTTCCGCCTGACCAAGGGCGGCAAGCTCAACGAGGGCATCTTCAAGGGCGAGACGATCAACACCCCATCCATGCTGTGCGTCGAGGATCAGATCGACGCCCTGAAATGGGGTGAAAGCGTGGGCGGTCTCAAGGGGCTGATCGGGCGCTCGGAGGGTAATCTCGCCGCCATGGCCGCCTGGGTGGCGCGGACGCCGTGGGTCGATTTCCTGGCGGAAGTGCCGGCGACCCGCTCCTGCACCAGCGTCTGCCTCAAGATCGTCGATCCCTGGTTCACCGCCCTGGACGAGGCCGGCCGCGCGGCGGCGGCGAAGGAAGTGGCGAACCGGCTCGACAAGGAGAGGGTCGCCTTCGACATCGCCGCCTATCGCGACGCACCGCCGGGCTTGCGCATCTGGTGCGGCGCCACCATCGAAGCAAGCGATATCGCCGCCTTGCTGCCGTGGCTGGAATGGGCCTATGCCGACGTCAAGGCAACGTTCAAGGGAGCCGCGTGAGATGGCCAAGTCCGATAGTCCCAAGGTTCTGATTTCCGACGACCTCTCGCCGGCGGCGGCACAGATCTTCCGCGACCGCGGCGTCGCGGTCGATGTCAAGGTCGGCCTCAAGCCGGAAGAGCTGACCGCCATCATCGGCGGCTATGACGGCCTCGCCATCCGTTCCGCCACCAAGGTGACGGCCAAGGTGCTGGAGGCGGCCGGCCGCCTCAAGGTGGTGGGACGCGCCGGCATCGGCGTCGATAACGTCGATATCCCGGCGGCGACCGCGCGCGGCGTCTGCGTGATGAACACGCCGTTCGGCAATTCCATCACCACGGCCGAACATGCCATCGCCATGATGTTCGCGCTGGCCCGTCAGATCCCGCAGGCCGACCGCTCCACCCAGGCCGGCAAGTGGGAGAAGTCGCGCTTCATGGGGGTCGAGCTTTCCTCCAAGGTTCTCGGCATCATCGGCTGCGGCAATATCGGCTCGATCGTCGCCGACCGGGCGCAGGGCCTGAAGATGCGGGTTCTGGCCTATGATCCCTTCCTCACGCCCGAACGGGCGGCCGGCATCGGCGTCGAGAAGGTGGAGTTGGACGAGCTGCTCCAGCGCGCCGACTTCATCAGCCTGCATACGCCGCTGACCGATGCGACGCGCGGCATCCTGAACAAGGATACGCTTGCCAAATGCAAGCGCGGCGTGCGGATCATCAATTGCGCCCGCGGCGGCCTGGTCATCGAGGCGGATCTCAAGGCGGCGCTGGAGCAGGGGCGGGTGGCCGGGGCGGCGCTCGACGTGTTCCAGGCCGAGCAGGCCAAGGAGAATGCGCTGTTCGGCCTGGAAGGGCTGGTGGCAACGCCCCATCTCGGCGCCTCGACGACGGAGGCGCAGGAGAACGTCGCCCTCCAGGTCGCCGAGCAGATGGCCGATTATCTCATCTCGGGTGCCGTCACCAACGCGCTCAACATGCCCTCGGTGAGCGCGGAGGAGGCGCCGCGGCTCCGGCCCTATATGAAGCTTGCCGAGCAGCTCGGCTCCTTCGCCGGCCAGATGACCGAGACCGGCCTGGTCAAGGTCGCGGTCGAATATGAAGGGCATGTCGCCACCCTCAATACCCGCCCGCTTACCGCCATCGTGCTCCAGGGGCTGCTGCAGCCGTTGCTCGAGTCGGTCAATATGGTCAATGCGCCGCTGGTGGCCAAGGAACGCAATATCGAGGTTTCCGAGGTCAAGCACGACCGCGAAGGCGACTACCAGACGCTGATCCGGGTCAAGGTGACGACCGGCCGGCAGACCCGCGAGGTGGCCGGCACCCTCTTCGCCGACCAGAAGCCGCGGGTGGTGCTGATCAAGGGGATCAAGGTCGAGGCCGAGCTTGGGCCGCACATGATCTATGTCACCAACGACGACAAGCCGGGCTTCATCGGGCGTTTCGGCAGCGTTCTTGGCAACCACGGGCTCAATATCGCCACCTTCCATCTCGGCCGCGTCGCGGCCGGCCAGGAGGCGATCGCGCTGGTGGAGGTCGATGGGCCGGTGCCGCCAGCGGTCCTGGCCGAGGTGCAGGCGCTGCCCCAGGTGCAGCAGGTGAAGGCGCTGCATTTCTGACCCTCTGAGCCGCCGCCGTCGCGGGCTTGCGGCCGGGCTTTCCCGCAGGCCCGGCGCAAACGCCGGTTGGCGGCGGCGCGCTTCTGTGCTTTAACACCGCTCGCCATGACGGAATATTCCAACAAGGGGCTGCTGCCGGCCGGTCTGCGCGACGGGCTGCCGCCGCAGGCGGAGTGGGAGGCGCGGGTCACCGAGCGGCTGCTCGAAGGCTTCGCCCGCCATGGCTACCAGCGCGTCAAGCCGCCGCTCATCGAGTTCGAGGAGACGCTGCTGGCCGCGTCCGGCGCGCCGTTGGCATCCCAGATGTTCCGCCTGATGGACCCGATCTCCCAGCGCATGATGGGGGTCAGGCCCGATATCACGCTCCAGGTTGCGCGCATCGCCGAGACCCGGCTGAAGGATCAGCCGCGGCCCTTGCGGCTCTCCTACGCCGGCCAGGTGCTGCGGGTGCGGGGATCCCAGCTCCGGCCCGAACGCCAGTTCGCCCAGGCCGGCATCGAGCTGATCGGCGTCGCCACCTTGGCGGCCGATCTCGAAGCGGTGCTGCTGGCCGCGGTCGCCCTCGTGGAGCTGGGCGTGCCGAACCCCTCGATCGATCTCACCCAGCCGATGCTGGTGCCGGCTTTATGCCGGGGCCTGGGCTTCGATGCGGCCCGCGCGGAGGCGGCACGGACCGCGCTCGACCATAAGGATGCCGCGAGCCTCGCGGCGGTCGCGGGCGAGGCGGCGCCGCTCCTGCTCGGCCTGCTGGCGGCGGCGGGGCCGGCCTCACCGGTGATGGCGGTGCTGAAGGGCCTGGCGCTGCCGCCCGAAGCGCGCGCCATGGTGGCCGAGCTTGGGCGGCTGGTGGAAGAGGTGCAGGCAGCGGCGCCCGATCTCGCCCTCACCGTCGATGCCGGGGAATATCGCGGTTTTGAATATCACACCGGCATCAGTTTCACCCTGTTCGCCCGCGGCGTGCGGGGGGAGCTTGGCCGCGGCGGCCGCTATCTGAGCGGCGGCGAGGAGCCGGCGACCGGCCTGACGCTCTATCTCGATTCGCTGCTCCGCGCGCTGCCGGCGCCGGAAGCCCCGCGTCTCGTCTTTCTGCCGGCGGGCACGCCGCGGGCCGCGGGCCGCAAGCTCCGGGCCGCCGGCCATCGCACCCTCCAGGGGCTCGATCCGGTGGCGGATGTGCGTGCGGAGGCCCGGCGTCTGGCGTGCAGCCATATGTTCCGCGACGGGGAGATCGAGGAAGTGGACCGGAAATGACCAATGTCGGGGTGGTCGGCGCCCAGTGGGGCGACGAGGGCAAGGGCAAGATCGTCGATTGGCTTTCCGAGCGGGCCGACGTGGTGGTGCGCTTTCAGGGTGGGCATAATGCCGGCCATACGCTGGTGATCGACGGGGTCAGCTACAAGCTGAGCCTGCTGCCCTCGGGCGTGGTGCGGGGCAAGCTCAGCGTCATCGGCAACGGCGTCGTCGTCGATCCCTGGGCGCTTCTGGCCGAGGTGGAGAAGCTGCGCGGCCTGGGCGTGGTCGTGACGCCCGAGGGTTTGAAGATCGCCGACAATGCGACGCTGATCCTGCCGCTGCACCGCGACCTCGATGGCTTGCGCGAGGATGCCGGCGGCGGCAGCCTGCGCATCGGCACCACCCGGCGCGGCATCGGCCCGGCCTATGAGGACAAGGTCGGGCGGCGCGCCATCCGGCTGTGCGATCTTTCCGATCCCGCCACCATCGCCGTCAAGGTGGACGCGCTGCTCGCCCATCACGACGCGCTGCGCCGCGGCCTGGGGCAGCCGGCGATCGACCGCGACGGGCTGATCGCCGCGCTGATCGAGGTGGCGCCGAAGATCCTGCCCTATGGCGACACGGTGTGGCTCCGGCTGGACGAGGCGCGCCGCGCCGGCAAGCGCATCCTGTTCGAGGGGGCGCAGGGCGCGATGCTCGATGTCGATCACGGCACCTATCCTTTCGTCACCTCCTCCAACACGATGGCGGCGCAGGCGGCCATCGGCTCGGGCCTCGGGCCGGCGGCGATCGGCTATGTGCTCGGCATCACCAAGGCCTATACGACGAGGGTCGGGGTCGGCCCTTTTCCGACCGAGCTTACCGACGAGGTCGGCCAGGGCC
>CALCYJ010000088.1 GCA_937905845.1 uncultured Rhodospirillales bacterium
GACGGTAAGATCGGTGCCCGCGGCCGAGGTGACATGCAGCTTCTTGCCCTGGCGCAGGAGGCGGATGCCCTGCTTCACCTTGGGCTCCAGCGCCGGGTCGGGCAGCAGGCGCTCCAGCACGTCGGGATGTTCGTTGGAGACCATAAGAACCCGCGCGCCGGACGCCAGGATGGCCGGCAGTTCGACGGCATGCAGCAGCCCCTCGATTGTGCAATCGACCACCAGCGCCGCCTGCCCCAGCGCCGATATCACCGGGCCCAAGCCCTGGATGGCGTCGGAGGCGCCGGTCGAGCGCACCGGCACCGGCGCGCTCTGCCGGGGCGTCGGCATCACGACATGAAAAAGCCGCGCGCCGATGCGATGCAGCGCCAGTTCGGCGAGCTGGACATTGAGCGGGCGCGACTGGCTTTCGGACAGGATGGCGACGGCATCGCCCGGCTGCACCTTGCACAGCGTGAAGACATGGGCGAAGGCATCGATCCACTTGCCCTCGATACGCCCGTCCAGCATGGCGTCTCCTTTTCGCGTTTCCGCTTCCCCGACCGTGAGGATCAGGCTAGCACTGGATTATTTATATGAAAAGGCATGAAATCACCGGCTATGATGGATCGGATGCGCGGCTCGGGATGCGGGACGCGGCGGGGGATCATGACCAGGCGCTTCATCGACGATTATCTGCTCTACCTCCTTGCCCGTGCCAGCCACCAGGCCAGCGCGCAATTCCATGCCGAGGTCAAACGGGTGGGGCTCAAGGTTCCGGAATGGCGGGTGCTGGCGGCGCTCTTTGAGGGTGATGGATTGAGCGTCGGGGATCTCGCCCGCATCACGCTCTATCAGCAGCCGACCCTGACCAAGGTGCTCGACCGCATGGCGCGCCAGGACTGGATCCGGCGCCAGAGCGATGCGCAAGACAAGCGGCTGGTCCGCATCCATATCCGGCCCGCGGGGCGCAAGCTCGCGCGCGGCCTCCTGGTGCGGGCGAAGGCGCACGAGGCGGTGATGCTCGACGGCTATGGTGCCGCGGCGGCGGTCGAGCTCAAGAAGCGGCTGCGGGCGCTCATCAAACGGACGAACTGAGGGCGCCATCCGCCCGCTGGGCTGGAATTGGCGGCGAGAATTGGCAGTAGGCGCCCGGGCGCGGCCTCTGTATCCTGGTGGCTACACCTGCTCTCGCGCGCGGGCTTCGGCCCGCGCTGCCGACTAGATGATGGCGTCGATGACAACCCTGCTGTTTTCTCATAGCGCCTGTCTTGGTCACGAGACCGGCGGCACGCATCCCGAGGCGCCGGCGCGCCTGCGCGCGGTGCTGAGCGCGCTGGAGGCGGCGGAATTCTCCTATCTCGACCGCCGCGCCGCCCCTTGCGCGACGCCGGAGCAGATCGCCCGCGTGCACGACAGCGACTATATCGCCTTCGTGCTGGACCAGGTGCCGCAGAGCGGTCTCATCCATCTCGATCCCGATACGGTGTTGTCGCCGGGCTCGGGCGAGGCGGCGCTGCGGGCGGCCGGCGCCGTGGTGGCGGCGGTCGATGCGGTGGCGTTAGGCCAGGGCCGCAACGCCTTCTGCGCCGTGCGGCCGCCCGGCCATCATGCCGAATCCGACCGCGCCATGGGCTTCTGCCTCTTCAATAATATCGCCGTCGGTGCGCTCCATGCCCGCGCGGTGCATGGCTTGCAGCGCATCGCGGTGGTCGATATCGACGTGCATCATGGCAACGGCACCCAGGCGTCGTTTGCGGCCGACCCGGACCTTCTCTATATCTCGCTCCATCAATGGCCGCTCTATCCCGGCACCGGCCATCCGCGCGAGCGCGGTTCCGGCAATATTTTCAACCTGCCGCTTGGCCCCGGCTCCGGCTCGGCCGAGTTCCGCCGCCTGGTGCTGGACCACGCGCTGCCGGCCCTCGATGGCTTCGCGCCGGAGATGATCCTGATCTCGGCCGGCTTCGATGCCCATCGCAACGATCCGCTGGCCGATCTCGACCTGGTCGACGAGGATTACGGCTGGGTTACGGCCGAGATCTGCCGCCTCGCCGAAATCCATGCGGGCGGCCGGGTGGTTTCGGCGCTGGAGGGTGGCTACGATCTGCGGGCGCTGGCCAGCGCCGGCGCGGCGCATGTCCGGGCCCTGATGCTGGGCTGAAGGCGCGGGCCTGCCGCCCTTGCCCTTGCCGGTTGCGGCCTTTACACTCCGCTGTTCCGTAACTTATCCGCCGTCAGGACCCGGAAACCATGGCCAAGGACGTTGCCCCCGAGGCGCCGCCGCCCGACGACATCCGCGCCCTGAGCTTCGAGCAGGCGCTGGCGGCGCTGGACGAGATCGTGCAGCGGCTGGAGAGCGGCCGCGTCGATCTGGAGGATTCGATCGCCATCTATACAAGAGGCGTTCATCTCAAGCGCCATTGCGAGGCCAAGCTCCAGGCGGCGGGCGAGCAGGTGGAGAAGATCGATATCGGCCGCGACGGCGTGCCGGTCGGGACCAGCCCGGCCGACGTCGGCTGAACCCCGGCTAAGGGCCGCATCCGATGATGCCCGAGGGGAGGGATTTCGCCAGCGCGCAAGCCGAAGCCGCCCTGGCGGTGGACGAGCTTCTGCAAGCCCTTCTGCCCGAGCCCGCCGGCCACGAGGCGGATCTCTTCCGGGCGATGCGCCATGGCACGCTCGGCGGCGGCAAGCGGCTCCGTCCGCTGCTGGTCCTGGCCTCCGCCGATCTTTTCGCGGTCTCGCCCTCGCGGGCGCTGCGCGTCGGCGCGGCGGTGGAGATGGTGCATTGCTATTCCCTGATCCATGACGATCTTCCCTGCATGGATGACGATGATCTGCGCCGCGGCCGGCCGACGGTGCACAAGGCGTTCGACGAGGCGACGGCGGTGCTGGCGGGCGATGCGCTGCTGACGCTGGCCTTCGAGGTTCTGGCGGCGCCGCAGACGCATGGCGATGCCGAGGTGCGCCTCGAACTGGTGCGCGGCCTGGCGGAAGCAGCGGGTGGCCGCGGCATGGTCGGCGGCCAGGCGATCGATCTCGCCGCCGAACATCGGCCGCTCGATCTTGGCAGCGTGACGCGGTTGCAGCAGCTCAAGACCGGCGCCCTCATCGCCTTTGCCTGCGGTGCCGGCGCCATGCTTGGCAAGATCGGCGGGCCGCTGCGCCAGGCGCTTCATGCCTATGCCCATGATCTCGGCCTGGCGTTCCAGATTACCGACGATCTGCTCGATGCCGAGGGCAGCGTCGCGGCCACCGGCAAGCGGGTCGGCAAGGATGCCGCGGCCGGCAAGGCGACCTTCGTCTCCCTGCTCGGCATCGAGCCGGCGCGGGTGCAGGCCCGCATCCTGGCTCGCCAGGCGGCGCGGCATCTCGATCCCTTCGGCGAACGCGCCGGATTGCTGCGCGAGATTGCCGATTTCGTCATCGCCCGCGGCCAGTGAAGCCGGTTCAGAGGAGTTTGTGTATTGGGGATTGAGAGCGGCGGGACGCCGTACCTTGA
>CALCYJ010000089.1 GCA_937905845.1 uncultured Rhodospirillales bacterium
CCGCCTCAAGACCTTCACCAGGCGGGGATTGCTGCTCGGCGGCACACAGCTTGCGCTGCTCTCGACGCTGGCCGGCCGGCTCTATTTCCTCCAGGTGGAGGAGGCGAACCGCTACAAGGTCCTCTCCGACGAAAACCGCATCAGCCTGCGGCTGCTCGCCCCGCTGCGCGGCCGGCTGCTCGACCGTTTCGGTGTCGAGATCGCGGGCAACCGCCAGAATTTCCGCGTCGAGTTGGTGCGCGACCAGACCAAAAGCGTCGCGCGCACGCTCGATGCCCTGGCGACCCTCATTCCGATCGACGATGCCGTGCGGGCCCGGGTGATGCAGGAGGTGAAGCACAAGCGCGGCTTCGTTCCGGTCATCGTGGCCGAGAATCTGAGCTGGGACGATTTCTCGCGGATCAATGTGCATATTCCCGAACTGCCGGGGGTCCAGCTCGATGTCGGCCAGACCCGCTTCTATCCCTTCGGCCAGGAAACGGCGCATGTAACGGGCTATGTCGCGGCGGTGTCGGAGGGCGAGGCGGGGCAGGATCCGCTGCTCGAACTGCCGGGGTTCCGCGTCGGGCGCAGCGGCGTCGAAAAGGTCTATGACCTCAAGCTCAGGGGCAAGGCCGGCGACAGCGAGGTCGAGGTCAATGCCTATGGCCGGGTGGTGCGGGAACTCTCGCGCCACGACGGGCAGCCAGGCGACGATCTCGTGCTCACGATCGATGCCGAGTTGCAGCGCTTCGCCTTCGAGAATCTCTCGACCGAGAATTCGGCTGCGACCGTCGTGCTCGATATCATGACGGGCGACATCCTGGCGCTCGCCTCCGTGCCCTCCTTCGACCCCAATATCTTCGCCGCCGGCATCTCGGCCGCCAATTGGAAGGATCTCATCACCAACCCCCTCCACCCGCTCACCAACAAGGCGATCGCTGGCCAATATCCGCCGGGCTCGACCTTCAAGCCCATGGTGGCCATGGCGGGGCTTGAGACCCACTCGATCACGCCGCAGGAGACGCTGTTCTGCAACGGCACCTACAAGCTCGGCGATCATGTGTTCCATTGCTGGCGTCACAGCGGGCACGGCCATCTGGCGATGGCCGAGGCGATCGAGCAATCCTGCGACGTCTATTTCTACCAATTGGCGCAGCGCATCGGCATCGATCCCTTGGCCGCCATGGCGATGCGTTTCGGCTTTGGCCATCCGACCGGCATCGACCTTCCCGACGAGCATGGCGGCCTGATCCCGACCAAGGAATGGAAGCGCAAAGTGCTGCACAAGCCCTGGGAAGAGGGCGAAACGCTGGTGGCCGGCATCGGCCAGGGCTATGTCTCGGTGACGCCGATCCAGCTTGCGCTGGCGGCGGCGCGGATCGCCAACGGCGGCTATGCCATAACGCCCAGGCTGCTGCGGCCGCGCGGCCGCTTCGATGGTACGGACGCCGGGCTTTCGGCGCAGGCGCGCCATGTTCCCCCGCTCGGCGTGTCGCCGGCCTCGATCGCCGAGGTGCAGCTTGGCATGCAGATGGTGACCTCGGGTTCGCGCGGCACCGCCCGGGCCGATCAGATCAAGGAACCGGGCTTCGCCATGGCGGGCAAGACCGGGTCGAGCCAGATCGCCCGCATCACGGCGCACGAACGGGCGGTCGGCGTGCGCAAGCAGGACCAGCTTCCCTGGGACGAGCGGGACGATGCGCTCTTCATCTGCTACGCGCCGATACAGGCGCCGCGCTATGCCTTGGCGGTGGTGGTGGAGCATGGGTCCGAGGGCGCCTATGCCGGCGTCCATGCCCACGACATCATGCTGAAATGCCAGCAGCTCGATCCGGCCCGCAACCCCAACCGCGCGCAGGTCGCGCGCGATGGCGGCGGCGAGGATGGCGGCGATTCCCCCATTCCCGGCGCCGCGAAACCGACCGCCGCGCTCTAGATCATTGATTTGACGCCTGTCCTGAGCGGGAGAGCGGGTCCGCTTTTTCGCAACAGGCTTGGAGAAGGAAGCGTAAGGCGTGTATCGCCGTCTTGGTCAAGAAGCCTTCGACCTCAGGATCGGCCGCAAGCTCCTGGAACTGAACTGGGGGCTGGTGGTGCTGCTGTGCCTGATCGCAGCGGTCGGCTTCGCCATGCTCTATTCGGTCGCTTCCGGCCATCTCAACCCCTGGGCTTCCAAGCAGATGGCCCGTTTCGGCCTCGGGCTGGTGATGATGTTCGCCGTGGCGGTGGTCGATGTGCGCTTCTGGCTGCGGCATGCCTATACCGCCTATGTCATCGCCCTGGCCCTGCTGGTGGTGGTGGCGGTCGCGGGCACCGTCGGCATGGGCGCGCGGCGCTGGATCGATCTCGGCCCGATCAGCATCCAGCCCTCCGAGATCATGAAGATCGCCTTGCTGCTCGCCCTCGCCCGCTATTTCCATGCCCTGGCGCCCGAGGATGTCGGGCGCATCCGCTGGCTGGTCGTGCCGCTGATCATGGTCATGGCGCCGGTAGCCCTGGTGCTGAAGCAGCCCGACCTTGGTACCGCGATCCTGTTGCTACTCAGCGCCGCCATCATCTTCCTTCTGGCCGGCGTCCGCCTGTGGATGTTCGCGGCGGCGATCCTCGCGGTCGGTGGGGCGCTTCCCCTGGCCTGGCCCTTCATGCACGCCTATCAGCGCGAGCGCATCACCACCTTCCTCAATCCCGAAAGCGACCCGCTCGGCGCCGGCTATCACATCCTGCAATCGAAGATCGCGCTCGGCTCCGGCGGCCTGTGGGGCAAGGGCTTCATGATGGGGACGCAGAGCCATTTGAGCTTCCTGCCCGAGAAGCAGACCGACTTCATCTTCACCACGCTCGCCGAGGAGTTCGGCATGATCGGCGGGCTGGTGCTGCTCTCGCTTTATATTCTCGTCTTCGCCTATGGATTCGCCATCGCCATGCGGGCGCGCAGCCCGTTCGGCCGGCTGCTCGCCATGGGCTTCACCGGCATGTTCTTCCTCTATGTCTTCATCAATATCGCCATGGTGACCGGCCTGGTGCCGGTGGTCGGCGTGCCGCTGCCGCTTGTCTCCTACGGCGGCACGTCGATGATGACCCTGCTGTTCGGCTTCGGCCTGCTGATGAGCGTCTATATCCACCGCGACCTGGAGATCCCGCGCCGCCCGGACCTGCTGGAATTCTAGTCCGGATCGGCGGGTGCCTCCGCCGGCCACAGCCAGGCGGCGCCGCGCACGCCGGAGGCGGCGCCATGGCGCGCCGGCCGCAGCACCGTCCCGACATCGAGGGAGAAAGCGTGCCGGCACAGCAGGTCCGGCACCGTGCGATAGAGCCGGGCGATGCCGGAAAGGCCGCCGCCGAGCACGATGACATCGGGATCGAGAAGATTGACCACGCCCGAAAGCGCTCGGGCGAGGCGTCCTTCATAGCGTTCCAGGCTGGCCAGCGCCGATTCCTCGCCCGCCTCGGCGCGCGCGGCGATCTCGGCCGCCGTGCAGGTCTCCCCGGTCTGCGCCAGATGGTCGCGGCTCAAGCCCGGGCCGGAGACGAAAGTCTCGATGCAGCCGCGCCGGCCGCAATAGCAGGGCGGGCCGGGAAATTCCTCGGCGTTCGCCCAGGGCAGGGGATTATGGCCCCATTCGCCCGCCACGGCATTGGGGCCGACGATAAGCTGCCCCCGCACGCTGATGCCGCCGCCGCAGCCGGTGCCCAGGATGACGCCGAACACGGTCGCAAGTCCGGCGCCGGCGCCGTCGGTGGCTTCCGAGAGGGTGAAGCAGTTGGCGTCGTTGGCCAGCCGCACCGGCCGGCCCAGCGCCGCCGCCAGGTCGCGGTCGAAGGGCCGGCCGATGAGGGCGGTCGTATTGGCGTTCTTGACCAGGCCGCTGATGGGCGAGAGCGCTCCCGGAATGCCGACGCCGACGGAGCCCCGCCGCCCGGTTTCCTGTTCCAGCGCGGCGACGAGGCCGGCGATCATCCGCACGATCGCGGCATAATCGCCGGCGGGCGTCGGTACCTGCCGGCGGGCAAGCTCGGTGCCATCCGCCGCCAGGGCCAGGGCGGCCGTCTTGGTGCCGCCGAGATCGATGCCGATGCGCATGCCGGCCGGGCGTCCGGGGACCGCGCCTTCAGGCGATCTGGGTCAGGCGCAGGATCTGCGGCCGCCCGTCGAGACAGGGGCCCATCCGGCCGCCGATCTCCTTGAAATGGGCGGTGCCGCGGTGCGTCTCCAGCGCCGCATCATCCCGGTAGCGTTCGAGGAAAACATAGGTCTGCGCCTCCGGCGCCCGGTGCAGGGAATAGAGCAGGCAGCCTTCCTCCTTCGCATTGACCTGGGCCACCAGCTCGGCCGCGACATCCTCGAACGTCTTCTCCATTCCGGGCTTCACCTTGATCGTGGCAACGATTGCAATCACCTGTTTCCTCCTCCCGCCCTGCGGGCGCTTGAGACCCTATTCCGCCCGGTCCGCCGGCGCTTGCCGCCGGGCGCGGGAGGATCCTGGGGTCAAAACCCGTGGCGGGCAAGAGCCGCCGCGATCACGCCTTGGGCCTCGGGCCAGCGATCGGCCCGGCAGTCGCATTCGGGCGCCGGACCGAGGAGGCGGGCAAGCCTGGGGTCGGCGACGAAATGCAGGCAGAAGGTCGCCGCCGCCGCCTGGCGCACCGAGCGGTGCTGATGGGGAATATCGTCGATGAAAACAACCGGCGCCGCCACCCGCTCGGCCAGATGGCGCACGGCGGCGCCCTTGCCGCCGGTATTGGCAATCAGCGGATAATCCATGCCGTGGGCTACGAGCGCGCGGCGGCGGGCGGGAAGCTGGTCCAGTGGCAGGTTGGAGAGGACGATCACCTGCGCCCTTGCGGCGAGCCGGGCCAGGGCATCGGCCGCGCCCGGCACCGGGTCGAGCTGCTCGGTCCGGGCGGTGAAGAAACGGTGCAGCAGCGCCGGCACGCCCGCGGCTTCGAGCGGCGTGTCGTCGGCCTGATGGCGGATATTGCCGGCCAGCGCATAGGAGCGCCAGTCGAAATAGAGGCCCTGTTCGAGCAGATAGCGCTCGAAGCCGGCCATGAAGGCGAACAGCACCTCGTCGGCATCGCAGACGATGAGCGGCCGCTGCCGGGCGAGCGTCAGC
Organism: uncultured Rhodospirillales bacterium; assembly: GCA_937905845.1. Taxonomy (GTDB): domain Bacteria; phylum Pseudomonadota; class Alphaproteobacteria; order Ferrovibrionales; family Ferrovibrionaceae; genus CALCYJ01. Next base: position 5,097 of record CALCYJ010000089.1, read on the forward strand.
GCCGCAAGCTGGTCTGCGAGCGCCGCGGGCAGTTCGGCGGCCGGATCGGGCGCCGTCGGTGGTGGTCTCACCAAGGTGTTGCACCCGGCAGCAGCGCCCGCGCCCGCAGCGGCGCCTCGGGATTCGTGTCGGACGCGGCACAGAAGGCTTCGAGCAGCGCCTCGTCCTGCAACAGAAAGTCTAGGACGCCGCCGAGGAAAGCCGCATCGCTGGCGGCCAGGGGCAGGTCCGCCGGCGACAGGCCGCTCGCGCCCAAAAACCCGCCCAGGCGCCCCTCGTCGGCCGCCAGAAAAGCGAGCGCTTCGAGCGCCATCGCCTCGGCCGATGCCGCCGTGACGGCTGGCGGCCGGCCGGAGCGGGATTTCAGCGCCATCTGCCGCCTCGCCGGAGCTTGGCCCAAGACGGGCGCCGGGCGGTGACGCCCGTCTGCCTACGAACGGGATGCATCGATCCGCGCCCGCCGCCCGGAGCCTTTCGCCCGCGCATAGAATTGGCCGCCGGATTCTTGATCTTTGTTTATAGGTCTATTGTCGTCGGACAAGGCGATCCCGCTCTCTTCAAGAATATGCTCTAGGGGGCTGCCCAGGCGCCTCGCCTTTCGCTATGATGAGCATAGACCGGGCGGCCGGACAGGGCCACTCTTCTGCCGGAACCCGCCGGCCGGCATCCTGCCGGCGGCGGGCGGCAAGGGTGGGCGGCAGCCTGGAACGTCACGCTAGGACGGGTCACAAGAGGGTTGGCGAGGCGCCAATCATTGGTGGGGTATCCGGTAGCGGAATAGTGTCGGTAATCGGATGTTAACGATGCCGCGGTAAAAGCGTGCTCGGGATCGCGGGACGGTTTTGGGCTTGGCCTGGCCGAGTTCGATCCGCCCTGGTCTGATATCGGTCCTGCCGCAGGTTTACCGGCGGCCCACGGCGCGGCTTGCGGGCGGGGTTCCTCTCCGCTTGTAGGCCGGTCGGTTCCTGGAGAGGCGCGGCGGTGGCCGCCGCCTGCCTGCGAGCCGGCTGCCGGCCATAACAGAAAGCGCGGGCATGAGTAAGACCGTCCTGATCGTCGAAGACAATGAGCTGAACATGAAGCTGTTTCATGATCTGCTCGATGCTCACGGCTATGCCACGTTGCAGACCAAGGATGGTATGGAGGCGCTGAAGCTGGCGCGGGAACATCACCCCGATCTCATCCTCATGGATATCCAGCTTCCCGAAGTCTCCGGGCTCGAAGTCACCAAATGGATCAAGGAGGACGACAGCCTGCGCTCCATTCCGGTGGTCGCGGTCACGGCCTTCGCCATGAAGGGGGACGAGGAGAAGATGCGCGACGGCGGCTGCGAGGCCTATATCGCCAAGCCGATCTCGGTTGGCAAGTTCATCGAGACCGTGCGGCGTTTTCTCGGTTGATCGGCCATGACAGCGCGCATCCTCGTCGTCGACGACATCCTGCCCAACGTCAAGTTGCTTGAGGCAAAGCTCAGCAACGAATATTTCGACGTAATCACCGCCCATGACGGATATCAAGCGCTGGAGCTGATCCACCGCGACATGCCCGATCTGGTCCTGCTCGACGTCATGATGCCGGGCATCGACGGGTTCGAGGTCTGCCGCCAGATCAAGGCCGACGCCACGGTCGCCCATATTCCCGTCATCATGGTGACGGCTCTGGGCGATGTCGCCGACCGGGTGCAGGGCCTGGAGGCCGGGGCCGACGATTTCCTGACCAAGCCGGTCGACGACATGGCGCTGTTCGCGCGCGTGCGCTCGCTGCTCCGCCTCAAGATCATGATGGACGAACTGCGCCTGCGCGAGCGCACCTCCAACACGCTCGGCGTGATCGAGCCGGCCCGCACCCTGGCCGAGCCGCTGCAAGACGGCGCCCGCATCCTGCTGGTCGAGGATCTCGATTACGATGCCGAGCGGATCGGCGGCATCCTGTCTCAGCGCCATGCGCCGGTGATCGAGCGCGACGCCCAGGTGGCGCTGGGGCTGGCGCGGAACGGCGATTTCGATCTCGTGGTGATCAGCCTCGGCCTACAGGGTTTCGACCCTTTAAGGCTCTGCTCCCAGCTTCGGACCGAGATGGAGACGCGGCAGGTGCCGATCCTCATCCTGGTCGATGACGGCGATCGCCGCAGGCTCGCCAAGGGGCTCGACCTTGGCGTCAACGATTATGTCATGCGGCCGATCGATGCCAACGAGCTGCTGGCGCGCACCCGCACCCAGCTCCGCCGCAAGCGCTACCAGGACCGGCTGCGCGACAATTACCACCGCAGCATGACCTTGGCCGTCACCGACAGCCTGACCGGCCTCTATAACCGGCATTACATGACGAGCCATCTCGAAACGCTGATGGGCCGCGCGCATCACGACGGCCGCGCCCTGACCCTTCTGATGATGGACATCGATTTCTTCAAGAGCATCAACGATACGCAGGGGCATGCGGCCGGCGACGAGGTGCTGCGCGAGATCGCCGCCCGCCTCAACCGCAATGTGCGCGGCATCGATCTTGCGGCTCGCTTCGGCGGCGAGGAATTCGTCGTCATCCTGCCCGAGATGGACCTGCCGCATGCCGCCGCCATCGCCGAGCGCCTGCGCCGCCATGTGGCGGAGCAGCCCTTCCCGCTATCCGCCGGTGCGAGCGTCGAAGTGACCTGCTCGATCGGCGTCGCTCAGTCGCGGTTGGGCGATGATCCGGTCGACCTCATCCGCCGGGCGGACGAGGCGCTCTATCGCGCCAAGGGCGAGGGACGCAACCGGGTCGTGGTGCAGCCGAGCGATCTGATCGGCCTGTCGGGATCCGTGCCGGCCGAGACGGTGGAAACCAAGCTCCCGATCGCCTAGAGCCTATCCCGAGATAAAGTGGGATCGCTTTATCCTGAACGAGCGGGATAGGTGAAATCATGTCATTCAAAAAGGCAAAATGCCTCATCGAAACCGCGCGTACCCTTGAGTGCGACGAGGGCAAGGCGCATTTCGAGAGGAAGCTGAAGAAAGTCGCAAGGGTGTCGCGCTGCATACAAACGCCAAGAAGAAAATGAACGCTGCCTGTCTCAATATTGCTGGGCTCATAATGAATCTGCTCGGCGTTATTTTATTGTTTCGATATGGAATGCCATTCCGTATACGACAGAACGGTAACGAGTTAAATTTTATTACCAACAATGCCGACCCAAATGTACCCCGCGTGAATCGAAAATACGATTATTTGGGGCGCCTAGGACTTTTGTTGATTGTCATGGGAACGGCGAGTCAAATAATCGGCGCGCTTGCGTAGACGAAGCCGTCACTGACGCGCGGAGGGAGAACGTCCCGGCCTCTCGGCGAAAGCGCCGGGCGCTGGGTGCGGCCGGGCGTGGGATCTGAGCTGGAAACGGCCCGCTACTTGATCTTGCCTTCCTTGAATTCCACGTGCTTGCGCGCCACCGGATCGTACTTCTTCAAGGAGAGCTTTTCGGTCTTGGTGCGTGGATTCTTCTTGGTGACGTAATAGAAGCCGGTACCGGCGCTGCTCACCAGTTTGATCTTCAAGGTCGTGGGCTTGGCCATGGCCGGAACTCCGAGCAATCGGGCGGATCAGGGAAAGCGGGAAGATGGGCGATGGGCCCGGGGAAGTCAAGACTTCTCTGGGCCGGTCTGATGCTTCGCGGGCGGCCGGCGCCACGGCCGCAGCCATAGAGATGCGAGCAGGAACAATCCGCTCGCCCCCGAGAGCGCAAGCGGGAAGCCTGCGGCCGCGAACCGGTCCATGGCGCCGCCGGCGAGCGAGGGGCCGATCATCGATCCGACGCCATAGAGCATCCCGAGCGCGGCATTGGCGGTCACCAGGGTCGGGCCGCTGTAGCGCTCGCCGATGATGGCGAGCGCCACGGTATAGAGGCCGGCCGCGATCCCGAGCCAGACGAACAGCGTAAGCCCCAGCGCCGGCCGCCATCCGCTGGTCCAGGGCAGCAGGAGCGGCAGCAGCAGGCAGGCGCCGCCGCACATGAGCATCACCGGATAGCGCTCGCGCCGGTCGGCCAGCCAGCCGATCGGGACCTGCAGGGCGATGGCGCCGAGGCCGCCGACCGAGAGCATGGTCGCCGCCGCTCCCGGGGTCAGCCCGCGGCCGACCAGATAGGGGGCGAGCAGCGCGTAATCGGCACCGTCGATCAGGCCGAACAGCATGACGGCGCCGGCCACCACCGGCATCAGGCGGACGAAATGCCCGATGCCGAACGGCGGCCTTCCTTCCAGATGCGGCGCCGACGGGGCGGCGGCGATCAGCAGCGGAATGGCGAGGGCGATAATGGCGGCGGCGGCGAGGAAGGGGCGGAAGCCCTCGATGCCGAAAAGGGGGATCAGCGCCGGCCCGAGCGCCAGCCCGGCCGAGAGCACGGCGGCATAGAGGCCGACGGTCCGGCCGCGCGACGTATTGGCGGCGATGCGGCTGATCCAGGCTTCGGTGCCGATGAAGAGGGCGGATGCCCCCATGCCCATGAGAAAGCGCAAGGGGAACCAGCCATAGACATTGTCGACGACCGGCAGCGCCAGAAGCACGGCGATCTCCAGGATCAGGGCGCCGAGCATCAGCGGCACCAGCCCCAATCGCGCGATGAGGCGGGGAATGAACGGCGCGGCGAGGATGAGGGCCAGGGCCGCTGTCGCGGCATTGAGGCCGATGAGCTGGCTGTCGGTTCCGCGCTGGGCGAGGATGAGCGACAAGAGCGGCAGCGTCAGCCCCAGCATGATGCCGACGACGGCGATGGCGGCGATGATCGCCGCCAGGCTGAGGCGGCGGCCGCGATGGCTCAAGGGCGGTGCCGCGGCGGCCCGGTCAGCGGTCACGGCGGACCCTGGCCACGCCGCCGCGATAGCTCCAGAGCGGCGTTTCCGCCCCGGCGCCGCCATTCGCAAGCCTGCGCTCAAGTTCGTGCAGCAGGAACTCGGTGACATCGGCCAGCGGCAGGCGCAGCGCCGCCCCGATGGCGAACCAGCGCAGGTCGATCAGCTCGTTTGAATCCCGCAAGTTTCCGCCGGCCGCTTCGGCCGCGGCGAGGAAGAAGCGGGCGTGAAAGCGGATGGGCGAGGCGCTGGGCGTGATGGCGCGGGCGAGATAATCGAGGGCGCCGAGATCGGGCCTGAGCCCGCCCGCGTCAAATTCACCCAGGATCAGGCCGGTCTCCTCGAAGGTTTCGCGCACCGCGGCGGCGGCCAGTGCGGTGGCCCGCGCGGGCAGGCAATGGCGGGCGAGCCGCGCCGCTACCGCCGGGGCGAGGGCGCGCAGCGGCACCAGCCGCCTATCCGCCGGGTCGAGCCGCCCGCCGGGAAAGACATAGACATCGGGAAGGAAGCGGTGCTGGCGGGCGCGGCGGCCCATCAGCACCTCCGCGCCCTCGCCCTGGCCGCGCAGCAGCACCAGGCTGGCGGCATCCCTGGGCCGCGCCGGCGGCCGCCGCCCTATCGCCGTCATTGCGCTATTCCTCGGCAATCGTGTCGCGGCCGTGCAGGTGCCGGTAGACGCGGACCGGCGGCGCGCCCTGCCGCGGCCGGCCGACGAAATCCGCGATCTGCTCCAGCACGATGGCGGTGATGCGCGGCAGTTCCAGTTGCAGCGCTTCGGGGATCGAGACCCAGCGCAGATCGAGCAGCTCGCCGCTGCCCTTGATGGCGCCGCTGGCGTGGGCGGCATCGGCGATGAAGAAACGGGCGTTGAAGCGCTTGGGGCGATAGGGCGGCGTCACCGCGCGGACGACATAATCGAGCACATCGAGGCGCGGCGCCTGGCCGGTGGCGAAAAAGTCCTGCCAGCCCTTCGGCACCGGGCGCCCGGGTTCGGGATCGGGCTGGCCGATCAGCAGGCCGGTCTCCTCGAAGGTTTCGCGGATCGCCGCCGCGGCCGCCGCCCGCGCCCGCGCCGGCGTGGCGCTCCGGATCAGCCGCCGGGCGACCTCCGCGCGCAGGGGCGAGGCGTTGCGGAGGTTGTCGTCGTAACGCAGGAGGTAGGGCGACCTCCGCGCGCAGGGGCGAGGCGGAACGCACGAGCGCATCGCCCGGATCGATGCGGCCGCCGGGAAAGACATAGCGGTTGGGCATGAAGGAATGGCCGCCGTGGCGCTCACCCATGAGGACTTCGATCTGATCGCGGCGCGGACGATAGAGGATAAGGGTAGCGGCGTCCCGCGGCCGGGCCGCGGGCGTGCGAGGGGCCTCAGACATTATACAAACGTTCCCGTTCTCCGCCGGCCTTCGGCGTACATGCATGACGATCGTTGTTACGACGGGGATTGTAAGGCAGGCGGCCTAATCTGTCTCGCCGCCGAAACCATGCATGAAGCGCGACCATTGGAAGGCGAGCAGCGCGCCCTTGACGCGCGGCAGCAGCCAGAGCGTGAGAAGTGTGGTCAGCGGCACGAACAGGGCGATCTGCACCCATTGCGGCGGCGCGAACAGGATTTCGTCCAGCAACAGCAGCGGGATCAGGATATGGCCGAGGATGAGAATGGTGAAATAGGGCGGCGCGTCGTCGGTCCGCTCGTGGAACAGTTCCAGGCCGCACGCGGCGCACAAGGGCCGGACCGTGGTATAGCCGTCATAAAGGGCGCCGTCGCCGCATTGCGGGCAGCGCCGGCTCCAGCCGCGCAGCAGCGCCGGCAGCAGCGGGCGCAGCGGCTCCGGCAGGGCGGCCGGGTACTGGACGGGCATGGCGGCACCTCCGGCTTCGGGCGATGTCCCGATGATGGAGATTTAGGTGCGAGGGGCCCGCGAAGCAAGGCCCCGGGGCGTAAGGCGCCGCCCGCCGCTCAGTGGCGCTTGCGCCCGCGCGGCGGGGGTTTCGCCATCGAACGGCCGCCGCGCCGGGCCGTGGCCGGCGTGCCTGCGGCATCGAGGATCTCGAAGCGGATGCCGCCCGTCACCACATCGGCTTCCGCCAGCTTGACCTCGATGGGGGTCCCGAGCTGGAATTCGCGGTGGAAACGCCGCCCGACCAGGGCGTGGCGGCGTTCGTCATGCTGATAGAAATCATCGCCCAGCGTCGAAATCGGCACCAGCCCGTCGGCGCCGCTGTCCTCGAGCTTGACGAACAGGCCGAAGCGGGTGACGCCGGAAATCCTGCCCCAGAAGCGGGCGCCGATATGGCTTGCCATATAGGCGGCGGTGAACCGGTCGAGCGCCTCACGCTCGGCCAGCATGGCGCGCCGCTCGGCGGCCGAGATCAGCTCGGCGGTGGCGGCGAACTGGGCGCGGTCCTCGGGCGAAAGACCGCCTGCGCCCAATCGTCCGCCCGAGACCAGGGCGCGGTGCACCAGCAGGTCGGCATAGCGGCGGATGGGCGAGGTGAAATGGGCATAGCGGCGCAGGTTGAGGCCGAAATGGCCGCGGTTCTCCGGGCTGTAGCAGGCCTGCGACTGGCTGCGCAGCACCACTTCGTTGACCAGCAGCTCCCGGGGCGTGCCGGCCGCCTTGGCGAGGATATGGTTGAAGATCGCCGGGCGCAGCGCCTGGCCCCGGGCCAGGCGGAGGTCGAGGGTGGCGAGGAAGTCGCGGAGCTGGTCCAGCCTCTCCAGCGCCGGCTCGTCATGCACGCGATAGAGGCAGGGCTCTTTCATCTCCTCCAGCGTCTCGGCGGCGCAGACATTGGCCGCGATCATGAATTCCTCGATCAGCCGGTGCGCCACCAGCCGCTCGCGCGGCGCGATGCCGGCGATATAACCGTCGGCGCCGATCCGCACCTTGCGCTCGGGCAGTTCGATGGCGAGCGGGCCGCGCGCGTCGCGTGCCCGCGCCAGCGCGTCATAGGCCCGATAGAGCGGGGTGATGACGCGGTCCATCAGCGGCGCCAGCGCCGGGTCGGGGTGGCCGTCGGCCGCCTTCTGCACCGCCTCGTAGGTCAGCGACGCGGCCGAGCGCATGAGGGCGCGATGAAAACAATGGCGGCGCTTGTTGCCCTCCCGGTCGAACCACATTTCGGCGACGAGGCAGGGGCGCGACTTCCCCGCAATCAGCGAGCAGAGATCGGCCGAGAGCGCCTCGGGCAGCATCGGCACCACCTGGTCGGGGAAATAGACCGAATTGCCGCGCCGGCGCGCCTCGTGGTCGAGCCGGCTGCCCGGGCGGACGTACCAGCTTACGTCGGCGATCGCCACCACGACGCGGAAACCGCCGGGATTGTTCGGGTCGGCATCGGCCTCGGCATAGACCGCGTCGTCGTGATCGCGCGCATCCTCGGGATCGATGGTGACGAGGGGAAGGGTGCGCAGATCGAGTCTCGACCCAAGCCTCGTTGGTTTCGCCGCCGCCGCTTCGTCCAGAACTTCCGCGCTGAAATGCGACGGGATGCCATGCGCCTGCGCCGCCATCAGGCTCAAGGAACGCGGATCGCCCAAGGGGCCCAGGCGCTCCACCACCCGGGCCTGGCCGAGGCCGAAGGCGCGCTTGGGCAGCCGCTCGGCCACCACCACCTCGCCCGGCTGCGCGCCGCCGCACTGGGCGAGCGGCACCGCGATCTCGTGGCGCTCGCGCTTGTCGGCGGGCTTGATGCGGCCTTCCCCGCCCAGCAGGCGGAAGACGCCGATGACGCGCTCCGGCGCATCGCTCAGGCGGCGGATGACGCGGGCCTGGAAGCTACCGTCTCCCGCCGGCGACAGGCGGGCCAGAACGCGCTCGCCGATGCCGAGCGCCGGCTGGCCGCGAGCGGTGGGCGCGAGGATGATGCGGGGCGAGGGCGTCGTGCCCGGCCAGTCCACCGGCTGCGCCATAAGCTCGCCGTCGATGTCCCGCCCGGTGATATCGAGGGGCGCGACCTCGGGCAGCGTGCCCGCCGGAATTAGCCGGCGGCCGCGGCTTTTCACCGCCAGCCCGTCGGCCGCCAGCGCCTTCATCTCGCGCTTCAGCCAGATGCGGCCCGGCACGTCGAGGGCGAAGGCGCGGGCGATCTCCCGCTTCCCGGCCTTGCCCGGGTGCTGTGCGAGAAAGTCGAGGATCTGCTGCCGGGTCGGCAGCGGCGCTTTGCCTTTGCCGGGTTTGTTCACGCCGTGCCGCTGGCGCTGGCGCGGCGTTTCGGCCGCGCGGGGCCGGTATCGGCGTCTTTCGGCTTGGCCGCTTTCGACGTGACCGCTTTCGATCGGCCCGCCGCCTTAGGTTTGGCCGTCGCCTTGGGCTTGGCGGCTGCCTTGGGTGCCGCGGCCTTGCCGGCGCGGCGCGGCGCCCCTTTGCCCTTTCCCTCGGCCGCCTTGGCGGCGCGGGCGGCGAGAAGGGAGAGCGCGGTATCGAGATCGACGGTCTCCGGCGTCACCGAGGGCGGCAGGGTCGCATGGACGCCGCCGTGGCTGACATAGGGGCCGTAGCGGCCTTGGAAAACCTGCACCGGCGCCTGGTCCCGCGGATGGTTCCCTAAGGCGCGCAAGGGCTGCGGGCCGCGGCGGCCGCCTTTGGCAGCGCTTTTGGCCTGGGCGATCAGCTCGACGGCACGGTTGAGGCCGATCTCCATCGCCTCCTCGGCCGAGGTCAGGCGGGTATAGGCGCGGTCATGTTCGAGATAGGGGCCGAAGCGGCCGAGCCCGGCGGTCACCGGCTTGCCGGTTTCAGGATGCTCGCCGACGATGCGCGGCAGCGCCAGGAGGCGCAGCGCCAGCGCCAGGTCGATCGTCTCGGGCGCCATCCCCTTGGGCAGGGACGCTCGTTTCGGCTTGGCGGGCGCTTGTGTCGCCGGCAGAGCGGGCGTCTCCGGCAGAGCGGGCGCGGCTTCTCCGGCGGCGGCCTTCGCCTTGGCTTTCGCCTTCGTCTTGGCCTTGGGCTTGGGTTTTACCTCGCTCTTGGCCGGAGGATCGCCGAGCTGGACATAGGGGCCGTAGGGCCCGCGCCGGAGCGTGACCGGCTGGCCGGTTTCCGGATCTTCGCCGAGCAGCCTGGGTCCCTCGTCGGCGCCGCCTTGAGCCTCGTCGCCATTGGTGCCGAGCGGGCGGGTATAGCGGCAGTCGGGATAGTTGGAACAGCCGACAAAGGCGCCGAACTTGCCGAGCTTGAGGCTGAGCCGGCCCTGGCCGCACACCGGGCAGACGCGCGGATCGTGGCCGTCGGTGGCCGGGGCGAAAATATGCGGGCCCAGGATCTCGTCCAGCGCCGCCAGAACGTCCTTGACCCGAAGCTCGCTCGTGTCGGCGACGGAGGTGCGGAAAGCGCCCCAGAAATCGCGCAGCACATCCGTCCAGGCGACCGCGCCGGCCGAAATCTCGTCTAGCCGGTTCTCCTTCTCGGCGGTGAAATCATATTCCACGTAGCGGCTGAAGAAGCTCACCAGGAAGGCGGTGACGAGGCGGCCCTTGTCCTCCGGCACGAAGCGCTTGGCGTCGAGGCGGACATAGCCTCGCTCCTGGAGCACCGAGAGGATCGCCGCATAGGTGGAAGGCCGGCCGATGCCAAGCTCTTCCAGGCGCTTGACCAGCGTCGCCTCGGTGAAGCGGGGCTGAGGCTCGGTGAAATGCTGTTCGGGGCGGATCGCGTCGCGGGTCAAGGCGTCGTTGGCGTTGAGACGCGGCAGCCTGCGATCGTCCTCGTCCTCGCCGCTTTGTTGCGGCCGGTCGTCGCGTCCCTCTTCATAGAGCTTGAGGAAGCCCGGGAAGAGTTCGACCGTGCCGGTGGCGCGCAGGCCAAGGGCGCCGTCGGCGCTCACGATCTCGGCCGTGGTGCGTTCCAGCCGCGCGCTCTCCATCTGGCTCGCCACGGTGCGTTTCCACACCAGTTCGTAGAGCCGGCGCTGCGCCTCGTCGAGATAGCGGCCGACGTCGGCCGGGCGGCGCGTAAGATCAGTCGGGCGGATCGCCTCGTGCGCTTCCTGCGCGTTCTTCGCCTTGACCTTGTAGAGACGCGGCGCCGAAGGGAGATAGTCGCTGCCGAAATCCTGGGTGATGACCTGGCGCACCGCGGTGATGGCCTCGTCAGCGATCTGCACCCCGTCGGTCCGCATATAGGTGATGAGGCCGACGGTCTCGCCGCCGATATCGACGCCCTCATAGAGGCGCTGCGCCACATCCATGGTCCGCTTGGCGGAGAAGCCGAGCTTGCGCGCCGCCTCCTGTTGCAGGGTCGAGGTGGTGAAGGGGGCGTAAGGGTTGCGCCGCGTCGGCTTCGTCGTGACCTCGGCGACGCGGAAGCTCTGGGCCTCTATGCGGGCCACGGCGGCGGCGGCATCGGCCTCGCGGCCAAGGTCGAACCGGTCGAGCTTGCTCTCATCGAGCCGCACCAGGCGGGCGGTGAAGCGGCTGCCGTCGGCGGTGACGAAATCGACCTCCACCGTCCAATATTCGATCGGCTTGAAGCTTTCGATCTCGATCTCGCGCTCGCAGATCAGGCGCAGCGCCACCGACTGCACCCGCCCGGCCGAGCGGGCGCCCGGCAATTTCCGCCACAGGACCGGCGAGAGGGTGAAGCCCACGAGGTAATCGAGCGCGCGCCGCGCCTGCTGCGCATTGACCAGGTCCATGTCGACATCGCGCGGATGATGCATGGCGTCGAGCACGGCGCTGCGCGTGATGGCGTTGAACACCACCCGCTTGACCTCGACATGCTTGAGGGAATTGCGCTCCTTCAGCGCCTCCTGCACGTGCCAGGAGATGGCCTCGCCCTCGCGGTCGGGGTCGGTCGCGAGATAGAGATGGCTCGCGCCCTTGAGCGCCCGGGCGATCTCCGCCAGGTGCTTGGCGGCGCGCGGGTCGGTCTCGTAGGTCATGGCGAAGCCATCGTCGGGCTGGACCGAGCCATCGCGCGAGGGCAGGTCGCGCACATGGCCGTAGGAGGCGAGAACGACATAATTCTCGCCCAGATACTTGTTGATGGTCTTGGCCTTGGCGGGCGATTCGACGACGACAACGTCCATGGAGCGAGGTGACCTTGGGTGGAAGGGATTGAGCCTGGTCCGATCCCTCAAGGACCGGGCCGGCTCATCCCCTATAGGGTTGTTCGAGCCTGATCGGGAAAAGCGGGTTCCCCCGATTCCGCGGTCAGGCTCAGGCGGGCTTTCCACGCCGCGAGGACAGGAACATGCGCAAAACCGGCGCGGGTGTCAAATGGCGTCCCTGCGGCGCCGCCGGCCAAATCCCGCAATCGGGGCCGGGTTTGCAGCCTTTCAGAGCAGGGAAACCTTGTTGCCGGGGTGGCGTTCCAGGCGTCCGGCAAGCTCCAGTTCCAGCACCAGGGTGAGCAGAACGGCCGGGCCGATGCCGCTCTGGCGCATCACTTCGTCCAGCTCCACCGGGGCAGACCCGAGCAGGCGGAGGAATGCGCTCCGGCTTAGCGCCAGCTCCGCCTCGTCGGGTGCGGCCGGAGGCGGGGCGGCAAGGCCGGCCGTGGCCCGTTCGGCCATGGGCTGCTCGCGGTCGGCGATTTCGCGCATCACATCCTCCGCCGTCTCGACCAGAATGGCGCCCTGGCGGATCAGATCGTTGCCGCCGCGGGCGCGCGGGTCGAGCGGCGAGCCCGGCACGGCGAAAACCTCGCGCCCCTGCTCCAGCGCGAAGCGGGCGGTGATCAGCGAGCCGGAATGGGGCGCCGCCTCCGCCACCAGCACGCCCAGCGCCATGCCCGAGATCAGCCGGTTGCGGCGGGGGAAATGGCGGGCCAGCGGCTGGGTGCCGACCGGCATCTCCGCCACCACCGCGCCGGTCGCCGCGATCTGTTCGTAGAGCGCCGCGTTCTCCGGCGGATAGACGACATCGACGCCGCCGCCCAGCACCGCGACCGTGCCGCTTTCCAGCGCGCCCAGATGCGCCGCGGTATCGATGCCGCGCGCCATGCCGGAGACGATGAGCATTCCCTGGCGGCCGATCTCGGCCGCGATCGCCCGGGTGAAGCGGACCGCCAGCGCCGAGGCATTGCGCGCGCCGACGATGGCGAGCGCGCGGCGGGTCAGGAGATGGGCATTGCCCTTGACCGACAAGAGCGGCGGCGCGTCGTCGATCGCGGCCAGCGCGGGGGGATAATGCGGCTCGCCCAGGGCCACGAACTGCGCGCCGGCCTCGGCCAAAGCCTCGATCTCGCGGCTCGCCTGTGCCTCCGAACAGACCTGGATCGGCCGTGGCCGGCCGCCGCGGCGCGCCAGTTCCGGCAAGGCCTGGAGGGCGGCGGCGGCGGTGCCGAAGCGCCGCAGGAGCTGAAAGAAAGTGACCGGGCCGACATTCTCGCTGCGGATGAGGCGCAGCCAGGCCAGCTTTTCGGCATCGCTGAGAGAGCGGGGAGCATGTTCGTGCATGCCCCGACCATGCCGCATACCGGGGTAGGGCGTCAACTGGGACGCGAGTGTTTTTCCGGTTCGGCACTTGAGCGGCGATGGTCTGCCGTCACGCCACCGCGGCGCGGTCGGTAAGATCGGCCGCCAGCGCGCGTAGCGCCTCGTTCGGCAGGCGGTGGCAGAAATCGCCGAACGTCTCGCCCTCCAGCCGCGCGGTGGCGAAATGGCCGAAGACGCGCTCCAGGGTCGCCGCCACCTGGGCATAGGGTACGCGCTCGAACACCAGGCGATTGAGCCTTGTGCCGGGGAAATCGCCGCCGAGGAAGAGGGCATATTGGCCCGGCGTGCGGCCGACGATGCCGATCTCGCCGGCATAGGGGCGGGCGCAGCCGTTGGGGCAGCCGGTGATGCGCAGGCTGATGCGCTCCTGCTCCAGCCCGTGGCGGGTCAGCGCCGCCACGATCTCGGCCACCAGGGGATTGCGGATGCGCTCGGCCTCGGTGAGCGCCAGGCCGCAGGTCGGCAGGGCCGGGCAGGCCATGGCATAGCGTTCGAGCGGCGTCAGCGCTTCCGCCGGGGTGACGCCGAATTCCCGCAGCGTGGCATCGATCGCCGCGCGGTCCGTGGCGCGGATCTCGCTCAGGATGATGTCCTGCGTCGCGGTGAAGACCGGGGCGGCGCAATATTCGCCGACGATGCGCCGCAGCGCCGTGCGCAGGCGCAAGGCGCCGCTGTCCTCGATCCGGCCCGAGGAGACCGGGATGCCGAGATACCAGCGGCCGTCGCCCTGGGGATGCCAGCCCATATGGTCCACCACCTCGAAGGGCGGCATCGGCGCCGGATCCCGTAGCGCCTGGCCGTAATAGCGCTCGATCGTCGCCTTGATCCACGGCAGGCCGCGGTCGTCGACGAGGTATTTCAGGCGGGCGTGGCGGCGGTCGGCGCGGTCGCCGAAGTCGCGCTGCATGAGGATCACCGCCCGCGCCACCGCCTCCAGCTCGCCCGGCGGCACGAAGGCCACGAGCGAGGCCAGGCGCGGATAGGTCTGCGGCTTGTTGTGGGTGAGGCCGAGGCCACCGCCGACCGCGATATTGTAGCCCGTGAGCCGCTCGCCCTCGAACAGGGCAATGACCGCGAGATCGTTCGCCAGCACGTCGATCGAATTATCCTCCGGCGTCGCCAGGCCGATCTTGAACTTGCGCGGCAGATAGGCATCGCCGTAAAGCGGATCGTCCTCCCCCGCGGGTGGGACGCCCACTGCGGGCGGGGTGGGGGCGCGGGTGGGAAGCTCGGTCGCCGCCGCTTCCTCGTCGGCGTACCAGACTTCGGCATAGGCGCGCGAACGCGGCGTGAAGCGCTGCGAAAGATGGCGCGCCATCTCCTGCAAATGCCGGTGCACCGCATCCTTGCGCGGGGCGGGCGTGGCGGTGACGTTGCGCACCACGTCGCCGCAGGCGGCGATCGTGGTCATGAGCGCCTGGTGGATGGCGTTGAGCGTCGGCCCAAGCTCGCTTTTGACCAGGCCGTGGAACTGGATGCCCTGGCGGGTGGTGATGCGCAGGTTGCGGGCGCCGTACTGGTCCGCCAGCGCATCAAGCGTGAGATATTGCTCCGCCGTCAGCCTTCCGCCCGGGATTTTCACCCGCGCCATGAAGCGGCGGTCCTTCGCCATTCCCTGGTTCTTGCGCGCCGTCGCGGTATCGCGGTCGTAGCCCTGATAGATGCCGTGAAACTTGAGAAGCTGCGCGTCGCTATCCACGAAACCCGAATCCTCGTTGGCCAGCGCTGTCTTCAGCGTGCCGCGCAAGCCGCGGCTCTCCCGCTTCACCGCCTCGGCCTTGGATTCCTTGATCGCGCCAGCCATGATAAATCACCGCAAATGACTGTTAAATACTATTCACGAGTCATCCCGGAGTGTAGATATGATTATCGCATTTCGCAAGTGGATCTTTGTTATATACAATATAATAATGTATATATCAGGCGCCGATACAGCAGCCGGGGGATCTCCCGGCGGCGGCCGGGTCAAGCTCTAGGGTGCGAGCTTTTCCTTGAGGAGCTGGTTGACGGCGGCGGGATTGGCCTTGCCCTGGCTCGCCTTCATCACCTGGCCGACGAAGAAGCCGAAAAGCTTCTCCTTGCCGGCGCGATATTCCGCGACCTTGTCGCCATTGGCCGCCATCACCTGGTCGATGACGGCGAGGATCGCGCCGCCGTCGGTGACCTGGCGCAGGCCCTCGCGCTCGATGATAGCGTCGGCTTCCTCGCCGCTTTCCACCATGCGGGCGAAGACGTCCTTGGCCAGCCGTCCCGAGAGCGTGCCGTCGCCGACCAGGTCGATCAGGCGCCCGAGCCTGGCCGGCGTGACGGTGAATTCGCCGATGGGTTTGCCGGAGCCATTGAGGGCGGCGAAGAAATCGCCGGTGACCCAGTTGGCGGCGATCTTGGCATCGCGCCCTTGCGCCACCGCCTCGTAGAAATCCGCGGTTTCCTTCTCCGCCACCAGCACGCCGGCGTCATAGGGCGACAGGCCGAGGTCGCGGACGAGCCGCGCCTTCTTCTCGTCGGGCAGTTCCGGCAGGTCGGCGGCGAGCCGCGCCACGAAATCCGGCTCCAGCACCAGCGGCAGCAGGTCGGGATCGGGGAAATAGCGGTAGTCGTGCGCCTCTTCCTTCGAGCGCATCGGCCGCGTCACCCCCTTGGCGGTATCGAACAGCCGGGTTTCCTGCAGGATCGTGCCGCCGCCCTCGATCACCTCGATCTGGCGCCGGGCCTCGTATTCGATCGCCTGGCGCACGAAGCGGATGGAATTGACGTTCTTGATCTCGCAGCGGGTACCAAGCCCGGCGCCGGGCCGGCGCACCGACACGTTCACGTCGGCGCGCATGGAGCCTTCCTCCATATTGCCATCGCAGGTGCCGAGATAGCGCAGGATCGCGCGCAGCTTGGTGAGATAGGCCGTCGCCTCCTCCGCCGAGCGCATGTCGGGCTCGGAGACGATCTCCATCAGCGCCACGCCCGAGCGGTTGAGATCGACATAGGTCAGGCTCGGATGCTGGTCGTGCAGACTCTTGCCGGCGTCCTGCTCCAGATGCAGGCGGGTGATGCCGATGGTGCGGCTCTCGCCGCTGGCAAGGTCGATCGTGAGGCTGCCCTTGCCGACGATCGGCTGGGTAAATTGCGAGATCTGATAGCCCGCCGGCAGGTCGGCGTAGAAATAATTCTTGCGGTCGAACACCGAGTGCAGATTGATCTGCGCCTTGAGGCCAAGCCCGGTGCGCACCGCCTGATACACGCAGCGCTCGTTGATCACCGGCAGCATGCCCGGCATCGCCGCATCGACCAGCGACACCTGGCTGTTGGGCTGGGCGCCGAAGGTCGTGGCGGCGCCCGAGAAGAGCTTGGCCTTGGACGTCACCTGGGCATGCACTTCGAGGCCCAGGACCATTTCCCACGGGCCGGTCTCGCCCTCGAGCAGCGCCATGGTCAAGCCCTCCACCAGGGTTCGGGCCGCGCGGTGAAGCCGGCCGAACGTTCCACCACGCCGGCCAGGCGGAGCAGGGTCTCCTCGTCGAAGGCGCGGCCGATGAGCTGAAGCCCGAGCGGCAGGCCGTCGGCCGACAGGCCCGCCGGCACCGAGATGGCGGGCAGGCCGGCGAGATTGACCGGCACGGTAAAGACGTCGTTGAGGTACATGGCGATGGGATCGGCCGCCTTCTCGCCCAGGGCGAAGGCGGCGGAGGGCGCCGTCGGGGTGAGAATGGCATCGACGCTATCGAAGGCGGTGGTGAAATCGGCGGCAATGAGGCTCCGCACTTTCTGCGCCTTCAGGTAATAGGCGTCGTAATAGCCGGCCGAGAGGACGTAGGTGCCGATCAGGATGCGCCGCTGCACTTCCGGCCCGAAACCTTCGCCCCGCGTCGCCTCGTACATCTCCGGCAGGCTGCGGCCCTTCACGCGCAGACCGAAGCGCACGCCGTCGTAGCGGGCGAGGTTGGACGAGGCTTCCGCCGGCGCCACGATATAATAGGCCGGCAGCGCATATTTCGTGTGCGGCAGGCTGACCTCGCGGATCTCGGCGCCGGCCTCGCGCAGCCACGCCATCCCGGCCGACCACAGCGCCTCGATCTCCGCCGACATGCCGGGGACGCGGTATTCCTGCGGGATGCCGATGCGCAGGCCCTTCACGCTGCGGCCGAGCGCGGATTCGTAATCGGGGACCGGGCGGTCGACGCTGGTCGAATCCTTGGGATCGAAGCCCGCCATGGTGCCGAGCAGGATGGCGCCGTCGCGCACGGTGCGCGTCATCGGCCCGGCCTGATCGAGCGAGGAGGCGAAGGCGACGATGCCCCAGCGCGAGCAGCGGCCATAGGTCGGCTTGATGCCGACCGTGCCGGTGACGGCTGCGGGCTGGCGGATGGAGCCGCCGGTATCAGTGCCGGTGGCGGCGAGGCACAGATTGCCCGACACCGCCGTTGCCGAACCGCCCG
>CALCYJ010000090.1 GCA_937905845.1 uncultured Rhodospirillales bacterium
CCGCCTGTCGGCCTGGGCCGATCGGCTGCTGGACTTCTACGACAAGAATCCCGATTTCATCCTGCCCGAGGGCAAGCGCTCGGAGGTGGTGAGTTTCGTCAAGGGCGGGCTCAAGGATCTCTCGGTCTCGCGCACCAGCTTCAAATGGGGCGTGCCGGTGCCAGACGATCCGGCGCATATCCTGTATGTCTGGCTCGACGCCCTCACCAATTACATCACCGCCGTCGGCTATCCCGATACCGAAGCTGAGGAATATCGGCGCTATTGGCCGGCGAGCCTGCATATGGTGGGCAAGGACATCCTGCGCTTTCATGCCGTCTATTGGCCGGCCTTCCTCATGGCGGCGGGCTTGGAGGTGCCGGAGCGGGTCTTCGCCCACGGCTGGTGGACCAACGAGGGGCAGAAGATCTCGAAGTCGCTCGGCAATATCATCGATCCGCTGGAGCTGGTGGCGACCTACGGGCTCGACCAGACCCGCTATTTCCTGATGCGCGAAGTGCCGTTCGGCAACGATGGCGATTTCTCCCGCCGCGCCATGGTGACCCGGATCAATGCCGACCTCGCCAATGATTTCGGCAATCTGGTGCAGCGCGTCCTGGCCCAGATCAACAAGAATTGCGCGGGCCTGGTGCCGGCGCCCGGGGATTTCCTGGCGGCCGATCACGCATTGCTGGAGAAATCCAGCGCGGTGCTCGGCCCGATGCGCGCGCATCTCGCCCGCCAGGAGATCCATCTGGCGCTGGCGCGGCTGTGGGAAGTGATGGGCGCCGCCAACCGCTATATCGACGAGCAGGCGCCCTGGGCGCTGCGCAAGAGCGATCCCGCCCGGATGGCGACGGTGCTCTATACGCTGGCGGAAGCGATCCGCCGCCTTGCCATCCTGGCGCAGCCGGTGATGCCGGGTTCGGCGGCGCGCATTCTCGACCAGCTCGCCGTTGCGCCCGGTGCGCGCGGCTTCGCGCAGGTGGCGGCGGCGCCGCTGCTCGTTCCCGGCACGCCGCTGCCGGCGCCGGTTGGAATCTTCCCGCGGATTCAGGATGCGACGAGGATCGCCGGCGGATGCTGATCGACAGTCATTGCCATCTCGATTTCCCCGATTTCGCCGGCGAGCTGGACGCGGTGCTGGCGCGGGCGGCCGATGCCGGGGTCGGCGCCATGCTGACCATCTCGACCAAGCTGGAGCGTTTCGAGCGCGTGCTCGCTTTGGCCGAGCGCTATCCCAATGTTTGGTGCTCGGTCGGCATCCATCCGCACGAGGCGGCGGCCGAACCGCTGAAGGATGCCGCCCGGCTGATCGCCGCCGCCGCCCATCCCAAGGTGGTGGGGATCGGCGAGACCGGCCTCGATTATTTCTACGAACAGGCGCCTAGGGACGAGCAGCAGCGCAATTTCCTCGCCCATATCGCCGCGGCGCGCGAAACCGGCCTGCCGCTCATCGTCCATACCCGCGATGCCGACGATGACATGGCGGCGATGTTGCAAGCCGAACAGGCGAGAGGGGCCTTCCCGGGCCTGATCCATTGCTTTTCCGCCGGCGCGGGATTGGCGCGCGCCGTGCTCGACATGGGTTTCTTCGTCTCGCTCAGCGGCATCCTGACCTTCCGCTCGGCCGGCGCCCTGCGCGAGATCGCCCGCACCCTGCCGCCCGACCGCCTGCTGGTCGAGACCGACAGCCCCTATCTCGCGCCGATCCCGCACCGCGGCAAGCGCAACGAGCCGGCCTTCGTCGCCCATACCGCCGCGGCCCTTGGCGTGCTGCTGGAACGGCCGGTAGACGAGATCGCCCGTCTGACGAGCGCCAATTTCTTCCGCCTGTTCACGAAAGCCTCGCCGCCGGCGGGGAGCGAGGCCTGATGCGCATCACCATCCTCGGCTGCGGCAGTTCCACCGGCGTGCCGCGCATCGGGCCCGACTGGGGCGCCTGCGATCCACAAGAGCCGAAGAACGCGCGCCGGCGCTGCTCGATCCGGGTGGAGGAGGGTGCGACGCGGGTTCTGATCGATACCGCGCCCGATCTGCGCCAGCAGCTTCTGGACGCCCGGGTCAGCCGGCTCGACGCCGTGGTCTGGACGCACGATCATGCCGACCAGTGCCATGGCATCGACGATCTGCGCATGATCTATCTTCATAACGGCGGCCCGGTGCAAGGCTACGCCGACGCGCGCACGCTCGAGGCCCTGACCACGCGCTTTGGCTATTGTTTCGAGCAGGTGCCCGGCACCCTCTATCCGCCGATCATCGCGCCGCATGTCTTCGCCGCCCCCTTCCGGATCGGCGAGATCGACATTCTGCCGATCGCGCAGGACCATGGCAGCGTCGTCTCCTATGGTTTCCGCTTCGGCGACATGGCCTATTCCAACGATGTCGTCACGTTGTCGGACGAGGCTTTCGACCGGCTCGAGGGGGTGAAAGTCTGGATCGTCGATGCCATGCGCTATCGCCCGCACCCGACGCATGCCCATGTCGCGCGCACCCTGGAATGGATCGCGCGCCTCAAGCCGGAACGCGCGGTTCTGACCAATCTTCATATCGATCTCGATTACGCCACTTTGCGGCGTGAGCTGCCGAAAGGCGTTGAGCCCGCCTATGACGGCATGATCCTCGACAGCCTCTGACCGGCCGCCGGCCGCGAAAGGCGGGCCAAAGGCTTGCGCTGCTCCGCCAGACCCTTTATTCTATGCGCCGGGCATGGGGTCGCCCGTTAAATGCCCGCCAGGGCTGATGACTCCTACCGCAACGATGAATGCCGCGCCGGCTCAGGCCTTGCGCGGATGCCGCGGTGGGGGCCTATCGACAAACCGCCGTCCGGCGGTTTTTTTGTTGCCCGCGCCGGGGATGGCCGGGCCGGTAGGGGAGGCACTGGATGTTGACATATCTCTGGGTAGCGGTGGGCGGCGCGCTCGGCAGCCTGGCGCGGTTCTGGCTTTCCGGCGTGGTGGCGCGCGGGATCGGCGAAACGTTTCCCTGGGGCACGATCGTCATCAATGTCACGGGTTCCTTTGTCATTGGCTTCTTCGCCATGCTGACCGGCCCGGACGGCCGCTGGTTCGTACCCTCCGACGCCCGCATCTTCGTTCTGGGCGGGCTATGCGGCGGCTATACGACCTTTTC
>CALCYJ010000091.1 GCA_937905845.1 uncultured Rhodospirillales bacterium
GGATTTCAGCCGGTCGCGGATCGCGCGATTGACGTCGGGCAGGCGGTGGAACGGCACGGCGGGAAAGGCGTGGTGCTCGGCGTGATACGGCATGTTCCAGGCCAGGAAGCGCATCAGCCCGTTGGTGTAAGTGGTGCGGGTATTCTCCAGCATGTCGTCGGAGAGCGGACACAAGGTGTGCTCGGCCATCAGGTAGAGACGCAACGCGGGCTGGCCGAGCAGCGCCGGCACGATCCAGTAGATCAAGGCGGCGTCGCTCCATGCCCAGAGCGAGATGACGGCGACGGCGGCATAGATCGCCAGGGCGATGCGCGCCTCGAGGGCCACCGCATCGCGCTGCCGATCGTTGGCATAGAAGGTCTCGGGCATGCGGCCGAGCGCATGGCCGACGATGCCGCGCAGCTCGGCGATCCAGTACGGCAACCCGCTCACCTGCCAGAGCCATTGCCGCAAGCTGCGCGGCTTGGGGCTGGCGAGCTCGGGATCGCGCGCCGGGTCCTGGGTGAAGCGGTGGTGGGCGAAGTGGAACGCGCGGAAGTATTCCTGCGGCAGGAGGAGCAGCAGCCCGGCGACGAAGCCGAAAATCTCATTGAGCGGCCGGGTCTTGAACGCGGTGCGATGGATGCATTCGTGCAGCGGCGCGAACAGGAACGACAGCGCGAGGCCGTGAACCAGCATCGCGGGCCAGATCAGGAGCGAGCCGCGCGCCGCCCAGACCAGCACGCCGGTCGCGCCCAACAGCGCGAGATGGCCGGCCGCGTGCCGGAGGCCGGGCACATCGTCGCGGCGGCTCCAGTCGCGCAACGTGTCGCGCTCGATCGCGGTGTCGGTGAATGCGCCCATCCGTTTCGGGTCGGCCTGTTCCAATGAACCTGCGTGATACTATAGCGGGGTTTCCCGGCAAGAGGATTCAGCATGATCGCGGCGCGGACGGACCTGCTGCGCCCGCGCGGCGCGCAAGTGCGGGCCACCGATATCGAGGCCTCCGGGTTCGGACTCCGCAGCCTGTCGTTCACCGGACTGGCGGCGGTTGCGACGGCGATCCTGGCGATCGTCGCGATCTGGGAGACGGCGTCGCTGCGCCGCAGCCGTTAGGCCGCGGTCGTGCCGCTGCGGCCGTAGACGTCCTCGAGCCGCACGATGTCGTCCTCGCCGAGATAGGTGCCGCACTGGACTTCGATGATCGTGACCGGCCGGTCGGTCGGATTCTCCAGCCGATGGACCGCGCCCAGCGGGATGAAGATCGACTCGTTCTCTTTCATCATGAAGACTTCGTGGTCGCGGGTCACGCGGGGGGTGCCTTCGACGACGACCCAATGCTCGGCGCGCTTGAAGTGCTTCTGCAGCGAGAGCTGCCCGCCCGGCTTCACCGTGATGCGCTTCACCTGGAACTGGCTGCCGACATGGACGCCCTGGTAGAAGCCCCAGGGACGAAACACCCGGACATGGTTCGCAAGCTCGTCGCGCTTGGCGACGCGGAGCTGGCTGACGATCTCCTTCACCTGCTGCGCGTTCTTGTGGCTTGAGACCAGGACGGCGTCATCGGAGACGACGACCGAGAGGTTCTCGACGCCCGACAGCGCCGTGAGGCGGTTCTCGCTGATTACCAAGCAGTTGTTGGTATCCTGGAGCACGACGTCGCCGCGGCAGGCATTGCCGGCGCCGTCCTTGGGCGAGATGTTCCAGAGCTCGGACCACGATCCGATGTCGGACCAGCCGGCGTCGAGCGGCACGGTCGCCGCGCTGTCGGTCGGCTCCATGACCGCATAGTCGACCGAGATCGACGGGCTCTTGGCGAAGGCCTCGGCATCGAGCCGGATGAAGTCGGGATCGGTCTTCGCGGCCTCGAGCGCAGCGCGCGCGGCTTCGAGAATCTCCGGCGCGTGGCGGCCGAGCTCGTCGCGGAATTGCGCCGCCTTGAACACGAAGATGCCGCCGTTCCAGTAATGCTGGCCGTCGGCGAGCATCGCCTGCGCCACGGCCGCGGTCGGCTTTTCGACGAACCGCTCGATCTTGTAGGCGCCGTCGGTCTGCGTCACTTCCCCGCGACGGATATAGCCGTAGCCGGTCTCGGGGCTCCTCGGCACGATGGCGAAGGTGACGAGGTGGTTGCGGTCCGCCGCTTCGATGGCGACGTCCAGCGCCTGCAGATACGCGGCCTGGTCGCTGATGACGTGATCGGAAGGCGAGATGACGATGATCGCACCCGGATGCCGTTTCTCCGCCAGCAGGGCCGCGACCGCGATCGCCGCCGCCGTGCCCCGCCCCATGGGCTCCATCACCACGGCGGAGGGACGAATGCCGACCGATTGGATCTGCTCGCTGACGGTGAAGCGGATGGATTCGCCGGTGATCACGAAGGGCGCGGCGAAGCGATCGCTTTCCGCATAGCGCAGCACGGTGTTCTGGATGAGGGTCTTGTTGCCGAGCAGGCTCAACAGCTGCTTCGGGAATTGCTCCCGGGAAAGCGGCCAGAGCCGGCTGCCCGCGCCGCCAGCCAAAACAACGGGGATCACGTGCTTTTTCGACATTGGTGCCCTCGTTCTCCTGGGAATGGACCAGTCTAACCCCCGGCCTTCGCAGTCGCAATAAAAACGGCCATCCAGCACACACGGTCGTATGTCGATCCGTGCAGCTTTGGGTCACGAACCCGCCTTGCGCCCCAGTTGTAACGATTTTGACCGCGAAACGATGCCGGCCGACTTGCAAGCCCCCGCCCGCCGGCCGAATTCACTCCACCGTGACGCTCTTCGCCAGGTTGCGCGGCTGATCCACGTCGGTGCCCTTGGCGACGGCGGCATGATAGGCCAGGAGCTGGACCGGGATCGCGTAGAGGATCGGCGCCACGAAGGGATCCACGGTCGGCAGCTCGATCGCGTGCTGCGCGGCATCGCCGAGCCGGGCGATGCCGGCCTTGTCGGAGAAGAAGATCACCCGGCCGCCGCGCGCGCGGACCTCCTGGAGGTTGCTGGCGGTCTTCTCGAACAGGTCGTCGCTGGGCGCCACCACGATCACCGGCACGTTGTCGTCGATGAGCGCGATCGGCCCGTGCTTCATCTCGCCGGCGGCATAGCCCTCGGCGTGGATGTAGGAGATTTCCTTCAGCTTCAGCGCCCCCTCGAGCGCGATCGGATAGCTGGTGCCGCGGCCGAGGAAGAGGACGTCGCGGCATTCGGCGACCTGCAGCGCGATCTGCTTCAGCCGCGCATCGTGGTTCAGCACCTCCGCGGCCCGCGCCGGCAGCTCGGTCAGCGCGGTCGAGAGCTCGGATTCGCGCTTGGCGTCGATCGTACCGCGGGCCCGGGCCGCGGCGATCGCGAAGGCCGCGAGCACGACGAGCTGGGTGGTGAAGGCCTTGGTCGAGGCGACGCCGATCTCCGGACCCGCGAGGGTGTGCAGCACGACGTCGGATTCACGGCCGATCGTGCTCTCCGGCACGTTCAGCACGGCGATCACCTTCTGCCCCTGCGCCTTGGCGTATTTCAGCGCCGCCAACGTGTCCGCCGTCTCGCCGGATTGCGAGATCACCAGGGTGGCCCCGTCCTTCGACATCGGTGCCTCGCGGTAGCGGAACTCCGAGGCGACATCGAGCTCGACCGGCAGGCGCGCGATCCGCTCCAGCCAGTATTTGGCGACGAAGCCCGCGAGATAGGCGGTGCCGCAGGCGACGATGGTGAGCTGCGACAGCTTGGCGAGATCGACCGGCAGGTCCGGGAGCTCGATGCGGCGGCGCAGCGGGTTGAGGAAGGCCTGCAATGTGTCGCCGATCACGGCCGGCTGCTCGGCGATCTCCTTCATCATGAAATGGGCGTGGTCGCCCTTGCCGATCATCGCGCCGGAGAGCGCGGTCTTCTTGACCTCGCGATTCACCCGCTTGCCGTCGTTGAAGATCGTGGCGGTGTCGCGGGAGATGATGACCCAGTCGTCCTCGTGGAGATAACAGATGCGGTCGGTATAGGGCGCCAGCGCCATGGCATCGGAGCCGAGATACATTTCGCCGTCGCCATAGCCGACGGCGAGCGGGCTGCCGCGGCGCGCGCCGATCATGATGTCCGGGCGGTCGGCGATCAGGATGGCGAGCGAGAAGGCGCCGTGGAGACGCGGCATCATCTTCGCCATGGCCGCCTCGGGATCCATGCCCTGATCGAGATAATGCGTCAGCAGATGCGCGACGGTCTCGGTGTCGGTCTCGGTCTCGAACTTGTGCCCGGCCTTCTCCAGCTCCTCGCGCAGCGCCTGGAAGTTCTCGATGATCCCGTTATGAACGACGGCGACGCGCCTGGTGGCGTGCGGATGCGCGTTGGTCTCGTTCGGCCGGCCATGGGTCGCCCAGCGCGTATGCGCAATGCCGATGACGCCGGGCAGCGGCTCGGCCTTCAGGCGCGCGTCGAGATTGCCGAGCTTGCCCTCGGCACGGCGGCGCTCGATCTTGCCGTCGACCAGCGTCGCGATACCGGCGGAGTCATAGCCGCGGTACTCGAGGCGCTTCAGCCCGTCGAGCAGCAGAGGAGTCACCTCGGCCTTGCCGATGATGAAGAAGATCCCGCACATGCCCGAGGCTCCCCGATTACTTCTTCTTCTTCAGCGCCTGGCGGCCGGCGCGGAATTTCGCGGCCCAGCCCGGCTTCTCGACCTGCTGGCCGCGCGCCACCACCATCGCGTCCGGCGCCACGTCGCGCGTGACCACGCTGCCGGCCGCGATCAGCGCGCCCTCGCCCACCGTCACCGGCGCCACCAGCGCGCTGTTCGAGCCGACGAAGACGTTGTCGCCGATCACCGTCCGGGACTTCACGAAGCCGTCGTAATTGCAGGTGATGGTGCCGGCGCCGATGTTGGTCCTGGCGCCGACCGCGGCGTCGCCGAGATAGGTCAGGTGGTTGGCCTTGGCGCCGGCGCCGATCTCGGCGTTCTTGGTCTCGACGAAATTGCCGACATGGGCATTGGCGCCGATCTTCGAGCTGGGGCGCAAGCGCGCGAACGGGCCGATCTGCGCGCCGCTTGCGATCTCGGCCCCCTCGATATGGCAGAAGGCGCGGATCTCGACATTGTCGGCGACGGTGACTCCCGGGCCGAACACCACGTTGGGGCCGATCACCACGTCCTGGCCGAGCCGCGTATCCATGGCGAGGAAGACCGAGGCCGGATCGACCATGGTCGCGCCATTGGCGAGCGCATGGGCGCTCAGCATCTGCTGGCAGAGCGCCTCGGCCTCGGCGAGCTCGATGCGGTCGTTGACGCCGATCAGCGGGATCTCGTCCTCGTCGGCCTCGACCACGGCGACGCTGCGGCCCTTGCTCTGCGCGATGGCGACGATGTCGGTCAGATAATATTCGCTCTTGGCGTTCTTGTTGTCGGTCCGGTCCCGCCAGCCGAACAGCCTTGTCTTGTCCGCGCAGAGCATGCCCGCGTAGCAGGCCTTGATGGCCAGTTCGGCGGGGCTCGCGTCCTTGGGCTCGGCGATGCGGCTCACGCGCCCGTCCGGCCCGCTGACCATCCGCCCGTAGAGCAGTCCGTCTGCCGGCTCAAAACCCAGCAGCGCCAGGTCGACGCCCTCGCTCCGCAGCTTGA
>CALCYJ010000092.1 GCA_937905845.1 uncultured Rhodospirillales bacterium
TCCTCAACCGCCGGATTGAGGCGGTGGATTTCGTCGATGAACAGGACGTCGCGCGGCTCCAGGTTGGTCAGGATCGCGGCAAGGTCGCCCGCCTTGGCCAGCACCGGGCCCGAGGTGGAGCGAAAATTGACCCCCAGTTCGCGTGCCACGATCTGCGCCAGCGTGGTCTTGCCCAGGCCCGGCGGCCCGAAGAACAGCACATGGTCGAGCGCCTCGCCGCGCGCGCGGGCGGCCTGGATGAAGATCCGCAGATTCTCCCGCAGCTCGCGCTGGCCGATGAAATCATCGAGCGTCTGCGGCCGCAGCGCCGGCTCCGCCTCGTCGCCCGCGGCAAGCCGGCCCTGCACCAGGCGGGCGTCCTGTTCGCCCGGCGCGCTCACCGCCCAAGCTCCTTCAGGCCGCTGCGGATCAGCTCGGTCACCCGCGCCTGCGGCCCGAGGTCGCGCGCCGCCGCCGCCACCGCGGCGAAAGCCTCGGCCCGGCGATAGCCGAGATTGACCAGGGCCGAGATAGCATCCGCCGCCTCGCCCGCTTCCGAACCGCGATCGCCCGCGCCGCCGGCCAGGCCCGCCGCCGTCATGGCCGCCGCCTGGGGCAGGCTGCCGGCGCGGTCCTTGAGTTCGGTGACCAGGCGGGCGGCGAGCTTGGCCCCGACGCCGGCGGCCCGCGTCAGGCTGGTCTTGTCCTCGAACAGGATCGCCTGCGACAATTCGCCCGGCGAGAGCGCGGAAAGGATGGCCAAAGCCAGGCGCGCCCCCACCCCCTGCACCGTCTGCAAGGCCTGGAACCATTGCTGCTCGGCCTTCTCGGCGAAACCGAAAAGCTGGATGCGGTCCTCGCGCATATGGGTCTCGATCAGGAGCCGCACCGGCTCGCCCGGCCGCGGCAGCGCCCGCAGGGTCCGGGTCGAGCAGGAGACGACATAGCCGACGCCGCCGACGTCGATCAGCACCCAATCCTCGCCGCCGCTGTCCAGCATCCCGCTGAGCTTGCCGATCATCGCACGGCTCCCGCCTGTATCTGCCCCAGCGCGACCCGCCGGGCCGTCGCCTGGTGATGGGCATGGCAGATCGCCACCGCGAGCGCGTCGGCGGCGTCGGGCCCCGCGATCTCGGAACCCGGCAGCAGCACCCGCACCATGACGTGGATCTGCCCCTTTTCGGCATGGCCGGCGCCCACGACCGATTTCTTGATCAGGTTGGGCGAATATTCATGCACCGGAACGCCGGCCAGCGCCGGCACCAGGAGCACCACGCCCCGCACCTGGCCGAGCTTCAGCGTCGAGGCGGGATTCTTGTTGACGAACGTCTCCTCCACTGCCGCCGCATCGGGCTGCCAGAGCGCCAGGACTTCCCGGAGCCCGTCATGGATCTGCATCAACCGGATCGCCATCGGCGCCGTGGGATCGGAGCGCACGGCACCATTGCCCAGATGCGACAGGCGGTTGCCCACGCTCTCGATCACACCCCAGCCGGTGGTGCGTAATCCAGGATCGAGACCAAGCAAACGCATACCGTCTCCTACCACCTCCGGGCTCCTACCACCTCCGGGCCGACCCGCCTGCCCTCACATTCTCTGCCACATCCCGTCCAAGCCGGGCCGGGCCCGCTCGGACGGATTTAAGCGCTGAGCTTCTGGAGGATTTCCTCGCTCACTTCAAAATTGGCGAAGACCTGCTGCACGTCGTCGCTGTCCTCCAGCATATCGAGCATCTTGAGCAGCCCCGCCGCCCGCTCCTCGTCGACCGGCACGCTGTTCTGCGGCCGCCAGACGAGGCGCGCGCTCTCGGGATCGCCAAAGCGGCGCTCCAGCGCTTCGCGCACCTGGGCGAAATCCTCGATCGGGCAGCTCACCGCATGGGTTTCCGCATCCGAGGCGCAATCCTCCGCACCGGCTTCCAGCGCCGCCTCGAACATCGTATCGGCCGAGGCTTTGGCAGCGCCGTAGACGATCTCCCCCACCCGGTCGAACAGGAAGGAGACCGAGCCGGTCTCCCCCAGGGCGCCGCCGTGCTTGGCGAAGGCCGAGCGCACCTCGCCAGCCGTGCGGTTGCGGTTGTCGGTCAGCGCCTCGACGATCACCGCGACCCCGCCTGGGCCATAGCCTTCGTAGCGCACCTCGGCGTAATTCTCGCCGTCGGCGCCGCCGGCGCCCCGCTTGATCGCGCGGTCCACCGTGTCCTTCGGCATATTGGCCGCCCTGGCCGCCAGCACCGCCGCCCGCAGCCTGGGATTGGCCGCGGGGTCGGGCAGGCCCGAGCGCGCCGCCGTCGTCAGCTCGCGGATCAGCTTGGTGAACACTTTCGCCCGCCGGGCGTCCTGCGCCCCCTTGCGGTGCATGATGTTCTTGAATTGGGAATGGCCAGCCATGCCCTCGTCCATCCTCTTGTCGTCAATCCACCGGCCCCGCCCGGAGCGGGGCCTGCAATCTACGCCGATTGCGCCAGGAAACAAGCGCGTGCCACGGGTCGCCGCGCCGCCGCAGCCCCAGCCTTGTCTCCGGTCCGTTCTACCACATATAGGGTCTAGTGTGGAGCACGGACCTAGCCGTGCGGTAGGCCGGCCCCACGCCGCCGACCGCAGCACCGCCCGGAGCGCTATCAGCCCAATGTGGCAATATTGGGGCTCGGCCGAATTCGGGCCTATGCCGGCAGATCGACCAATTCCAGCGGCCAGGCCGGGGCCAGCCGCGGTCCCTGGCGCAGCGCCGCGACCCGGCGGGCGAGGCCCGTGCGCTCGTCGGTTTCGACAAAGACGCCGCAGATCGTGCCGGGGCCGTCGGCCGGTGCCAGGCGGCCGGAGGGGATCTTGCGCGTGAAGCGGGTGAGCGGCTCGGCCTTGTCCATGCCGATCACCGAATTATAGTCGCCGCACATGCCGGCGTCGGTCTGATAGGCGGTGCCGCCGGGCAGGATCTGGGCATCCGCGGTCGGCACGTGGCAATGCGAGCCCACCACGATTGACACCCGCCCGTCACAGAAATGTCCCATCGCCATCTTCTCCGACGTCGCTTCGGCATGGATATCGACGAGGATGGCATCGACGCTGCCGCCGAGCGTCAGCTTGGCAAGCTCGGTTGCGACCGTCGCGAAGGGATCATCGAGCGGGTCCATGAACAGCCGCCCCATCACATGCACCACGGCGACGCGCTTGCCGGAAGCGGTGCTGCCGGGCGCGGTGCTG
>CALCYJ010000093.1 GCA_937905845.1 uncultured Rhodospirillales bacterium
GGCGCTCGTGATAGCAGAAGCGCGGGATTTCCTTGCCGGCGATCTCGCAGGCCTGGAGCACCGTGCAGCCGGCTTCGACCGTGACCTGGATGCCGTCGATGGTGAGTGTGGGCATGATGCTCGTCCCTCAGGCGGCGCGCGCCGACTTGTACTGCTCGATGCGGCGTTCGATCTCGGGGCGGAAATGGCGGATCAGGCCCTGGATCGGCCAGGCCGCCGCATCGCCGAGCGCGCAGATCGTATGGCCCTCGACCTCGTAGGTCACGTCGAGGAGAAGATCGATCTCGGCCACGTCCGCCTGGCCCTTGACCAGCCGCTCCATCACCCGCCACATCCAGCCGGTGCCCTCGCGGCAGGGCGTGCACTGGCCGCAGCTCTCGTGCTTATAGAATTTGGACAGTCTGGCGATGGCCTTGACGATGTCGGTCGATTTGTCCATGACAATGACCGCCGCGGTGCCAAGGCCGGTCTTCTCCGCCTTGAGACTGTCGAAATCCATCAGCACCCCGTCGCAGATCGACTTGGGGATCACCGGCACCGACGAGCCGCCGGGAATGACCGCCAGGAGATTGTCCCAGCCGCCGCGCACGCCGCCGGCATATTTCTCGACCAGCTCGCGCAGCGGAATGCCCATCGCCTCCTCCACATTGCACGGCCGCTCGACATGGCCGGAGATGCAGAAGACCTTGGTGCCGGTATTGTTCGGCCGGCCGATGCCGGAAAACCACGCCGCCCCCCGGCGCAGGATCGTCGGTGCCACCGCGATGCTCTCGACATTGTTCACCGTCGTCGGGCAGCCCCAGACGCCGACATTGGCCGGAAACGGCGGCTTGAGGCGGGGCTGGCCCTTCTTGCCCTCCAGGCTCTCGATCAGCGCCGTCTCCTCGCCGCAGATATAGGCGCCGGCGCCGCGGTGCAGGAAAATGTCGAAATCATAGCCCGAGCCGCAGGCATTGCGGCCGATCAGCCCGGCTTCATAGGCCTCGTCGATGGCGCCCTGGAGCACCTCCGCCTCGCGGTAGAATTCGCCGCGGATATAGATATAGGCCGCCACCGCCCGCATGGCGAAGCCGGCGATCAGGCAGCCCTCGACCAGCTTGTGCGGGTCGTGGCGCATCATGTCGCGGTCCTTGCAGGTCCCGGGCTCGCCCTCGTCGGCATTGACCACGAGATAGGACGGCCGACCGTCGGAGGTCTTGGGCATGAAGGACCATTTGAGGCCGGTCGGAAATCCGGCGCCGCCGCGGCCGCGCAGGCCCGAGGCCTTCATCTCGGCGATGATCCAGTCCTGCCCCTTCTCCAGCAGCGCCTTGGTGCCGTCCCAGTCGCCGCGCGCGCGCGCCGCCGGCAGGCGCCAGTCGTGCACGCCGTAGAGATTGGTGAAGATACGGTCCTGGTCAGCCAGCATGAATCATTCTCCCGCCACGCCCGGAGACCCGAGCGTCGTCAAGGTGGTGGGGCCGCCCGCGGGCGCGGAGGTCTGCCGGCCCGACTGGGAGCCGGCCGGCGGCGCCTCGCCCTGCCCCAGCGCCTTGAGCACGCGGACAACCGATTGCGGATCGAGGTCCTCGTAGTAATCGTCGCCGATCTGCATCATCGGCGCATTGACGCAGGCACCGAGGCATTCCACCTCGCGCAGGGTGAAGGCGCCGTCCGCCGTCGTCTCGCCGCAAGTGACGCCAAGATGCGCCTCGCAGGCCGCCACGATCGCATCCGACCCGCGCAGCCAGCACGGCGTCGTCGTGCAGACCTGCACCAGATGACGGCCGACGGGTCCGGTATTGTACATCGTGTAGAAGGACACGACCTCCATCACCCGGATCCGCGGCATGCCGAGATACTGCGCGACATATTCGATCGCCGCCTGGCTCAGCCGGCCGTCCAGGCGGCGCTGCGCCAGATCGAGCAGCGGCATCACCGCGCTCTGCTGCCGCCCGGCGGGGTATTTCGCGACGATCGCCTTGGCCAAGACCTCGTCGGCCGCGGAAAAGGCGAAGGGGCCGGTATCGCTCTGTTCGCTCATCTGTCGACCTCGCCGAATACGATGTCCTGGCTGCCGATGATCGCGACCGAATCGGCCAGCATGTGGCCCTTGGTCATGAAATCCAGCCCCTGGAGATGGGCGAAGCCGGGCGCGCGGATCTTGCAGCGATAGGGCTTGTTGGTGCCGTCGGCGACCAGATAGACGCCGAACTCGCCCTTGGGCGCCTCGATCGCAGCATAGACCTCGCCGGCGGGGACGTGATAGCCCTCGGTGAACAGTTTGAAATGATGGATCAGGGCTTCCATCGTGCTCTTCATCTCGCCACGCGAAGGCGGCACGATCTTGCGGTCGGTCGAAGAGACGGGGCCGCCCGGCATCTTCTCCAGGCATTGCTCGATCAGGCGGACCGACTGGCGCATCTCCTCGACCCGGCAGAGATAGCGGTCGAAGCAATCGCCGTTCTTGCCCAGCGGAATATCGAAGTCGAGCTGATCGTAAACCTCGTAGGGCTGCGACTTGCGCAGGTCCCAGGCGATGCCTGAGCCGCGCACCATGACGCCGGAAAAGCCCCAGGCGAACGCCTCCTCGCGCGTCACCACCCCGATATCGACATTGCGCTGGCGGAAGATGCGATTGTCGGTGAGCAGCGTTTCGAGATCATCGAGGAAGCGGGGAAACCGCCCGCAATAGGCGTGGATATCCTCGGCCATGCCCGCGGGCATGTCCTGATGCACGCCGCCGGGGCGGAAATAGGCGGCATGGAGCCTTGCGCCCGACACCCGCTCGTAGAATTCCATCAGCAGCTCGCGTTCCTCGAAGCCCCAGAGCAGCGGCGTGATGGCGCCGACATCCATCGCCTGGGCGGTGACGTTGAGCAGATGGTTGAGGATGCGGGTGATCTCGCTGAACAGCACGCGGATATAGCTTGCGCGCGGTGGCACTTCGAGCCCGAGCAGCCGCTCGGTCGCCAGGCAGAAGGCATGTTCCTGGCTCATCGGCGAGACATAATCGAGCCGGTCGAAATAGGGCACGGCCTGGAGGTAGGTCTTGTATTCGATCAGCTTTTCGGTGCCGCGGTGCAGCAGGCCGATATGGGGATCGCAACGCTCGATCAACTCGCCGTCCAGCTCCATCACCAGCCGCAGCACGCCATGGGCCGCGGGATGCTGCGGCCCGAAATTCATCGTGTAATTGGAGATCTTGACCTCGGCCATGTTCAGGCGTTCCCCTTGGCCTTCTCGTCGCCCGGCAGCACGTATTCGGCGCCTTCCCACGGGCTCATGAAATCGAAGCGGCGGAATTCCTGGGTGAGGGTCACCGGCTCGTAGACCACCCGCTTCTCCTCCTCGTCGTAGCGCACCTCGACATAGCCGCTCAAGGGGAAATCCTTGCGCAGCGGATGTCCCTCGAACCCGTAGTCGGTGAGGATGCGGCGCAAGTCCGGATGGCCGGCGAACATCACGCCGTACATGTCCCAGCACTCACGCTCGAACCAGCCGGCGGCGGGATAGAGGCCGGTGATGGATGGCACCGGCGTCGCTTCGTCGGTCGCCACCTTGACGCGGATGCGCTGGTTGCGGCTGACGCTGAGCAGGTGATAGACCACCTCGAAACGCTGCGGCCGCTCGGGGTAATCGACGCCGCAGATGTCGATCAGCACTTCGAAGGCGCAGGCCGCGTCGTCGCGCAGGAAGCGCAGCAGCTCGGATATCCCGGCCACCCGGGCATCGAGCGTCAGTTCGCCGTGGCTCATCCGCGTGCCCAGCACGTCATCGGGCCAAGCGCCGGCGACATGCTCGCCTAGCTGTTTCAGGGTCTCGTCCATGTCCGGGCCTGTCTC
Organism: uncultured Rhodospirillales bacterium; assembly: GCA_937905845.1. Lineage (GTDB taxonomy): Bacteria > Pseudomonadota > Alphaproteobacteria > Ferrovibrionales > Ferrovibrionaceae > CALCYJ01. The sequence goes on from CALCYJ010000093.1 coordinate 3,825, forward strand.
ATTGACTGCGCTCGACCTTGGGCTCCCGCAGCGCCGCCATCAGCGGGCAAGGGTGCCGACGCGGCGGATCTTCTTCTGCAATTGCAGGATGCCATAGACCAGGGCTTCCGCCGTTGGCGGGCAGCCCGGCACGTAGATATCGACCGGCACGATGCGGTCGCACCCGCGTACCACCGAATAGCTGTAGTGATAATAGCCGCCGCCGTTGGCGCAGGAGCCCATGGAGATGACGTAGCGCGGCTCCGGCATCTGGTCGTAGACCTTGCGCAGCGCCGGCGCCATCTTGTTGGTCAGCGTGCCGGCGACGATCATCACGTCCGACTGGCGGGGGCTGGCGCGCGGCACCACGCCGAACCGGTCGAGGTCGTAGCGCGCGGCATAGGCATGCATCATCTCGACGGCGCAGCAGGCCAGGCCGAAGGTCATCGGCCACAGCGAGCCGGTGCGCGCCCAGGTCACCAGCTTGTCCATCTTGGACAGGACGAAGCCCTTGTCGGCCAGCTCGTCGGAGAAATCGCCGAGTGCGGCGGCGTCGCCCGAGCCCGTGCCCGGGGTAAGCGGTTGCGCCGTCATTCCCATTCGAGCGCCCCTTTCTTCCATTCGTAGATGAAGCCGATGGTCAGAACGCCGAGGAAGGCGATCATCGACCAGAACCCCAGCATGCCGAGATGGCCAAGCGAAATCGCCCAGGGGAACAGGAAGGCCACTTCGAGATCGAAGATGATGAAGAGGATGGCGACCAGGTAGAAACGCACGTCGAACTGCCCGCGGGCATCGCCGAAGGGGGCGAAGCCGCATTCATAGGAACTGACCTTCTCGGCATCCGGATTCTGCCGGGCAACGACATAGGAGGCGAGGACGATCACCCCGGCCAGGCCGATGGCGATCGCCAGGAAGAGGAGAATGGGCAGATATTGGATGAGCATGACTGACGCTTTCCCAAACCCTTAAAGCCTCCGCGGCATCGTCCCGCGGACGCCTTCAATCCGAAAATCCGAACCCGCAGATCCGCGCTCCGACAAAGGGCGGGCGAGCGGCCCGGCAGGTGCGGCGCGGTAGGCCGGAGGGGTCGAAATCGCGGCGGATTATAGGCCCCGGAAATGCCGATGGAAAGGATTGATTGCCATCGATTTTCCGCGTTCGCCGGACCGGAAAACGACCCTGCGGCGAACGGGCCCAACCGAGCCGAAGAAGGCGGGAAGACGGCCGGATTCAAGCGGTGGGATGGCGGGAGTGACGGGACTCGAACCCGCGACCTCCGGCGTGACAGGCCGGCGCTCTAACCAACTGAGCTACACCCCCCTTGAGGGTCGCGTTCGTTTACGGTTTCCCCCCGTATGTGTCAAGCGGCAAAGTGCCTGGTCTAACGAGAGGGCGGCCAGCCAGGAGCGGCGGCGCTGGTGGCGGCTGGTAGGCGGTGAGGGATTCGAACCCCCGGCCTCCTCGGTGTAAACGAGGCGCTCTAACCAACTGAGCTAACCGCCTGCCGGGAGCGGCGCACGGGCCCGCCACAAACGCAAACCGGCCGGTCATAAGATCCGGCCGGTTCCTGGGCGGCGACGGCCGGATCCCCGGCCGCCGTCCTCATCGCGCGCAAGGATCAGGTATTGACCGTGTCCTTCAGTCCCTTGCCCGGCTTAAACTTCACCTGACGGGAAGCCGGGATCTTGATTTTCTCTCCGGTGCGCGGGTTGCGGCCTTCGGAGGCAGCGCGCTTGCTGACGCTGAAAGTGCCGAAGCCGACCAGCCGGACTTCGCCCCCCTTGCGCAGCGCGGTGCCGATGGCATCGAAGACACCTTCGACCGCCTTGGCGGCATCGGTCTTCGACAGGCCGGATGCATCGGCTACCTCGGCGATGAGATCGTTCTTGTTCACGTCGTGCCCCCTCCGTTTTTTAGATTGGGTAGCCTGATGATAGGCATGCAAAGGCAGCGGAGTTTAGCCCTCGGCGGTCGAGGGCGTCAAAGGAAAAACCGAAATATCCCCAGCTTTCAAGCGCCTTTCGGCGCGATGGGACGAAGTCCGGACAAGAGGAAACGTCCCCTCGCGCCCTCACCTGTGATGTCCTTGTGATGTCGCGCGAAACAGACCGGATAGAACAGAGCGGATAGAGGATTGCGGCGCGCGCCCTTCTCGCGCCCGATGACGGATGGAACCCGCGCCCGGAGACAGGCCAGCTCCGGAAGCGTGCGCGGATTCCATCCTTCAGGGCTAATGCGTTCTCACCTCGTCGCGGGCAATGACGGCCGCGGCCGGAGCCTTCGCCGGCTCTTCCTCCTCCACCCATTCGATCGGGGTGAGAGGCCGCGTCAGCGCGTGCTTCAGCACATCCTCGGCCTGCGTCACCGGGATGATGGTGAGGCCCTGCTTCACATTGTCGGGGATCTCGGCCAGGTCCTTCTCGTTCTCCTGCGGGATCAGCACCGTCGTGAGGCCGCCGCGCAGCGCCGCCAGCAGTTTCTCCTTCAGGCCGCCGATTGGCAGCACCCGGCCGCGCAAGGTGATCTCGCCGGTCATGGCGATGTCCCGGCGCACGGGGATCTGCGTCAGTATCGAAACGATCGAGGTCACCATGGCGACGCCGGCCGAGGGTCCATCCTTGGGCGTCGCGCCCTCGGGCACATGGACGTGGATGTCCTTGCGGTCGAAGATCGTCGGCTTGACGCCGAAATCGACCGCATGCGCCCGCACATAGGAGCGCGCCGCCTGCACCGATTCCTGCATCACGTCGCCGAGCTTGCCGGTGATCGTCATGCGGCCCTTGCCCGGCAGCATGACCGCCTCGATGGAGAGCAGTTCGCCGCCCACTTCCGTCCAGGCGAGGCCGGTCGTGACGCCGATCAGGTCGTCGGCTTCTACCTCGCCGAAGCGGAAGCGGCGGACGCCGGCGTATTTCTCCAGGTTTTCCGAGGTGATATGCACCTCGGTCGCCTCGCGCGACATGATCTCCTTGATCGCCTTGCGCGCCGCCTTGGCGATTTCGCGCTCGAGATTGCGCACGCCGGCTTCCCGCGTGTAGTAGCGGATGATGTCGCGCAGGGCATCGTCGCCGAACGACCATTCCTGCGGCTTCAGCCCATGCGCCTCGCGCTGCTTCTCGATCAGGTGGCGCTTGGCGATCTCGATCTTCTCGTCCTCGGTATAGCCGGCGAGGCGGATGATCTCCATACGGTCGAGCAGCGGCTGCGGCATGCGCAGCGTGTTCGCCGTGCAGATGAACATCACGTCGGAAAGATCGTAATCGACCTCGAGATAATGGTCGTTGAAGGTCGCATTCTGCTCGGGATCCAGCACTTCGAGGAGGGCGGCCGACGGGTCGCCGCGGAAATCGGCTCCCATCTTGTCGACCTCGTCGAGCAGGAACAGCGGATTGACCGTCTTCGCCTTCTTCATCGATTGCAGGATCTTGCCCGGCATCGAGCCGATATAGGTGCGCCGATGGCCGCGGATCTCCGCCTCGTCGCGCACGCCGCCAAGCGACATGCGGATGAAGTTGCGTCCCGTGGCGCGCGCGATCGACTTGCCAAGCGAGGTCTTGCCGACGCCGGGAGGGCCGACGAGGCACAGGATCGGCCCCTTCA
>CALCYJ010000094.1 GCA_937905845.1 uncultured Rhodospirillales bacterium
ATCAGCCGACGCTCGCCACCGACATGGGCGCGCTGCAGGAGCGCATCACCACGACCAAGAAGGGCTCGATCACCTCGGTGCAGGCGATCTATGTGCCGGCCGACGATCTGACCGACCCGGCGCCGGCGACCTCCTTCGCCCATCTAGACGCGACCACGGTCTTGAGCCGCCAGATCGCCGAGCTTGGCATCTATCCCGCCGTGGACCCGCTCGATTCGACCTCGCGCATTCTCGATCCCCGCGTCGTCGGCGACGAGCATTACCGCGTGGCGCGCGAGGTGCAACGCGTGCTGCAAAGCTACAAGTCGTTGCAGGACATCATCGCCATTCTCGGCATGGACGAGCTTTCCGAGGAGGACAAGCTCGTCGTCGCCCGTGCGCGCAAGATCCAGCGCTTTCTGAGCCAGCCCTTCCATGTCGCCGAGGTTTTCACCGGCAGCCCGGGCGTGCTGGTTTCGCTGGAGGAGACGATCCGCGGCTTCCGCGAGATCGTCGAGGGCAAGCACGACGGCCTGCCGGAATCGGCCTTCTACATGGTCGGCACCATCGACGACGCGATCGAGAAGGGCAAGCGGCTCGCGGCCGAGGCGGCGGAAGCGGCCTGAGCGGCCCGCCGGACCTTTGGATCTGAGCGCCAACCTCAAGGAAAGCGGGCATGGCCGATAGGATTGCATTCGAACTGGTCTCGCCCGAGCGGCTCCTGCTCTCGGTCGAGGCCGATATGGTGGTGGTGCCGGGGGCGGAGGGCGATTTCGCCGTGCTCGTCGGCCACCAGCCGATGATCTCCCTGCTGCGGCCGGGATCGATCGATGTTTATGACGGCGACAAGATCGCCGAGCGGGTATTCGTCGCCGGCGGCTTCGTCGAGGTGACGGGAGAAAAGCTGGTCGTGCTGGCGGAAGAAGCAACGGCCTTCCGCGATGTCGATCGCGCCGCGCTGGCCGAGCGGATCGCCGCCGCGCGCAAGGCGCTGGAGGAAATGCCCGACCACGAGCACAAGCGCACCGCGGCCGAGGAATTCCTGATCTATCTCGAACATATGTACGAAGTTTCGCACGTCAATTAGCGCCGAAGGCCATGGCGGCCGGGTTGCATTCCCCGGGCGTCGTCCTTACCTATCGGGCATGGCTGCGCACTGGACGCTTGCGGATATTCCCTGGGACCGGTTCGACCCCACGGCGGTCGAACCCGAGCTGCTGCGCGCGGTCAAGGCGGCGGCGCTGGTCGAGGGCAATGCCGCCGATTACGTCACCTATCTGTGCAAGATCTCGGGCGAGGATGCGGCGCTGAAGGCAGCGATTGGCACCTGGGGCGAGGAGGAGGCGCAGCACGGCGCAGCACTTGCCCGCTGGGCGGGGCTTGCCGATCCCGCGTTCGATTATCCAGCGGCGATGCGGCGCTTCACCGCGGCCTATCGCCTGCCGCTCGATGCCGCCGCCTCCGTGCGCGGCAGCCTGGCCGGCGAGCTTGTCGCCCGCTGCGTCGTCGAGTGCGGCACCTCGTCCTTCTATTCCGCCATCCGCGATGCGGCCCGCGAGCCGGTGCTGAAGCTCGTCGCCGCCCGCATCGCCGGCGATGAATTCCGCCATTACAAGCTGTTCTACGATCATTTCCGGCGCTATCAGGCGGCGGACCGGCTGAGCCGGCTCAAGCGGCTCAGAATCGCGTTTAGACGTTTCGCCGAAGCCTCCGACGATGAACTTGCCAGCGCCTATTACTGCGCCAACGATCCGCCCGAACCCTATGACCGCCGGCGCCACAGCGCCGCCTATTCGGCGCGCGCCCTGCCGCTCTACCGGTTCGGCCATGTCCAGCGCGCGCTCGGCATGGCGCTTAAACCCTGCGAGATCGATCCGCAAGGGCGTCTCGCGGGCTTTCTGACCCGTGCCGCCTGGTGGGGCCTGCAAATCCGGGCCCGGCGCCTCGCCGGCTAGCGCGCTTTCCGACCGGGTGGACTCAGCCGGTCGATCAGAATTCGCGCCAAACCAATATCTGGAGCCTGTTCTTGTCGCAAAAGTGCTGTCCACTTTTGCGGAACAGACTCTAGAGCCTAGAGGCGGGCGAGGGCGGGGCCGAATTCGGCCAGCACCTGGTCGTAGAGCGGACGTTTGAAGGGGATGATGAGGCGCGGCAGATCCGCCACCGCGACCCAGCGCCAGGCGTCGAATTCTGGATGGGCGGTGGCGATGTCGATATCGGCGTCGTGCCCGGTGAAGCGGAGCAGGAACCATTTCTGCCGCTGCCCGCGATAGCGCCCGTGCCACACATTCGCTACCAGCTCGGGCGGCAGGTCGTAGGTGAGCCAGTCCCGGCTCTCTCTCAGGATCTCGGCCCGGTCGGTGCCGGTCTCCTCGCGCAGCTCGCGCAGGGCGGTCTGGCGGGGCTCCTCGCCCTTGTCGATGCCGCCCTGGGGCATCTGCCAGCTCTCGGTCCGCTGGTCGATGCGCCGGCCGACGAAGACCAGGCCCTCGCCGTTCAGCAGCATCATGCCGACCCCCAGGCGATAGGGCAGGCGCGCGATATCGGCCGGCAGGCTCTGCGTCATTTCTGCTCGCTCTGACGGTTGACGATGGCGGAGACCGGCGCCAGCACCAGGCCCTTGGCCGGCAAGGTCCGGGCCCAGGCGGCGATGTGGTTCAGCGTGACCGGATAGGGATGGCCGATGCCGACGGCGGCGCCCGAGGTCCGCGCGATCTTCTCCAGCGCCGCAAGCGCGGCGTCGATGCCATCGCCCGAGGCTTTGGCGTCGAGAGAG
>CALCYJ010000095.1 GCA_937905845.1 uncultured Rhodospirillales bacterium
CACGCAGCCGGACAGCGACCCGTAACGAAGACAATCGCGCAGTTAATCCAAGCCGAACCAGAGCGCGGTCGCCGCGGCGAGTCTGGCCTCACCGCCTCCAATCCAGCCGAAGGCAAAGCAGGTGAAGGCGATCGTCAGGACCCGCGCCGCCGCCGCCAGATTGGCTTTCGGCTTCGCCCCGTCCCAGCGCAGAACCGCATGGGCGATGCCACGCTGGCCAAGCCAGGCCCCGACCCTCCGCGCCTCCAGGCCCGAATCCGCCCGCAAGCCGTGATCGACCGTCAGCGCGACCAGGCTGCCGCCTTGGGCCGCGACCCAATCGGCGGCAAGCAGCGTCAAAGCCAGGCTGTCGGCACCGCCCGAGCAGGCGATGGCGAGACGCGGCGGCTGGGAAAACGGGCCGAGCGCCGCCATTTCGCGGGCAAATTCGGCAGCGCTCAGGGCAAGCGCCGCCTGGTCGCTCACGCCGGGCCGCTCATTGGCAGCCGGCGCGCTCGCGCTCGCGGGCTGTGGCCTGCTTGATGCGCGGCTCGGCATGGGGAAACTGGTTCGCGAGCTGGGCGAAGGTCGCGCAGGCTTCCTGCTTCTGATGGAGATTGGTGAGGCTGGCGCCGAGCTTGAGCAGATCGTCCGGCACCTTGTTGCTCTTAGGGTATTTCTGGTAGGCGGTCAGGAAGGTGGAGGCCGCCTTGTCATATTGTTTGCGGACATAGAAGGTCTCGCCCAGCCAGAATTGCGCCGAGGCCGCGAGAGGGTCGCCTGGATGGGCGCGAACGAAGCCCGTCAGCGCCTGCTCGGCGTCGGCATAGCGGCCCTGGCGCAGGAGGCCGGTGGCATAATTGTACTGGCTCTGGGCGCTGCCGGCCGGCAATCCCCCGGCCGATGCGCTCGCACCCGCCGCCGCGCCGGCCGTATCTCCGGGTTGGGGCTGGGGCAGCGCCGTATTGGCCGGAATCTGACCCAGCGCATGCGGCTGGAGGCCGGGAATGAATTTCACGCCCGGCGCGCTCGGGCTGGTCACATCCGCCGCATTGCCGGCCGCACTCGCGGTGCCAGCGCCAGCGGCACCCGTCGCACCCAGGGCACCCGCTGTGCCCGCGGCACCCGTCGTGCCCGTGGTGGCACCGCCTGCGCCGGGCGGATTGCCTTTTTCCAGGGCCTCGAAGCGGAATTCGCTGTCTTTCATGTATTTATCGAGACGGTTGGCGAGATCGCTTTCCTGATGGGTCAGTTCCTCCACCTGCCCGGTAAGCTGGCGCACCTGCTCCTGGAGCTGGTCCACCCGCACGCTGAGCTGCGCCGCCGCGGTGACGCCGCCATCGCCTCCCGATGCATCCTGCGCCGATGCTGCGCCCGGGAATGCCGCCACCGCCATGCCGGCCACCGCCACGCCGAGGATGGTCAGCGTCAGGAGAGCCTTGCGGCCCGGCACCCCCCGGCGCTCCGCAGCACGGCCGGCGCGACCGGCGCGATCGGCACATGTGCCGGTAATCGCGGTGGAATGGATTCTTGTCTTCATCTCTGCACCCGCCTGTCTGCGGCCTGAAGTCTATCCTTGGAACGCGGAAACGCCAAAGAACGCTCGATCTTCCCGTTGCAGCATAGACCGCCGGACCGCGGCATCCCAGCCCCGGCCCGCCCGTCGTCCCACGGGCAGGTCCGGGCAACCGAGGATCACCGAAACGGCCTTCTCAAAACGGCACCGCCCGCCCCGCCCCTCGGATTGATCCGAAAGGCACGGGCGGGCGGCAACTCCCGCCGGGAAGATGGACCCACCTTCCCTAGTCAGACCTCAGACCCCCGGTCTGTTGGAACAGACTCTGCTGGAACAAGACTCTCTTGTAACAAGACCGGGCTTGTAACAAGACCGGGGCGACATCAAGGGTCTCAAGCCGGATCCTGGCGAAAGGTGGTTCCCACCTTTCGCGATCCTGACTAGTTGACGACCGTGATGGCATTCCGATTCTGCGACCAGGCAGCCTCGTTGTCACCCACCGCCACCGGACGCTCCTTGCCATACGAGATGGTCTTGATCCGGGTGGATTGGACGCCCAGGCTCACCAGATAGTTCTTGGCGGCATTGGCGCGGCGGGAACCGAGCGCAAGGTTGTATTCGCGCGTGCCGCGATCGTCGCAATTGCCTTCGACGGTGACGGCTACGTTCGGATACTTCTTGAGCCAGGCGGCCTGACGCTCCAGCGTGGCGCGGGCGGTCGCCGACAGGTCCTGCTTGTTGAAGGCGAAGAACACGCGATCGCCCACGTTGAGCTTCAGATCAGCCTCGGTGCCCGGCTGGGGACCGGCCGGCTCAGCCATGGTGGTCGACGAACTCGCGCCCTGGCCGCTGGTCATTGCGGCCTTCTCCGGGGTCGTTTCGCACGCGGCGAGCAGCAGTGCTGCCGCGCAGACCACCATGAACTTCGTTCCAAAGGTGTTAAGGCGCATTTTATATAACTCCCCTCCGAGGAATTAGTAGATTGTCGAGTTTGATGGCAGAAACCTGGCTGATCACCACGTCAACGATCTTCATAGGTCTCTGGTTCGTTTGTGAGACGCGCCCGCAATATATAAGGGCTACCCTAGTGAATCAAGGGGGAGAGCGGTGACCAGGCCGGATCGGAGGCATCCGTCGGCGTGATCACTTCACGAAGATTATAGCCGGTGAGGTCCACCGACCATAGCTGGTCGTGGACGCCGCGGCCATGCGCATCGCCTTGCGTTTCGCGATAGAACATGATCACACGGCCGTTCGGCGCCCAGGTCGGCCCCTCTTCCAGATAGCTGTGATCGAGCAGGCGCTCGCCCGAGCCATCGGGGTGCATGACGCCGATGGAGAAGGTGCCGTCCAGGATCTTGGTGAAGGCGACGAGATCGCCGCGCGGCGACCATACCGGCGTCGCATAGCGGCCCTGGCCGAAGCTGATGCGGTGCTGGTTGCTGCCGTCGGCATTCATGACATAGAGCTGCTGGCTGCCGCCGCGGTCGGAATTGAAGGCGATCTCCTTGCCATCGGGCGAATAGCAGGGCGAGGTATTGATCGAGGGCTCCCGGGTGAGGCGGCTGACGCGCCGGCTCCGCAGGTCCATGGTGAAGATGTTGGAGCTGCCGTCGGGCTCGGCCATGCTCATCACCACCGTATTGCCGTCGGGCGAGAAGCGCGGCGCGAAGGTCATGCCGCTGAAATCGCCCACGACCTCCTGCTGCCCGGTGTCGATATTGAGCAGATACACCCGCGGCCGGTTGCCGTAATAGGAGAGATAGGTGATCTCCTGCTGATTGGGCGAGAAGCGCGGCGTCAGCACCAGGCTCGCGCCGTTGGTCAGGTAGCGCTGGTTGTAGCCGTCCTGGTCCATGATGGCGAGCCGCTTGACGCGGTGGGTGAGCGGGCCCGATTCCGCCACATAGACGATCCGGGTGTCGAAATAGCCATCCTCGCCGGTGATGCGTTTGTAGATGGCATCCGAGATCAGGTGGGCGACCCGCCGCCAGTTGGCCGGCGCCGTGACATAGACGAGGCCCGTCATCTGCTGCTGGGCATAGACATCCCACAGGCGGAATTCGACCTTGAGCTGCCCGTCGGGCTGGGCGGTGATATCGCCGGTGACCAGCGCCTGGGCATTGATCACCCGCCAGTCCTGGAAGTTCGGCTGCACCTGCATGGCCGCCGGCGCCTGGATGAAGGAGGTGGGATCGAGCGGTTTGAACAGGCCCGAACGTTCGAGATCGGCCCGCACCACGGCGGGAATGTCGTTGCCGAAGTGACCGGTGGCCGCATCGGGCACGTAGAAATTGGCGATGGCGATCGGCAAGGGATTGACATTGCCTTGCGTGATGTCGATCTGCAGCTCCGCCCGGGCTACGCCGGGGCTTAAGGTCGGAATCAGCAGGGTCAGCGCCAAGAGGACGCCGTACCGCAGCCGCGTGAGTGTGCGCGTGAGTGCGAGGGTCATCATCCGCCTAACATGTCCTTCGGGTTGAACGTCATTTCGATACTCTTCCAACTCTCATATTTGTCGGGTGGAAGCTTCAGGGGCGCGCTGCGATAGATGGCGCGCACAGCACTTTCGGCGGCGGCGCGGAACGTGTCCTGGCCGGCCGCATTCAGCCGCGCCTGATCGAGGATCTGCGGCGGGCCTTCGAGCGTGCCGTCGGGATTGAGCGCGATGCGGATATGCACCACCAGATCGGCGGCATCGCGGGCACCGGCCGGCACCGACCAGTTGCGCTCGATCTGCTGACGCACCGCATCGATCTCGCTGATGGTGAGCGGCTGGGACAGATCGCTCTGCTGGTCGGTCGGCGGCTCCTTGCTCGGGCGGGCGTCGGGCGCGGTCGGCTGCGGCGCCGCCGAGGATTTCAGCGTCTTGTTCAAAAGCGCCGCGATCTTGCTCGGATCGAAAGCCTGCTTTTGCGGCGGTGTCTGCGGCCGGATCAGCGGCCGGGGCGGCGGTGGGGCCGGCGGCGCTTCCTTGGCCACTTCCTTGGGCTTCTGCTCGGGTGTCGGCGGCGGCAGCGGGGCAGGCTTCGGCGCTTCCTGCGCAAGCTTGGGCGGAGGCGGCGGCGGCGCCGGCTTGGGCGGCGGCGGCTTGATCTCGGGCTTGGGTGGCGGCGGCGGCGGCGGGGCCGGAGCCGGCGGCGTCTCGACCGGCTTTTCCACCGGCTTGGGCGGCTGCGGCTTGGGCTTGACGTGCACGACCTCGGGCGCGGCCTTCGGCGGCGGCGGATTGGTCTTGTCGGCGACCTGCGCCATCTCGACCTGGATCACCGGTGGCGAGGGCGGCGTCTCGTCGCTCACGAACAGCGGCACGCCGAGGATCAGCAGCGCCAGAACGATCGCATGCAGAATGGCTGATAAGGTCAGTCCTGAACGCACGATGACCGGCCCTTCTTCCGTCCCTCAATGCCCGGGCTGCGCAGGCGCGCCCGTCGCATCGAGCGGCTGCGCCACCAGCGCCACATGGGTGAAGCCCGCGACATTGATGGTGCTCATCACCTGCAACATCCGACCGTAATCCACCGACTTGTCGCCGCGCACGAAGATGCGCCGGTCGCTGGCGCCCTTGGCGATGGCGGTCAGCCTGGGCACGAGCTGCTCCAGCGGCACCGGCGTATTCATGAGAAAGATCTTGCCCTGCGCATCGACGGTGATGCTGAGCGGCTCGTCGTTGCCGTGCAGCGTCGAGGCCGAAGTTTTCGGCAGATCGACCGGCACGCCGACGGTGAGCAGCGGCGCCGCGATCATGAAGATCACCAGCAGCACCAGCATGACATCGACCATCGGCGTCACGTTGATTTCGGCGATCGGCCGGTGGCGGGCGCGGCCCGAGCGCCGTCCCTGGAGCGCTGCGGCCATCAGACCGCCTCCTCGTCGAGCTGGCGGGAGAGGATGGCCTGGAACTCGCCGGAGAATCCTTCCAGCCGCGTCGCATAGCGGGTGAGATCGGAGGAGAATTTGTTATAGGCGACCACGGCCGGGATCGCCGCCACCAGCCCGAGCGCGGTGGCGAACAGCGCCTCGGCAATACCGGGCGCCACCACCGCGAGCGAGGTGTTCTTGGTCATGGCGATGGAATGGAAGCTGTTCATGATGCCCCAGACGGTGCCGAACAGGCCGACGAAGGGCGCCGTCGAGCCGACGGTCGCCAGCACGCCGAGATAGCGTTCGAGCCGCTCGACCTCGCGGTCGATGGTGACGCGCATGACCTGGGCGATGCGCTGCTGCACGCCGGCCACCATCGCATCGCCCCGGACCAGGCCGCGCTCGGCCGAGCGCCGCCACTCCCGCATTGCCGAGGCGAACAGGATCGCCATCGGATGGTCGGCGACATTGCCGATGCGGTCGTACAGGTCTTCGAGCGAGCCGCCCGACCAGAAGTCGTTCTCGAAAGCATCGGCCTGGGCCGCCACCTGGCGCAGGCGGATGATCTTCTCGAAGATGATGGCCCAGCACCAGAACGAGGCGAGGAACAATCCGATCATGACGATCTTGACGACGATGTCGGCGTGCAGGAACAGCGCCCACATGGAAAGATCGGAGGCGACGGAAGTCACCGAGCCGGGAAGCTGCGTGGCGGTAAGGGCTTCGTTACCCATCATGATCCTCGGAAGAATTAAGGGATGCAGGCGCTAGGGCCAGGGGGCGCAGCGCGGCGCGCACCGCGGGCGGGATCCGTTTCGGCCGGCCGGCGGCGTCGATGCAGGCGATGCGGACCTTGAGGCGGACCAACTCGTCGCCCTGGCGGCGCACCGATTGCAATGCCGTCACCGAGGCGCCGCGCAGCTCGGCCAGACGGGAATGGACTTCAAGCTCGTCGTCGAGGCGCGCCGGGCGCAGATAATCCACCTGGCAGCTCCGCACCGCGAGGGCGACGCCCGTGGTCATCATATCGCGCTGGCTCACTCCGGACAGGCGGAGCAGGTCGGTGCGCGCGCGCTCGGCGAAGCGCAGGTAGTTGGCATGGTAGACGATGCCCGAGGCATCGGTATCCTCCCAATAGACCCGGAGCGGCAGACGGTGGATTCCATCCTCGATGCGGCCGTAGACGGAGGGTGCGGCGCTCGCGGCTTCAGCCATCGAAGGCTTCCTCCGCCGCCTGGCCGAGCAGATCCATCTGCACGCGGTCGCGCTCGGGCGGGGTCATACCCAGATGCGCGAAAGCGGCCAGCGCCAGCATGCGGCCGCGCGGCGTCCGCTGCACCAGGCCCTGCTGGATGAGATAGGGCTCGATGATCTCCTCGATGGCATCGCGCGGCTCGGAGAGCGCGGCCGCGATCGTCTCGACCCCGACCGGGCCGCCGGCATAATCGGCGGCGATGCAGGTGAGGTAGCGGCGGTCCATGGCATCGAGGCCCAGCGCATCGACCTCGAGGCGGAGCAGCGCCGCATCGGCCTTGATCCGGTCGATCACCGCGGCCCCGGCCACGGCGCCGAAGTCGCGCACCCGGCGCAGCAGCCGTCCGGCGACGCGCGGCGTGCCGCGGGCGCGCCTGGCGATCTCGGCCGCACCGTCGTCGGTCAGGCTCAGGCCGAGCACGCGGGCGCCGCGGCGCACGATCAGTTCCAATTCCTCGGCGCGGTAGAAATTGAGCCGTGCCGGAATGCCAAACCGCTCGCGCAGCGGCGTGGTGATCAACCCGGAACGGGTGGTGGCGCCGACCAGGGTGAAGGGCGGCAGGTCGATGCGGACCGAGCGCGCCGCCGGCCCCTCGCCGATGATCAGGTCGAGCTGAAAGTCCTCCATCGCCGGATAGAGGATCTCCTCCACGGCGGGATTCAGCCGGTGGATCTCGTCGATGAACAGCACGTCGCGGGCTTCGAGGTTGGTGAGCAAGGCGGCGAGGTCGCCGGCCTTGGCGATCACCGGGCCGGAGGTGGCGCGGAAGTTCACCCCGAGTTCCCGTGCGACGATCTGCGCCAGCGTGGTCTTGCCGAGCCCGGGCGGCCCGAAGAACAGCACATGGTCGAGCGCTTCCGCCCGGCCGCGGGCCGCATCGATGAAGATGCGCAGGTTCTCCCGTACCTGGCGCTGGCCGATGAAATCCTCCAGGCGCTGCGGCCTGAGCTGCAGCTCGGCCTCGTCGCCGCTGGCATGCGCCGCCTGGGTCAGCCGTTCCGCGCTCACCGGGACAGCTCCTGCAGGCCGCTGCGGATCAGCACCTCAACGCTCGCCTGGGGGCCCAGGTTCCGCGCCGCCGTTGCCACCGCCGAAAACGCCTCGGCCCGCTTGTAGCCCAGATTGACCAGGGCGGAAATCGCATCCGCGGCACTGCCGCCTGCCCCCGCCGCCTGACCCGCCACCTGCGCCACAGCGCCCAGCGCGATGTCGCCGGCCTTGTCGCGAAGTTCGGTGATCAGGCGCAGTGCCAGCTTGCCGCCGACGCCGCTGGCCCGGCTCAGCGCTGCCTTGTCCTGCGCCGCGATCGCCTGCAAGAGCTCCGACGGACCCAGCGTCGACAGGATCGACAGGGCCAGCCGTGCCCCCACCCCCTGCACGCTCTGCAGGGTGGCGAACCAATC
>CALCYJ010000096.1 GCA_937905845.1 uncultured Rhodospirillales bacterium
ATCCTCGATCCGTTGCGGGGCTGATGGCGCGGCTTTGGCGTTTCCAGCGGGAGACGACCCGGATCCGCACCGCCATCCATCGTCCCGGGTGCTGGATGGGGCCGCAGCCGACCCCTTTTCCCCGGCGGCGCTACAGGCTATAAGCAGCCGGAGCGGAAACGCTCTGGCCAAGCGGAATTTGGCGCTGCGTCCGCCCTGGTGGCGGGATGGAGCGGGGAGGAATTGGGTTAAGTCATGAGCGAGACCTTCAATGCCATCGTCGCCGAGGAGGTGGACGGCAAGGTGCGCGGCGTGCTGAAGCGCATCGGCCTTGACGATCTGCCCGACGACGACGTTCTGGTGGCGGTTGCCTGTTCGACGTTGAATTACAAGGACGGGCTCGCGGTCAGCGGCCGGGGCCGCATCGCACGCAAGCTGCCGATGGTCTGCGGCATCGATCTCGCCGGCACCATTCTCGCCTCGCGCGCCGCCGCCTGGAAGCCGGGCGACCGGGTGGTCGTCAACGGCTTCGGCCTGTCGGAGACGCATTGGGGCGGCTATGCGGAGAAGCAGCGCGTCAAGGCGGAATGGCTGGTGCGCCTGCCCGAAGCCTTCACCTTCCAGCAGGCGATGGCGATCGGCACGGCGGGCTATACCGCCATGCTCTGCGTCCTGGCGCTCGAGGAAGGCGGGGTGACGCCCAAAAGCGGCGATGTGCTGGTTACCGGGGCTGCGGGCGGTGTCGGCTCGGTCGCGGTGGCGCTGCTGGCGAAGCTCGGCTACCGGGTCGTGGCCTCGACCGGGCGGCCGGAGACGCACGATTACCTGAAAAGCCTGGGCGCCGCCGACTTCATCGACCGGGCGAGCCTGACGGAGAAAGGCGGACCCTTGCAGAAGGAACGCTGGGCCGGCGCCATCGATTCGGTCGCCGGTCAGACGCTCGCGACGCTGGTCTCGCAGATGGCCTATGGCGGCACGGTCGCCGCCTGCGGCCTTGCGGGGGGGAACGACCTGCCGGCTTCGGTCTTTCCCTTCATCCTGCGCGGGGTCAGGCTTCAGGGCGTCGATTCGGTGATGGCGCCGCTGGCCCGCCGCCAACTCGCGTGGCAGAGGCTGGCGCGCGACCTCGATCCGGCGAAGCTCGCCGCCATGACGAGTGTCGAGCCGATGTCGAAACTGCCCGAGCTGAGCCATAAGATCGTGCAGGGCCAGGTGCGCGGGCGCATCGTCATCGATGTGAGCGCGTGAGCGCGGCGCGGATTTAAGGCCGGTTTCAGGCCGAATTGGGAGTGGGGCTTGCGGCCGGCTGCCGCAGCGAAGAATGCACAGGGAGAGATCAGCGATGAGCGAGAAGAATTCAGCCTCCAGCGGACAGGCTCCGCGGCGCGGCCTGACCCGGCGCGCCTTCAATGCCGGTGCCGCCGTCTCGGCCGCGCTCGTGTCGAGCGGTGCGGCGATGCGCCTGGCGCGGGCGCAGGACGCGGCGCTGAAGGTCGGCGTTCTGCTGCCGCGGTCGGGAATGCAGGGGGCCGTCGGCCAGGCGTGTCAGCGCGGCGTCGATCTCGCGCCCGAACTGCTCCGCCAGCTCGGCTATAGCGTCAAGCTCGACCTCGTGAGCGTCGATTTCGAGAGCAACGTGGACCAGGCCCGCGCCCAGGCCGAGAAGCTGATCGCCGGCGGCGCCAATCTGCTGATCGGGGCCTTCGATTCGGGCGCCACCTCGGCCATCGCCCAGGTGGCGGAGCAGAAGGGCGTGCCGTTGGTGATCAATATCGCCGCCGCGCCGCAGATCACGCAGCAGGGCTACAAATACGTCTTCCGCAATTTCCCCACGGCGCCGACGCTGGTGCGCGACGGCCTGTCGCTGATGAAGGACTTCTTCGTCGCGACCGGGCACACGCCCAAGACGGCGGTATACATGCATGTGAACGACACGTTCGGCCAGGCGATGAACGGCGCCATCGGCAAGATGCTGCCGGGCCTCAACATGCCCTTCAAGGTGGTCGAGAACATCTCCTACGACCCGGCGGCGCGCGATCTTTCGGTGGAGGTGGCGAAGGCCAAGGCGTCGGGCGCCGAGCTTGTGATGCTGACCTCGCGCCTCAACGACGCCATCCTGCTGGTGCGCGAGATGGTGAAGCAGCGCTATTCGCCGATGGGCATCATCAGCCCCGGCTCGCCCGGCATGTACGAGGACCAGTTCTACGCCACGCTCGGAAAATACTCCGACTATTGCACCACCAACGTCCCCTGGTACAACCCGCACGAGCCGATGGCGGCCCATGTCCTGTCGGCGTTCCACAAGCGCTGGCCCAAGGACCGGCCCGCCGGATACATCTTCAACATCGGTTTCACCTTCGAGGCGATCCTGATCGCCGCCGACGCCTATGCCCGCGCCAAATCGACCAACGGCAAGGCGCTGGCCGACGCGCTCAGGACCACCCATATCGACAAGCACATGATGGTGGGCGGCCCCATCGTCTTCGACGCGCAGGGGCAGAACGAGAATGTCCATTCGGTGGTGCTGGAAAATCTCCAGCAGCAGCCGCGCGTGGTGCTGCCGGTAGCGGCGGCGGAAGCCAAGCCGGTCTTCCCGATGGTGCCGTGGAACCAGCGCAGCTAGAGCGGCTTGCGATCGGCCTGAACCCTAAGATGCCCACAGCCCGTCGTTTCCGGCGATGACCTGGTCGCTGGTTCTCAACGTCGCTGTGGGCGGGATCCTCACCGGCCTCGTCTATGGCCTGATGGCGCTCGGCCTGTCGGTGATCTTCGGCGTGGTCAAGGTGGTGAATTTCGCTCATGGCGAGATGATGAGCATCGCCATGTACCTGGCGGTCTTGGCCTTCGCCACGCTGCATCTCGACCCGCTGCTGATGATCGTGCCGGTCGCGGCGGTTTTCTTCGCCTTCGGCTACCTGTTGCAGATCGGCCTGATCAATCCTTTCATCAACCGTCCCGAACACAGCCAGTTCATGCTGCTGATCGCCGTGGCGCTGATCATCGTCAACGGCCTCCTGATGATCTTCGGGCCGGACGCGCGCGATGCGATGGTGGGCTATGCCTATGATTCGCTGCAATTCGGCCCGCTCCTGGTCGACAAGGTCAGGCTCTATGGCGCGGCCGCGGCGCTTCTGGGCTCGGCGGCGCTCTTCGCCTTCTTTCGTTTTGCGCCGACCGGCAAGGCGATCCGCGCCTGCGCCGACAATTATCTCGGCGCCCAGGTGGTGGGGCTCAATGTCAAGCAGCTCTATGCCCTGACCTTCGGGCTCGGCACCGCCTGCGTCGGCGCCGCCGGCTGCATCATGGTGCTGCTGGTCGATGTCACGCCGACGGTCGGTACCGCCTATACGCTGCTCGCCTTCGTCATCGTCATCGTCGGCGGCCTCGGCAGCATGGCGGGCGCGCTTATCGGCGGCGTGCTCATCGGCCTGTCGGAAGCGCTGGCCGGCCTGGTGATGGATCCCTCTGCCAAGAGCATGGTGAGCTTCGCGCTGCTGGTGGTCGTGCTGCTGTTCCGCCCGCAAGGGCTGGCGGGACGGCGGGCATGACGGGACCCCGCCTCGGCCTCTGGTGCGACGGGGTGCCGCGGCGCGCCCTGGTCCTGTGCGGCATCCTGCTGGCCGTGCTGCTGGCAGCGCCGCTGGCGCTGAACAGCTATCTTCTCTCGGTCCTGATCCTGGTGCTCTATTTCGCCTATACCGGCCAGGCCTGGAACGTGATGATGGGCTTTGCCGGGCAGCTTTCGCTCGGCCATTCGCTCTATATCGGCCTCGGCGCCTATACCGCCGCGGCGCTGTTCATGCATTTCGGTATCAATCCCTGGGTGGGGTCGCTGGCGGCGATGGTGGTGGCGGCGGCCTTCGGCGCCGCGGTCGGCTATCTCGCCTTCCGCTTCGGCATCGGCGGCGTCTATTTCGCGCTTCTCACCATCGCCTTCGCCGAATTCACCCGCATTGGCTTCGATCATTTTCCCTGGGTCGGCGGGGCGGGCGGCCTGTTCCTGAAAGTCGTGGGGAAGGGGCGCTTCGACCTTCTGCACCTGCGCGGCTCGGCGGTGATGTTCTACTACCTCCTGCTGGCGCTCACGGTCGCGGCCTTCCTGCTCTGCCACCGGCTGATGCGCAGCAAGATCGGCTATTACTGGCTCGCCATCCGCGAGGACCAGGATGCGGCCCAGGCGCTCGGCATCCACACTTTCCGCTACAAGATGTACGCGGTGCTGCTGTCCTCGGCGATGACGGCGCTGGGCGGCGTGTTCTACGCCTTCTATTACAACAACCTCTTTCCCGAGCAGATCTTTTCCATGGAGCGCTCGGTCGAAATCGTCCTCGGGCCGATCATCGGCGGCCTCGGCACGCTGTTCGGGCCGCTGCTCGGCGCCTTCGTCCTGACCGTTCTGGCGGAGGGCCTGCGCGACCTCCTGTCCGCCCTGGGCCTGGCGCTGCCGGGCGCGACCCAGGTGTTCTACGGCGTCTGCCTGCTGGCGGTGATCGTCTTCCTGCCCGACGGCATCTGGCCCGGCCTGCGCCGGCTGCTCGGCCTGGACCGGGCGGCCGGGCCCGGGCCGAAGCGGGAGGGATGAGGATGGCGCTGCTCGAAGTCCGCCGCATTTCCAAGAGCTTCCGGGGCTTGCGCGCCGTGCGCGAGGCGAGTTTCGATGTGGCGGAAGGCGGCATCCTCGCCCTGATCGGCCCGAACGGCGCCGGCAAGACGACCTGCTTCAACCTCATCGCCGGCGTCTTCCCGCCCGATGAGGGCACGATCACGCTCGACGGGCGTAGGCTCGACGGGCTGCGGCCCGACCAGGTCTGCCACGCCGGCATCGGCCGCACCTTCCAGCTCGTCAAGCCGTTCGCCGCCCTCAGTGTTGAAGACAATGTCATGGTCGGCGCGCTCAGGACGCGGCGCGACGTGGCGGCGGCAAGGCTGGCGGCGCGGGAGATCCTCGATCTGCTGGGCCTGGCGGCGAAAGGGCGCCATCTCGCCGCCAGCCTGACGCTGCCCGAGCGCAAGCGGCTGGAAGTGGCGCGGGCGATGGCGACCAGACCGCGGCTCCTGCTGCTGGACGAGGTGATGGCCGGCCTGCGCCCGACCGAGACCGACCAGATGGTGGCCGTGCTCTCGCGCATCAACCGCGAGACCGGCCTGAGCGTGCTGCTGATCGAGCATGTCATGCGGGCGGTGATGGCGCTGGCCCGCGATGTCGTGGTGCTGAATTATGGCGAGGTGATCGCGCGCGGCACGCCGGATACGGTGGTGCGCGATCCGGCGGTGCTGCAATGCTATCTCGGCGAGGCGGCGCTATGATGCTGGAAATCGCCGGGCTCGATCTTGCCTATGGCGATGCGCAGGCGCTCGACCAGGTGTCGCTTGGCGTGCCCGAGCGCAGCATCGTCGCCATCGTCGGCGCCAATGGCGCCGGCAAAACCAGCCTGATCCGCACCATCGCCGGCATCCACAAGCCGCGCGCCGGCACCATCTCTTTCCGCGGCCAGGACATCACCGGACTACCCTGCCACCGCGTCTGCGACCTCGGCATCGGCCAGGTGGCGGAGGGACGCCAGATCTTTCCCACAATGAGCGTTCAGGAAAACCTGGAGATGGGCGCCATGCTGCCGCGCGCGCGGGCACAGGCGAAGGCGGCGATGGCGCAGATATTCGCCATGTTTCCGCGGCTGGCCGAGCGCCGCGTCCAGGCGGCGGGAACGCTTTCGGGCGGCGAGCAGCAGATGCTGGCCATCGGCCGCTGCCTGATGGGGCAGCCCGAGCTGATCATGTTCGACGAGCCGTCGCTTGGCCTGTCGCCGGCCTTGGTGCAGGAAGTCTTCAATGCCATCCGCAAGTTGCATGATTCCGGCCTGACGATTATTTTGGTCGAGCAGAACGTGGCCCTGTCGCTCGCGATCGCCGACAAGGGCTATGTGCTGGAAAACGGACGTATCGTCATGTCGGGAAGCGGGCGGGAGCTTCTGGGCGATGATCGGGTGCGGCAGGCCTATCTCGGCCTGTGACCGCGCCGGGCCTATCGCGGCCGGAAACGTCGCGGCCAAAGACATCGCGGCCAGAGAAGCCGCGATGTAAGGAAGGGGAGGGGATGCCTTGAACGCCAGCATCGGCGTCGGCGGCGCCAGGCCACCGTTCCGGCACGTCAATTTCATGCCGCCCTCGGTCGCGGTGGAGCGGCGGGCGGATGGCGTCGTCATCCTGCGTTCGACGCTTGCCCTCGGGCCATTCGAGCGCAATATCGTCGCCTATCTGCACCGCTGGTCGGAATCGGCGCCCGAGCGCGTGATGCTGGCCGAGCGCGGACCCGACAAGGCCTGGGCGCGGGTGAGCTATGGCGAGATGCGGCGCCGGGTGGACCTGGTCGCGGCCAGCCTGCTCGCCCGCGGCCTGAACGCCGACCGACCGGTGATGATTCTCTCGGGCAACAGTATCGATCACGCCGTCCTGATGCTGGCGGCGCTGACGGTCGGGGTGCCGGTCGCGCCCGTCTCGGTCGCCTATTCGCTGATGAGCCAGGATCACGGCAAGCTGCGCCATGTCTTCGCGCTGGTGCAGCCGAAGCTGATCTTCGTGCAGAACGGCCGCCTGTTTGAAGGCGCGCTCGGATCGCTCGATCTCGACGGCGTCGAGGTGGTGGCGGCTACGGCGCCGCCCGAAAGCATCGCCGCCACCCCCTTCGCCGATCTCCTGTCGGGACGTGGCGAGGAGGCGGTGGCGGCGGCCTATGCGGCGACCGGGCCCGATACGGTGGCGAAGATCCTCTTCACCTCCGGCTCGACCGGCCTGCCGAAGGGCGTGATCAACACCCAGCGCATGCTGTGCGCCAATCAGCGCATGTCGGAAGTGGTCCTGCCCCCCGATGCCGCGGCGCCGCCGGTCCTGCTCGACTGGCTGCCGTGGAATCATACGTTCGGCGGCAATTACAATTTCAATCTTTCCATGCGCCAGGGCGGCACGATCCATATCGACGGCGGGCGGCCGCTGCCCGGCATGTTCGAGCAGACCCTCGCTAATCTGCGCGAGATATCGCCGACGCAATATTCCAATGTCCCTGCCGGCTTCGCCATGCTGGCGCCCGAGCTTGAGAAGGATGCGGCGCTCAGTCAGCGCTTTTTCCGCGACCTCAAGGTGCTGGCCTATGGCGGCGCCAGCCTGCCCAACGAATTGTGGCAGCATTATCAGGATCTGGCGGTGCGCACGCGGGGCGAGCGGGTGGCCTTCATCAGCGGCTGGGGCTCGACGGAAACGGCGCCGACCGCGACCAGCGTGCATTGGCTGACGGAGCGTTCCGGCATCATCGGCCTGCCCTTTCCGGGGGTGGAGTTGAAGATGGTGCCGGTCGGCAAGACGTTCGAACTGCGCCTCAAGGGGCCGACGGTGATGCCGGGCTATCTCCGCCGGCCCGATCTCACGGCCGAAGCCTTCGACGAGGAAGGGTTCTACAAGATCGGCGATGCCGGCCGCCTGGTCGATCCCGACGATCCGGCGCAGGGCCTGGCCTTCGATGGCCGCGTGGTCGAGGATTTCAAGCTTTCGAGCGGGACGTTCGTGCAGGTCGGCGCCTTGCGCGTCGCCGTGCTGGGCGCGACGCAGCCGGCGCTCCAGGACCTGGTGGTGGCCGGCCACGACAAACCCTATGTGGCGCTGCTGGCCTGGCCCAACCTTGCCGCCTGCAAGGAGATCTGCCGCGATCCGGCCGCGCGCGAGAGCATCGCGGGATTGCTCGGCAGCGCCGAAATCCTGGCGCATGTGCGCGCCGGCCTGCAACGCTACAATGCGGCAGCGGGCGGGTCGTCGGCGCGGGTCGCCCGCATCCTGCTCCTGGCCGCGCCGCCCTCCATCGATGGCAACGAGATCACCGACAAGGGCTATATCAATCAGCGGGCGACGCTGGAACGGCGGGCGGATCTGGTGCAGCGTCTCTATAGCGACCCGCCGCCGCCCGAGGTGATCGTGGTCTGAGGGGAATGCGCGCCAGGTCAATATCTTGAGCCTGTTCTTGTCGCGAAAGTGGTATCCACTTTT
>CALCYJ010000097.1 GCA_937905845.1 uncultured Rhodospirillales bacterium
AGGCGCTGCCGCTTTTCCAGAGACAGGCTTGAGGACAGAGGGCAAAGGATGCGGGAACTTGAGCAGAACCAGGGGACGGCAGGCCGCGGGGCGGCCTCGCCGCCGGCCTATCGCGAGCGCCTCTTCCGCGCGGCCGACGATGTTCCGATCTATTTCCGCGATTATGGCGATCCCGCCTCCGCCGCGGTGCCGGTTCTGTGCCTGGGCGGCCTGACGCGCAATTCCAAGGACTTCCACCGCCTGAGCTGCCGCCTGGCGGCGCGGCACCGCGTGCTGTGCATGGATTACCGCGGCCGCGGGCGCTCGGGCTATGATCCCGACTGGCACCATTATATCCCGCCGACCTATGTCGCCGATGCGATCGAGCTTCTGAAAGTCGCCGATGTCGGCGCCGTGGCGGTGATCGGCACGTCGCTTGGCGGCCTCTGTGCCATGGGCATGGCCGCGGCGGCGCCGACCCGCCTCAAGGGCGTGGTGCTGAACGATGTCGGCCCGGTCGTCAATCCCGACGGCCTCAAGCGCATCGCCGCCTATGTCGGGCAGGATGTGCGCATGCCGGACCTCGCGGCGGCGGCAGAGGCGCTGTCGCGCCAGTTCGCCGCGGCCTATCCCGACGCCGGCCCCGATCTGTGGCAGGATATGGCGGCCGGCACCTTCACCCGCGACGCTGCCGCCGGCGATTGGCGCCTCGATTACGACCTGACGCTGGGCGAGGCGGTGCGGGCCCAGGCCGCCCAGCCGGTGCCCGACCTGTGGCCACTGTTCCGCGCTTTGGGTCCGCTGCCGGTGCTGGCGGTGCGCGGTGCCCTGTCCGATGTCCTGGATGAGGCCACGTTCGAGCGCATGGCCGTCGAAAAACCCGATCTCGTGCGCCTGCTGCTGCCCAATTGCGGCCATGTGCCGCTGCCCCATCTTGAGCCCATGCAGGGCGCGATCGAGGCCTTCCTTGAGCGGCTCTGAGGCGGCGGCCGGCACCCCGCCCGCGAGCCTGCCGGGGCTGGAGGATATCCGTGCGGCCGCCCGCAGGCTCGAGCCGCTGGCGGTGCGGACGCCGCTGCTCGACGTGCCGGGGGCGAGCGCCCGCCTCGGGCTGCGTCTGCTGATCAAGGCGGAGGTGCTCCAGCGCACCGGCACCTTCAAGTTCCGCGGCGCCTACAACCGCATCGCCGCGCTCTCGCCCGAGGCGCGCAAGGGCGGCGTCGTCGCCTTCTCCTCTGGCAATCATGCCCAGGGCGTGGCGGCGGCGGCGGCCCTGCTCGGCGTTCCCGCCACCATCGTCATGCCGGCCGATGCACCGGCGATCAAGCTCGCCAATACAAGGAATTACGGCGCCGAGGTCGTGCTCTACGACCGCGAGCGCGACGACCGCGAGGCGATCGGCCGCGCTATCGCCGGCGAGCGCGGCGCCACGCTGGTGCCGCCCTTCGATGATCCCTGGATCATCGCCGGCCAGGGCACCGTCGGGCTGGAGATCGCCGAGCAATGCGCCGAGCTTGGCCTCGTCCCGGACGCCGTGCTGGCGCCGGCGAGCGGCGGCGGCCTCATCGCCGGCATGGCGATCGCACTCGCCGATGCCTGCCCCACGGCCCGTCTCATCGCCTGCGAGCCCGCGGGTTTCGACGATATCGGCCGCTCGCTCCAGGCGGGAAAGCGGGAAAGCAATGCGCCGGGCGGCCGCTCGATCTGCGACGCCCTGATGGCGGCAACGCCGGGCCTGTTGCCCTTCGCCCTCCTGACGAAACTCAAGGCCGCGGCCATTGCCGTGACCGAAGCCGAGGTCGAGCAGGCGATGGTCATGGCCTTTCTCGAACTCAAGCTGGTGGTGGAGCCGGGGGGCGCGGCGGCGCTCGCCGCGGTGCTGGCCGGCAAGGCCGGCGCGGGCCTTGGCGCAGGCTCCGGCGCAAGCCCGGACGGGCGGCCGCGGGTTGTGGTGGCGGTGGCCTCGGGCGGCAATGTCGATCCCGCGCTCTTCGCCTTGGTGCTGAGCCGCAGCGCGATGAAGTAGGGCCGGCGCAATCAAGCCTCGACGGCGGGCGGCGGGCCGACTATGGTGCAGCCCTGAGCCTGTTCCTTATGAAATAGTCGGTCCGCGCTTTCATAAAGAACAGGCTTCAGATCAACGGGTTGGGAACTAAGCCGTGTCCGCGGCGGCCCTGCGGAACGGGGGCTGGTTTCCGGCCATGGCGCCCGCCGCCCGGCCCGCGCTTCCTTGTTCAGCGGAACCGCCGTGCACGTCCAGACCTTCATAGCCAATGCACAGCAGATCTTCGAGACGGCACTCGCCCTCTTCAATCTCGATATCCTGAAGCTGATCACCGCCCATCCGCATCTGGCCTATGGCATCGTCTTCCTAGGCACGTTCATCGAAGGCGAAACCTTCGTCATTTTCGCCGGCTATTACGCCCACCGCGACCTGTTCAGCCTGCCGCTCCTGGTCCTGTGGGCGGCGCTTGGGAGCTTCGCGGGCGATCAGCTCTGGTTCTACCTCGGTCGGCGTTATGGCCATCCCCTGCTCGGCCGCTATCCGCGCTGGCAGCCAGGCGTCACGTCGGCGCTGGCGCTGGCCGCCAAATACAGCACCGGCTTCATCCTGACCTTCCGCTTCATCTACGGCATCCGCAACGTCTCCTCCTTCGCGCTGGGCATGAGCGAGCTGGCCTGGCTGCGCTTCCTGGTGCTGAACTTCATCGCCGCCCTGCTGTGGGCCGCGAGCTTCGCCTGCACCGGCTACCTGTTCGGCACGGCTTCGAAAGCCGTGCTCGGCACCATGGCGCAGAATGTCGGCCTCGCCATGCTGCTGGTCTTCGTCGTGGTGGCCGCCGTGCTGGTCCGCCTACAGCACCGCAAAAAGCGTAGCAATGGCAATGGCGGCAAACCCACGGCTGCCGATGTCGCGGGCGTGCCGGACGAGGCTCCTGCGCAATCCCTGGCCAAAAGCCCGGCTGATGCCGTCTCGGACGCGAACGTCGGCGGCGCGGAACGCGACGGCCGGCCTTAAGCGCAGGGTGCGCCGCCGCCCTGCACAAGCCATTGGACTTCGCCGCGCGTCTGCCCGAAACTTGGGCCCGGTCTACGCCGCCGCCCGCGGCCGGAAACGGGGCGTGACTTTAGACCGGCGTGACGCATCCCCCTTTTTGAATCCTCATGGCCCGAGCGGCCGTCTGATACCTCAACGAGGCACTTGCGACATGACCGGTCTGCGTGACGACAGAGGCGGAGCGGCGCGGACCTCTGTTCCGGCTTTGGCCCCAGGCTTGGCGATGGCGCTAGGCTTGGCCACGGCCTTGAGCCTTGCCCTGGCCCTTGCCGGAAGCCCCGGGGAGGCGGCATACGCGGCCGCCGCCGAACAGAGGGTGACGGTTCAGGCGATCACGCTCGAAGCGGTGCCGCTGCAACGCAGGCTCTCCGCCATCGGCACGCTGGAAAGTCCGGCGGACACGGCCATCACCCCCGCCGTCGCCGGCCGTATCATCGCCATCGATTTTTCGCCCGGCAGCGTCGTGGCTGAGGGCACAATTCTGGCCCGCCTCGACGATACGACCGCGAGCGCCGCCTTCAAGGCGGCGGCGGCCGAGCAGGCCAACGCCCTTGCCGTCTTCCAGCATGACGAGAAGCTGCTGCCGCTGGGCGGCGTCTCGGCCGAGCAGGCCTTGAGCGATGCTTCCGCGCTCGATACGGCCGAGGCCGACCTGGCCAAGGCCAAGGCGCTGCTCGACGAGACGCAAATCAAGGCCCCCTTCACCGGCGCCATCGGCTTTCCCGAGGCGAGCCTCGGCGCCCTGATCGAGCCGGGGCAGGCGATCGCCCGCATCGTCAAGCTCGATCCCCTGCTGGTCCGCTTCTCGCTCTCCCAGCAGGATATGGGTGCGGTGCATGTCGGCGAAAGGGTCGAGCTGACCGCCCCGGGCCTTGCCGGCCGCGTTGGCGGGCAGATCACCGCCCTGGGCCAGACGCTCGATCCCGAGCTTCACACCTTGCGGGTCGAAGCCGCCGTGCCCAATGGCGCCAGCCATCTCAAGCCCGGCATGTTCGTCGATGTCGAGGTGGTGGTCGGCGGCGCGGAGAAAGCGCTGCTGATCCCGGCGCAAGCCGTCGTGCCGATGGGCGGCGCCACGCTCGTCTGGTGCGTCGGGCCGGACGGGCGGGCGGTGCGAAAGTCGGTGACGCTCGGCCGCTACCGCCAGACCATGGTCGAGGTCATGGCCGGCCTCAAGCCCGGCGACCGGGTGATCACCGCCGGCCAGCAGCGGCTCGAGGCCGGGGTCGCACTCCGCGTCACGCCTTACGAGCCGGTGGCCAATCCGGAACTCTCGCCCGCGGATCATTAGGCATGATCCTCTCCGACACCGCGATTCGTCGCCCGGTGCTCGCCGCCGTGATCAACCTTCTGCTGCTGCTCGCCGGCGCGGCGGCGGCCTTCCTGCTGCCGGTGCGGCAATATCCCAATATCACCGAGCCCGCCCTCTCGATCACAACAATCTATCAGGGCGCCGACCCCAAGACCGTCGAACGTTCGGTCACCGACCCGCTCGAACAGGCGCTGAACCGCATCCCCGACATCCGCTCCATCACCTCGCAAAGCTCATTTGGCAACAGCGAGGTGGATATCCAGTTCGCCGGCGGCACCAATATCGACGTCGCTGCCCAGGACGCCGCCGACGCGATCGCCGGCGCGATGGCGAACCTGCCCGCCTCGGCCAATCTGGAAAAGCCGCTGGTCGAGAAGGTGCGGCCGACGGCGCAGCCGATCATCTGGCTGGTATTGCGGGGCAAGAACTTTTCACTTGGCGATTTGAGCCGGACCGCCGAAGCGGAGATCCGCAGCCGGCTCCAGCGCCTCTATGGCGTGGGCGAGATCACCATCGTCGGCGAGCGCAAGCCCGCCATCCGCATCTGGCTCGATCCCGGGCGCATGGCCGCCCATGGCGTCGATGCCCGCATGGTCGCCGACGCGCTGGCGCAGAACAATGTCGCGCTGCCCTCGGGCCAGATCGTCTCGAACGCCCTCTATTTCAACGTCAATGCCGACGCCAGGCTCAGCCGCCCGGCGGAGATCGCGGCCATTACAATTGCCGAGCATGAGGGCGAGCGGGTGCATCTGGGCGACGTGGCGCGGGTCGAACTCGGGGCCGAGGATTACGGCACCCTGGTGCGCTTCGATGGTCAGCCGGCGCTCGGCATCGGCATCGTGCCGCAGCCGCAGGCCAATGCCCTCAAGGTTTCGGATGCCGTCCGCACGGCGCTGCCCGAGCTTAGGGCCGCGCTGCCGCCGGGCCAGAGCCTTGAAATCGGCATCGACATCACCGATTTCATCCGCGGTTCGCTGGCCGAAGTGGTGAAGACGCTCCTGATCGCCTTTCTCGCCGTGGCGGCGGTCGTCTTTCTTTTCATGCACAGCTTGCGCACCATGCTCATCCCGATGCTGGCCATTCCGGTATCGATCGTCGGCGCCTTCGCCGGCATGTGGCTGCTCGGCTATTCGATCAATACCCTGACGCTGTTCGCGCTGGTGCTCGCCATCGGCCTCGTCGTCGATGACGCCATCATCGTGCTGGAGAACATCTATCGCCGGCGGGAAATGGGCGAGGCGCCGCTCGCCGCCGCCCGCAACGGCGCGCGTGAGATCGCCTTCCCGGTCATCGCCACCACCCTCTCGCTCGTCGCCATCTTCGGCCCGATCGCCATGATCAGCGGCGACACCGGGCGGCTGTTCCGCGAATTCGCGGTGACGGTGGCGATCGCCGTGGCGCTGTCGGGCTTCGTCGCCCTCACCCTCACGCCGATGCTCTCCGCCCGCATGCTGGGCCTGGAGAAGCGGACCCACGGCTGGCGCCGGCGGGTCGGCCTGCGGGTCGAGCAATGGCAAGAGAGCGCCGTCCGGCTCGCGCGCGCCAGCCTCTCGGCCCGCCGGGTGATCGGGCTGGTGCTGCTGGCGACGCTCGCGGCATCGGTCGCGCTGTTCCTGATCCTGCCCACCGCCTTCGCCCCGGTCGAGGACCAGGGCCGGGTCGTAGCTACCGTCTCGGCACCGGCCGGCAGCAACATCTGGAACACCGAGCGCACGACGGCGCAGGTCGCAGCCCTTCTCGCCGCCAACCCGGCGGTGCGGGATTATTTCTCGGCGACCGGCATTTCCCTCGACGGGCCGGATCTTCCCAGCAGCGGCTTCGTCTATGCCCGCCTCAAGCCGCGTGCCGCGCGCCACCTCGGCCAGACGGAGATCGTCGACCGGCTGCGCCCCGGCCTTCAGGCGCTGCCCGGTGCGCTCGCCTTCGCCATGAACCCACCGTCCTTGAGCGGCGATGATACCGACCGCGACATCAATCTGGTGGTGAAAGGCCCCTCCTTCACCACGCTCGATAGTATCGACCGCACGCTGCGCCGGCGCTTGAGCCAGGACCCGGCCCTGACCGACATCCTGTCCGACTTGGCGCTCGAGACGCCCGAGATCGACGTCTCCTACGACCGCGCCTTGGCCGCGAGCCTCGATATTCCGGTGCAGGCGGTGGCCGAAAGCCTGGCTATCGGCTTGGGCGGTCTCAGGCTCGGCACGTTCGATCTCGATGGCCGCGCCTATCCGATCATCGCCGAGCTTGATCCCCGCTTCCGCGCCGAGCCCGGGCAGATCGCAAGCCTTGCGGTCCGGACGGCCGGCGGACAGATCGTGCCGCTGTCGAGCCTCACCCACATCCATCCGGGCTTCGGCCCGGCGGTCATTTCGCATTACGACCTGGAGCGCGCCTTCACCATCGGCGCCAATCTCGCGGACGGCGCCTCGCTTTCCAAGGCCATCACCCGGGTGGAAACCGCCGCCCGCCCCCTGCTGCCGCCGGGTTACGGCATGGCGCTCACCGGCTCGACCCGCTCCTTCGCCGAGACCATGCGTTCGATCTACATCGTCTTCGGCACG
Source organism: uncultured Rhodospirillales bacterium (assembly GCA_937905845.1). GTDB lineage: Bacteria > Pseudomonadota > Alphaproteobacteria > Ferrovibrionales > Ferrovibrionaceae > CALCYJ01. The sequence continues at coordinate 6,911 of CALCYJ010000097.1, forward strand.
TCGCTGCTCTTCATCTATCTCGTTCTCGCGGCCCAGTTCGAAAGCTGGGTGCATCCGATCGTCATCATGCTCTCGGTCCCCTTCGCGCTCGCGGGCTCGCTCGTCATGCTCGGGGTGACGGGAAATTCCATCAATCTCTATAGCGGCATCGGCATCGTCATGCTGGTCGGGCTGGTGGCGAAGAACGGCATCCTGCTGGTGGATTTCGCCAATCAGCGGCGCGCACGCGGCGCCGGCATCCGCGATGCCATCACTCAGGCGGTCGGTGCGCGCTTCCGCCCCATCGTCATGACCTCGCTCGCCATGATCGTCGGCAGCCTGCCGCTGGCGCTGGCGATGGGGCCGGGCGCGGAATCGCGCCGGCCGCTGGGCTGGGCGGTGGTGGGCGGGTTGCTGTTCAGCACCGCCTTCACGCTGCTGGTGACGCCGACCTTCTATCTCGTGGTGACGACGCTCGCGACCCGCCTGGGCTTAAGCCCGCCGCCGGTCCGCCTGGCCGAAGACGACAATACCGGAGCCCCGCCATGAGCGGCGGCGTCGCGAATCCGCCGCGGCATCGCCGCCCCGGCGCCCAGGCCGGCGCCCGGGTTCGGGCGCGGGCGCGGGCTTCGACCCCGGCCCTGGCGCTGATCCTCCTGCTGGCCGGCTGCACGCTCGGGCCGACCTTCACCCGGCCCGCCGCACCGGCCGCTTCCGCCTATCTTCCGCCCGCGGAACAGGCGGAGACGCCGCCGGCAAAGGGCACCATCGTCATGCAGCCCGGCGCGCCGGTCCTGACCCAATGGTGGCGAAGCTTCGACTCACCCGCGCTCGACCGCATCCTCGCCCAGGCGCTCTTCGGCAGCCAGACGCTCGCCGGCGCGCGCCAGCGCCTCATCCAGGCCCGCGAAACCGCGGTGGCCAATCTCGAACAACCCGCCGCCGAACTCGATCTCAGCGCCACCATCAGCAACCATCCCCTCACCGTGGCGCAGTTCCAGAGCCAGAAGGGCAACTTCAACCTCTATGCCATCGGCGCCCAGGTGAGCTATTCGCCGGATGTTTTCGGCGCCGTGCGCCGCACCCAGGAAAATCTCGGCGCCCTGACCGATTACGCGCGCTTC
>CALCYJ010000098.1 GCA_937905845.1 uncultured Rhodospirillales bacterium
CGAAGTCGATCCAGCTATGATGCAGCTCGGTCCGGCTGATCTCGGGCCGCTCGCGGTTCAGCTCGCGCACGGTCGGGCGGACGGGCAGATGCAGCAGCGGCATGCCGGCCTCCACCGGCGTGCGGCTGCCTTTGCGGATGTTGCAGCCCGGACAGGCCGCCACCACATTCTCCCAGCTCGAACGCCCGCCGCGCGAGCGCGGCACCACGTGATCGAAGGTCAACTCGTCCGCCTGCAAATGCTTGCGGCAATATTGGCAGGTCTTGCGGTCGCGGATATAGATGTTGTAGCGGGTGAAGGCGGGGTGGCGGTCGAGGCTGAGGTAGGTCTTGAGCGCCACCACGCTCGGGATCGGAATGCGCCGGCTGGGCGAGCGGGCCTCGAGGTCGTAGCTCGTCACCAGCGTCACCCGGTCGAGCAGCACCGCGGTCAGCGCATCCTGCCACGACCAGAGCGACAGCGGGTGATAGGACAGCGGCCGGTGGTCGGCATTGAGCACGAGCGTCTGGAGATTGATCATGACCCGGCACGCCCTTTCCAGCCCCGCCACCTCCGGCCGTCCGCCGACGTTTAGGATTGTGCCGTCAATACGGCCAAAGCGCCAGTCCTCCGCCCAAATCCCCCTTCCCGCGAAATCCGCGCCGCCGCCCGAAGCCTCAGGCCTGGAGCAGACATTGCCCCAGGAAATGACCGGCGAGGGCCAGGCCGCGCGGGTCGATACCATGGCCGAGGCCCGGGCGGAGGTGCCATTCCACGGTGCCGCCCGCAGCACTCAGGCCGGCGGCGGCGTCGAACATCGCCTCCGCCGGCACCACGGAATCGGAATCGCCATGCACCAGCATGATCGGCGGCCGGGCCGTCATCTCGGCTTCGAGGCGCTCGGGCCCGATCAGCGCGCCGGAGAAGCCGACGATGCCGGCACAGGCCTGCGCGCGGCGCGGGCCGGTTTCGAGCGCCAGCATGGTGCCCTGGCTGAAGCCGACCAGCGCCAGGTTGCGCTCCTCAAGGCCCACGGCGGCCAGTTCGGCATCGATGAAACGGTCGAGCAGGGCGCGGGCATGGGCGGCGCCCGTCGCCATGGCGGCGGCGCGGGCGGCGGCGGCGGGAGAGCCCTGCCTCAAATCGTCCGGATCATAGCCGCCGATCGGAAACCACTGATAGCCGGAAGGCGCGCCCGGTACCCGTTCGGGCGCATTGGGCGCGACGAAGGCGGCATGGGGCAGTCGGGTGCGCCAGTGATCGGCCAGGTTGATCAGATCGGCCCCGTCGGCGCCATAGCCATGCAGCAGGATGACGAGCTGGCGCGCAGCCCCACCGGCGCCCGGCGGCATGCGCGGTCCGTTCAAGGCGATTGTGCGGCCGGCGGTCGGAACAATGGCCATAACCCTTGCAATCCTCTTCTCGTCGCGATCTCGAAACCCTGCGCTCACGCGCCTAGCGCTTTCATGCTTTCGCCGTCAGGCGCCCGCAGGCATGCCCTTGATCTGGCGGTAATAGGCCCAGAGCAGCCGCGCCGCGGTGCCACGATGCGGGCGCCAGCCTTCGGCCAGCGCCACCATTTCCGCCCGCCCCGGCCGCTGGCGCAATCCTTTCAGGTGATGCATCGCCGCCTGCAAAGCGAGATCGTCGGCCGGCCAGATGTCGTTCCGCCCGAGGGTGAAGAGGAGATAGATCTCCGCCGTCCAGCGGCCGATGCCCTTGATCGCCGTCAGCGCCGCCATCGCCGCCTCGTCGTCGAGCGCGGAAAGCCCGTCGAGATCGAAACGTCCCGCCGCGACCGCCTCGGCCAGCGCCCGGCCATAGATCACCTTGGACCGGCTGAGGCCAAGCGCGCGGAGCCGTTCCTCGGGCAGCGCCAGGAACGTTTCGGGCCCGAGCGGCTCCACCGCCGCCGCCACACGTTTCCAGATCGCCGCGGCCGATGCGACCGAAAGCTGCTGCTCGCACAGGATCTGCAACAGCGCGGCGAAACCCGGCGGGCGGGAGCGGTCGGGCAGCGGCCCGACCAGCCTGACCACCCGTTCGAGATCCCGGTCGCCTGCGGTAAGCTGCGCGATCACGCGGCCGAGGGGGCGCACCATGGCGGGTCCGCTCATCAAGATCCTTGTGCTATGATGGCCGATATTCGCTAGGGCCCGCCCCTGTCATAGCAGCGCGCGCCGCCGCTGTCAGCCACCAGAGCATTTCGGAATCCGATCCGATCGCAAGAGGCGCTTGAGCCCGCCCTTTCGCCGCCATTCCCGAAGAATGACGCCGATCCACTGGTCTCAAGAATCCACTTCGTCGCAAGAACAGGCTTCACCCCGCCCCCTGCCGTTGCCATGAGCAGAACGCCGATCATCACCCGCTTCGCGCCATCGCCCACCGGATTGCTGCATCTGGGCCATGCCTATGCGGCGCTTTTCGCCGACCGCGCCGCGAAAGAGGCCGGCGGCCGCTTCCTGCTACGCATCGAGGATATCGATGGCGCGCGCTGCCGCGAGGCTTTCGTCGCCGCCCTTTACGAGGATCTCGCCTGGCTCGGTTTGCGCTGGGAGGAACCGGTGTGGCGGCAATCGGCCCGTTTCGCCGATTACCGTGCCGGACTCGAAAGGCTGGAAGCGCCCGGGCTGCTCTATCCCTGCTTCTGCACCCGCCAGCAGATCGTGGCCGAAGTGGCGCTAAGCCCCGCAGCACCCCAAGGCGGTCAGGGCCCGCTCTATCCCGGCACCTGCCGCCATCTGCCGAAGGCCGAGGCAGCGGCGAAGATCGCCACGGGCGAGGCTTACGCGCTCCGCCTCGACATGACGCGGGCGATCGCCCTGGCCGGCGGCGCCGAGAAGCTGCGCTGGCATGATCGCACCCGCGGCTGGACCGCGGCCCGGCCCGAGGTTTTCGGCGATGTCGTGCTCGCCCGCAAGGAGACGCCGGCAAGCTATCACCTGGCGGTGACGCTGGACGATGCCGCGAGCGGCGTGACGCTCGTCACCCGCGGCGAGGATCTGTTCGAGGCGACCGATATCCACCGGCTGTTGCAGGCGCTCCTCGATCTGCCGGTGCCCGAGTATCACCACCACCGGCTGCTCGCCGACGAGGAAGGGCGACGGCTCGCCAAGCGCGAGGGCGCCCGCAGCATCCAAAGCCTGCGCGCCGAGGGCCTGAGCCCGGTCGAGGTCCGCCGGCGCGCGGGCTTCGCCTGAAGGGTCAGGCGGCTTGCGGATAGGCGCCGTCGATGATGCCGACGATGCGGCCCATGATGGCGGTGAGATCAAAATCCTTGGGCGTGAAGACGGCCTTGAGGCCGGCGGCGAGAAGGCGGCGCGCGTCCTCGGGCGGAATGATGCCGCCGACGACGACCGGGACGTCGCCCAGCCCCATCGCCGCCAGCCGCGTCATCACCTCGCCCGCGAGCGGCACGTGGGAGCCCGAGAGAATCGACAGGCCGATCACATGCACGCCTTCCTCCAGCGCGGCATTGGCGATCTGCTCCGGCGTCAGGCGGATGCCTTCGTACACCACCTCCATGCCGCAGTCGCGCGCCTTGACCGCGATCTGCTCGGCACCGTTGGAATGGCCATCGAGCCCGGGCTTGCCGACCAGGATCTTGAGCGGGCGGCCAAGGCGGGAGGCGACGCGCTTCACCTCCGCGCGCACCAGCCGCAGGCGCTCGGCATCGCTTGCCGCCGGCGCCAGGCCGACCCCGGTCGGCGCGCGGTATTCGCCGAAGACCTGGCGCAGCGCCGCCGACCATTCGCCGGTGGTGACGCCGGCGCGGGCGGCCGCAATCGAGGGTTCCATGATATTGCCCCCCGTCTGCGCCGCTACGCGCAGATCGGCCAGCGCGCGCGCCACCGCATCGCCATCGCGCGCCTCGCGCCAGGCGGCAAGGCGCGCGATCTGCTCGGCCTCGGCCGCCGGATCGACGGTGAGAATGGCGCCGTCCGCCCCCGCCGTCAGCGGCGAGGGCGCGCTCTCGGTGAAGACATTGACGCCCACGACCGGCAACGCGCCCGATTCAATCGCCTGCACCCGCCGCGTGTGGCTCTCGACCAGCGCCTGCTTCATATAGCTGCTCTCGACGGCGGCGACCGCGCCGCCCATCTCCAGGATGCGCTCAAGCTCCGCCCGTGCTTCCGCCTCCAGCGCCGCGACCTTGGCCTCGATCACCGCCGAGCCGTTGAAAATATCGTCGTATTCGAGCAGGTCGGTTTCCACCGCGACGATCTGCTGCAACCGCAGCGACCATTGCTGATCCCAGGGCCGCGGCAGGCCGAGCGCCTCGTTCCAGGTTGGAAGCTGCACCGCGCGGGCGCGCGCATCCTTGGAGAGGACCACCGCCAGCATTTCGAGCAGGATGCGATAGACGTTGTTCTCCGGCTGCTGCTCGGTCAGGCCGAGCGAATTGACCTGCACGCCATAGCGGAACAGCCGGTATTTCGCCTCCGCAACGCCATAGCGCTCGCGGCAGATCGCGTCCCACAGGCGGGCGAAGGCGCGCATCTTGCAAATCTCGGTGACGAAGCGGATGCCGGCATTGACGAAGAAGCTGATGCGGCCCACCACCTTGGCGAAATCCTGCGGCTTCACCTGGCCTGAATCCCGGACGCCATCCAGCACCGCCACCGCCGTCGCCAGCGCGAAAGCCAGCTCCTGCACCGGCGTCGCGCCCGCCTCCTGGAGATGATAGGAACAGACGTTGATCGGATTCCATTTCGGCAGGTCGCGATAAGTGAAGCTGATCACGTCGGTGATCAGCCGCATGCTCGGCTGTGGCGGGAAGATATAGGTGCCGCGGCTCAAATATTCCTTGATGATGTCGTTCTGGATCGTGCCGGAAAGGGCGGCGCGCGGCGCGCCCTGCTCCTCCGCCACGGCGATATAGAGCGCCAGCAGCCAGGCGGCGGTGGCATTGATCGTCATCGACGTGTTCATGCGTTCGAGCGGGATGCGGTCGAACAGCAGGCGCATGTCGCCGATATGGCAGATCGGCACCCCGACCTTGCCGACCTCGCCCTGCGCCAGGGGATGATCGCTGTCATAGCCGGTCTGTGTCGGCAGATCGAACGCCACCGACAGGCCGGTCTGGCCGCGCCGCAGATTGGTGTGATAGAGCGCATTGGAGGCGGCGGCCGAACTATGCCCGGAATAGGTGCGGAACAGCCAGGGTTTCTCCCTTTTCGCGGGAAATTCCTGGCCTTCCCGCTCTTCGGATCCCGTAGCGCTCGGATTGCTCATAATAATCTATCCGTCTTTGGCCTGGCAGGAACAGAAAATTACATATTGATTCGGAACCGCGAAATATCATACCAATTGCTGCGACGCAAAACAAGCCGTAGGGTTGACAGTCGCAGGGCTAATCGCCCGCTCAGGCCCGGGGTCTTGTTGCGCCGCAGCGCAAGCGGGCCTCAGATTAGGCCGGGCCAACCTTCGGGGCAAGCCCGGCGCCGTCGTCCGCACCGGGTCCGCAAGATGGAACTTCGAGGAGAGTTCGCCATGGCACAGAGTGGAATTTCCCCCCGCAGCAGCACCGCGCCAAAGAGTGCAACAGAGGGCGCGGCACCCGCTTCCACAACGGCCGCCGCCCTGGCCCCGGCGGAACCCCGGGACCTTTACGAAGTGGGCGAGATCCCGCCGCTTGGCCATGTGCCGGCCCGCATGTATGCCTGGGCGATCCGCCGCGAGCGCCACGGACCGCCCGAGCAGGCGATGCAGCTCGAAGTGGTGGAGACGCCGGCGATCGATCCCGACGAAGTGCTGATCCTGGTGATGGCGGCGGGGGTGAATTACAACGGTGTCTGGGCCGCTCTCGGCACCCCGGTCTCGCCGTTCGACGGGCACAAGCAGCCCTATCATGTCGCGGGCTCGGATGCGGCCGGCGTGGTCTGGGCCGTGGGTTCGCGGGTAAAGCGCTGGAAGGTCGGCGACGAGGTCGTGGTCCATTGCAACCAGGACGACGGCGACGACGAGGAATGTAACGGCGGCGACCCGATGTTCTCGCCTTCCCAGCGCATCTGGGGCTATGAGACGCCGGATGGTTCCTTCGCCCAGTTCGCCCGCGTGCAGGCGCGCCAACTCATGCACCGGCCGAAGCACCTGACCTGGGAGGAGAGCGCCTCCTACACGCTCACCCTTGCCACCGCCTACCGCATGCTGTTCGGCCACCGGCCGCATATCCTGCGCCCGGGCCATAATGTGCTGGTGTGGGGCGCCTCGGGCGGGCTCGGCTCGATGGCGATCCAGCTCATCGCGGTTTCGGGAGCCAATGCCATCGGCGTCATTTCCGACGACGACAAGCGCGACTTCGTCCTCTCGCTCGGCGCCAAGGGGGTGATCAACCGCAAGAAATTCGACTGCTGGGGCCAGCTCCCGCCGATCGAGGATCCGGAAAGCTACGGCGCGTATCTGAAGAAGGTGCGCGAGTTCGGCAAGGCGATCTGGGCCATCACCGGCAAGGGCAACGACGTCGATTTCGTCTTCGAGCACCCGGGCGAGGCCACCTTCCCGGTGTCCTGCTTCGTCGTCAAGCGCGGCGGCATGGTAGTGTTCTGCGCCGGCACCACCGGCTACAACCTCACCATGGACGCGCGCTTCGTCTGGATGCGGCAGAAGCGCATCCAGGGCAGCCATTTCGCCAATCTGCTCCAGGCCTCGCAGGCCAACCAGCTCGTGATCGAGCGCCGCGTCGATCCCTGCATGTCGGAAGTCTTCGCCTGGGCCGACATACCGCGCGCCCATACCAAGATGTGGCGGAACCTGCACAAGCCGGGCAACATGGCGGTGCTGGTGTCCTCGCGCGTCCCGGGCCTGCGCACGATCGAGGATGCGATCGAGGCCGGCCGCCGCTGATCCTTGAGAACGCCGGACCGCGACGCCCCTTCGGAACGAGACAGATCGAGATCCTGTTGCCATGACCCAAGTCCTTGCCCTCGAGGGCGCCGAAAGCGCCGCTCTTCCCGATCTTCTGGCGCTCTGCGCCGATGGATTACGCGCGGCCGAGAGTCTGCTGGCCCAGGCCCGCATCCGCGTCGGCGAACGGGTCAGTGGGCCACGCGGCGGGATCGATCCGGCGCGGCTTGAGGAAGAACAATTCGCAGCCCACGGCCTCGCCTGGTATGCGACCTATGTCGAGGCGCTGCGCCAGACGCTGCGCTGGGCCGAGCAGCTCGACGCCGGCGGCCGCTTCGCCGCCCTCGAACGCCTGTTGCTCCAGGCGGGTTTCGGCGAATATCTCCTCCAGCTTGCCGGCGGCATTCCCATGAGCCAGGGCGAGATCGTCCGGCCGCAGGACCTGGGCCTGGATGAGGCGGCCCTTGCCGCCTTCCATACCAGCCCGGTGCGCCGGCTGCTGACGCGCGGCAATACCGCCGCCGTGAGGGCTGCGATCGCCGAGCAGATCCAGGGTGGCCTGGAGAGCGGCCATTTCGGCGATATGGGGCTCGACGAGACGCTGGAAATGGTGCGCAACCAGTTCCGCCGCTTCGTCGAGGCCGAGGTCGTGCCCTACGCCCACGAGTGGCACCTGAAGGACGAGTTGATCCCCTTGTCCGTGATCGAGCAGATGGCGGGGCTCGGCGTCTTCGGCCTCACCGTTCCCGAATCCTACGGCGGGCTCGAACTCGGCAAGACCGCGATGTGCGTCGTCTCGGAGGAGCTTTCGCGCGGCTATATCGGCGTCGGCTCGCTCGGCACCCGCTCGGAGATTGCCGCCGAACTGATCCTGCGCAACGGCACCCAGGCGCAGAAGCACCGCTGGCTGCCTAAGATCGCCTCGGGCGAAATCCTGCCCACCGCCGTCTTCACCGAGCCCAATACCGGCTCCGACCTTGGTTCACTCCGGACGCGGGCGGTGCGCGAGGGCGATCATTATCGCGTCACCGGCAACAAGACCTGGATCACCCATGCGGCGCGGGCCGACATGATGACGCTGCTGGTGCGCACCGATCCCCAGGAGCCCGGCTACAAGGGCCTCTCCATGTTCCTGGCGGAGAAGCCGCGCGGCAGTGCCGCCGACCCTTTCCCCGCCCCCGGCATGACCGGCGGCGAGATCCGCGTGCTCGGCTATCGCGGGATGAAGGAATATGAACTGGGCTTCGATGGTTTCGTTGTGGCGGCCGAGAACCTGCTCGGCGAGGCGGAAGGCAACGGCTTCAAGCAGCTCATGGCGACCTTCGAGAGCGCGCGCATCCAGACCGCGGCCCGCGCGCTCGGCGTCGCCCAGTGCGCGATGGAACTCGGCCTGCGCTATGCGCTCGACCGGGTGCAGTTCGCCAAGCCGATCTACGCCTTCCCGCGCGTGCACGGCAAGCTCGCGGCGATGGCGGTCGAGATCATGATGGCGCGCCAGCTCTCCTATCACGCCGCGCGCGAGAAGGACGCCGGAAGGCGCTGCGACCAGGAAGCCGGCATGGCCAAGCTGCTCGCCGCCCGCGTCGCCTGGGCCGCCGCCGACAATGCGCTGCAAATGCACGGCGGCAACGGCTATGCGGTGGAATATCCGATCAGCCGCGTGCTGTGCGACG
>CALCYJ010000099.1 GCA_937905845.1 uncultured Rhodospirillales bacterium
CATGTTGACCGCATCGAATCCGGTCGCGGCGATCAGGATGTCCGCGGCAAAACGCGATCCCGACGACGAAATGATTTCGGTCGGGGTCACTTCGGCAACCGCTTCGGGTACGAGCCGCACATTGGGACGTGTCAGCGTGCGATACCAGCCGTTGTCCATGAGCATGCGCTTGCCGAAGGGCGGATAGTCGGGGAGGACGTCGGGCAGCAAGTCCTGCCGCGCGCCCAGCTCGGACTTCACGTAGTCGGTGAAGAACTGGCGGTGGCGGTCGTTCTGGGCGTTGATCGCGCGCTCGGGAGTGGGCCATGCCGGATCGACCTGAAGCGAGGCATGAATGCGGTCGTTGAAGATCCACAGGAGGCGCTGGCGATACCATTCCTGATAGAAGGGCACCTCGCGGAGCAGAAAGCGGGCGCCGCGGGATATCGGCTGCCGGAACTGCTTGAAGGGCGCTGCCCATTGTTTGGAGCGCTGGAAAATGGTCAATCTGTCCACGATGCCGGCGATGGCCGGCGCGATCTGCATGGCGCTTGCGCCATTGCCGATCAGGGCGACGCGGCGGCCGCGAAGATCGAGGTCCTGCGGCCAGCGGGCGGTGTGGAAGAGCGGCCCGGAAAATGTCCCGAGCCCCTTGATCGGCGGTATTTTCGGCACGTTCAAATAGCCCACCGCCGAGACCAGCACATTCGCCGTCACGGTTTCGGGCCGGCCGCTTTCATCCGCGATCTCGACGGACCAGCGCATCCCGTCTTCGTCGTAGCGGGCGGAGCGGACAGCACAATTGAAGCGGATGTTCGGCCGCACACCGTGGCGTCCGGCTACTTCCTCGAAGTAGGCGTTGATCTCCTCCTGCAACGCGAAATGCATCGTCCAATCGTGCTTGGCGAACGAGTAGGAATAGATGTGGCTTGGCGTATCGACGCCGGCGCCGGGATAGCGGTTCTCATGCCAGGTTCCACCGAGCCCGGCGTTCTTCTCGATGACGATGTAGGGGATGCCGGCATGCTGGAGCCGGATGGCCAGGCACAGGCCGGCGATCCCGGCGCCGATGATGACGACGCGAAAGCCATCGTGCAGCGGAAGCGGACGGTGCCGGTCCAGGGAAAATTCCTCGTCCTGGCCAAGGCCGGCCGCGATGATCGATCCGTAACCATCGGGGATATTTTCCCCGCTGCTGGTGCGCATCATCGCGACGAGGCTATCGAGCGGCAGGGTCGGGCGGGCCGGGCTTGCGCCTTGCTTCCAGCGCAGGATCGCGGCCCGGGCGGCGGCGATCACTTCTCTGCGAACATCGGCGTCGAGGCCGCCGGAGCCATCGTCGTCAAGCCCTGCGATCCGATCACAGCGAAAGCGCGACGAGAACCAATAGGCCTCGCCCGTGAGATGAACGAGGATCATGAGAAGGGTTGGAACGTTCGCCTCGATCAGCGCCGCGTCCAGCGCCTTTTCCCACGCCGATGGATCGTCCCGTCTATTCCGGTTCATTCCCGTAACGGCTCCGCTCTGGCGCGGGTTCCGACTTCGATGCCGCCGCCCGCTTTCGGCGAATTTGGCCTATCCAGCATATACTAATAGCGCTTTTTTCTACTGCATAGTAGATTTAACCATGGATGGGGAGGATCGCGACCCTCCTCTCCAGCCGCCCTGTTGGAACCGGTGCCTTCGATGATGGAAAAAGCCGCTACCCGCCTGCGCAAGCCGCAAGATCGTCCTCTGCCGCCGCCGGGAGGGCTCAAGGCCGAGCTGAGCGCGCTGAAGAAGGAGCGGATCCTCGCCGCTGCGACCCGGCTTTTCCGGCATCACGGCTATAGCGGCTGTTCGATGGATGAGATCGCCGCCGCCATCGGCGTATCGAAGCCCTACATCTACTATCAATTCCGCGACAAGCAGGCGATTCTGGCCGAGATTTCCAGCCACGGCGCCAAGCTTACCCTGTCGGCGATCGACGAAGCGCTGAAGCGGGACGAGCCGGCCGCGGCGGCCATGCACTGGTTCTGCCGCCGCTTGACCGGCATCGTGATCGATCATAGCGAGTACCTTGCCGTCTATCTTCGCGAGACCAGCAATTTGAACGAGGCGAATTACAAGAAGATCATGCGATTGCGAGCCTTGAGCGATGCCCGCGTCGGTCAGCTGGTCGAGCGCGGGGTGAAATCGAGCGAGTTCGCGGTCGAAGATCCAATGATTGCCGTGAAGGCCGTCACCGCCATGATCTCCTACAGTTTCCAATTCTATCGCGCAGACGGCCCATCGGCGCGAGAGCGGTTTATCGCGATAATGTCCGACATCGCGATGCGGACCTTGCAGATGCAACCCTGGCGGGACGAAAGCCGATGAGGCGCCTGGAGGGAAAAGTCGCGCTGGTGACCGGCGCCGGCCGGGGGATCGGGTTGCAGATCGCCATTGCCCTCGCGCGGGAGGGCGCGAAGCTGGTCGTAAACGACCTGGATGAAGCGCCGGCGCGCGATGCGGTCCGCGCCCTAGAGGCCGAGGGCGCCGAGGCCATTTGCGTCGTCTCCAGCGTGACGGCTCCGGAATTTCCCGACCGGTTTGTCGAAGCCGCCCTGGCGGGCTTCGGCGGCATCGACATCCTGGTCAATAACGCCGGGTATATCTGGAACAGCCGCATTGATCAGATGTCCGACGAGCAATGGGGCGCGATGCTCGACGTTCACCTGACGGCACCGTTCCGGATCATTCGGCGCCTGGTCCGGCATTGGAAGGGCCTTCCGGCACCGGCACCCGATGCTGGCCATCGCAAGATCGTCAATGTTTCCTCGATTTCGGGGACCCACGGCGCGGCGGGGCAGGCGGCCTATGCCTCGGCGAAGGCGGGGCTGGTCGGCCTGACGAAATCCCTTGCCCGCGAACTCGGCCCGGACCGGGTGAATGTCAATGCGGTGGCGTTCGGCTGGATCGAGACCCGCCTTACCCAGGAAATTGCGGGCGAGACCTTCATCGATGTCGGCGGCAGACGGCACCGGGTCGGGCTGCCCAAGCCGGCGCTCGATGATCTGCGCAAGCGCATTCCCCTGCGCCGGGGCGGCAGCGCGGACGAGGCCGCGGGCGGCGTGGTGCTGCTGTGCCTGCCGCAATCCGATTACATTTCCGGGCAGGTCGTCGAGATCGACGGCGGACTGGCCATTTGAGCCGCGCCGTCAGCGCCTCCATACCCCTTCCGGCGCCGCCGGCGCTCCGGGGTGCTTTCCAACGCCTGCGGCGCTCGATAGACTTGGGGCTAGTCCCACGATTAAGGGACGCCGTCGCAGGGAGGTTCCATCATGCGGCCGAGTGGCGGACGGAGGCGTCCTGCCCGTGACGACGCGCATCGGCAGGCGATACTAAGCAATATTCCCGATCAGGCCTGGCTCAAGGACGTCGAATCGCGCTATGTCGCCGTGAACGAGGCCTATGCCGAAGCCTGCGGTCTGCCGCAGGAGGAGATCCTTGGCCGGCGGCCGACCGATGTCTGGCCTTCCGCCATCGCGATCCAGTATCTCACCACCGACCGCACGGTGCTCGCCAGCGGCACGCAGCAGCGCTACGAGGAACGGCGGCCCGACCGGCGCGGGCGCATGCGGTGCTATGAGACCATCAAGACGCCGGTGCGGGATGCGCGCGGCCGCATCATCGGCACCGCCGGCATTTCCCGCGACATTACCCACCACAAGAATCTCGAGCGCGAGTTGCGCCGCTCGCGGGGGCAGCTTCGCCAGCTCTCGGCTCATCTCCATTCCGTTCGCGAGGAGGAGCGGGCCCGCATCGCGCGCGAGCTTCATGACGAGCTTGGCCAGAATTTGACGGCGCTCCGGCTCGGGCTCGATTGGGCGGATGCCCAGCTCGTGCCCGGCCAGGAGCGGCTGTCGGCGAAGCTCGCATCGCTGCGCCATCTCGCCGATGCGACCGTCGTGACCATGGCGCGGATCGCGACCGAGCTGCGGCCGATCATCCTCGACGACCTCGGCCTTGCCGCCGCGTCCGAATGGCTGGCGGAGAGCGTGGCGAAGCAGACCGGCATCGAGATCACCCTTTCGATCACCCTCAACCGCGACCCCCAGGCGCACGAGGTCGCGATCACGCTCTTCCGCATCCTTCAGGAGGCGCTGACCAACATCGTCCGCCACGCGCAGGCGTCCCTGGTCGCGATTACGCTTACCGAGTCGGGACGCGAGATCGTGCTCGAAGTCGCCGATAACGGATGCGGCTTTGCCCCATCCGCCCATCAGCGCCGCGCGCCGACGCTGGGGCTTCTTGGCATGCAGGAGCGCGCGGCCGCGGTTGGCGGCGTGCTCGCGATCGAGAGCGGGATCGGCAGCGGCACGCGGATCGCGCTGCGCGTTCCACGGCGGCGGCCGCGCGGACCGCGCAGCCGATCGGCGCCATGATCCGTCTGCTGATCGCAGACGATCACGAGATCTTCCGCGAAGGCTTGCGGCAGATCCTCGCCGACCAGAAGGATATGCAGGTTTGCGGCGAGGCGGCCGACGGCGAGATGGTGCTGAAGCGATTGGGCGAACGCGCCTATGACGTGCTCGTTCTCGACATGTCGATGCCCAAGCGCAGCGGCGTCGCCTTGATCGAGCAGGTCCATGCGCTTTATGCCGATCTGCCGATCCTGGTGCTGAGCATGCATCAGGAGCATCAATACGCGGTGCAGGCGATCCGCAGCGGCGCCGCCGGCTATGTCACCAAGGCAAGCCCCTCGGCCGAGCTTCTTGCCGGCATCCGCCGCGTGGCGCGAGGGGGGATGTTCATGAGCAACATCGTCGCCGAGCGGCTGGCGCTGGACCTGCGCCGGCCGGAGCGGCACGCGCCGCACGCCGACCTCACCGGCCGCGAGTTCCAGATCTTTCACATGCTGGTCGCCGGGCAGCGCGTCTCGGAGATCGCGCGGACGCTCCATCTCAGCGAAAAGACCGTCAGCACCCACAAGACGCGCATTCAGCACAAGATCGACGCCCGGTCGGCGGCGGCGATGGTCCGCTATGCGGTCAAGCACCATCTGATCGAGACCGAGATGGACGCTCCGGGCACCGATTCGTGACCCTTGGCGGCATCGGCCCCGTTCGGAAAAATCCTACAGCGGAATCGGACATCTCCGATTTGCTTCGCCGTGGCCCTTCGGCAGAGTAGAGAGTGGGAGTAAAGGCGAGCGACACAGGGGAGCACGCCATGGCCCTGACCCGGCCGGTTGCCTATGGCGAGCACGGAATGGTCGCCACGCCGCACTACCTTGCCTCGCTCGTCGCGCTCGACATCCTGAAGGAGGATAGCCGCGCCATCGCTGCCGCGCTCGGTACCGAGGCCGCTCTGGGCTCGGTCCTGCCGCATATGACGGGGATCGGCGG
>CALCYJ010000100.1 GCA_937905845.1 uncultured Rhodospirillales bacterium
GGGATCATCCAGTTGGCGAGATCGCCGTTCTCCGCCACCTGCATGGCGCCGAGGATGGAGAGGTCGATATGGCCGCCACGGATCATGCCGAAACTATCGGCGCTGCTGAAATAGCTCGTGGTCGGCAGTTCGGTGATCGTCTGCTTGCCGGCGTTGATGAGGTCGGGGTCCTCCTCGCCCTCATAGGGGAACGGGCCCATGCCGAGCATGCCGTTCTCGCTCTGAAGCTGCACGGAAATCCCCTTGGGCACGAAATTCGACACGAGCGTCGGAATGCCGATCCCGAGATTGACGTAATAGCCATCGCGCAGCTCCTGCGCCGCGCGCGCCGCCATCTCATCCCTGTTCCAGGCCATGGATGCGCTCCTTCCGTTAAGGGGTTGGCCGGGGCCGCGTCGTGCGCTGCTCGATGCGCTTTTCCGCGTTCTTGGCGTGAATGATCCGCTGCACGAAGATGCCCGGCGTGACGATATGGTCGGGATCGAAGGTGCCGGGCTCGCTCAGATGCTCGACCTCGGCCACCGTCACCTGGCCGGCGGTCGCCATCACCGGATTGAAGTTCCGCGCCGTCTTGCGATAGACGAGATTGCCCTCAGTATCGCCCTTCCAGGCATGCACGATCGCAAGATCGGCCGTGAGGCCGCGCTCCATGATGTAGCTTTCGCCATCGAACTCGCGAACGTCCTTGCCCTCGGCGATGATGGTGCCAAAGCCGGTCTTGGTGAAGAAGGCGGGGATGCCGGCGCCGCCGGCGCGGATGCGCTCGGCCAGCGTGCCTTGCGGGTTGAACTCGAGCTTGAGCTTGCCGGCGAGATATTGTTCGGCGAAGAGCTTGTTCTCGCCGACATAGGACGAGATCATCTTGGCGATCTGCCCCGCTTCGAGCAGCAGGCCAAGGCCCGCGCCGTCGATCCCGGCATTGTTCGAAATGACCGTCAGGTCCTTGACCCCCGCCTCGCGGATGGCCTTGATCAGCAGCTCCGGAATGCCGCAGAGGCCAAAGCCCCCCGACATGATCGTCATGCCGTTCCTGAGCAGGCCGGCCAGAGCCGCCGTTGCATCCTTATGAACCTTGTTCATGCACGCTCCCATCGACGCTGAATGACCACCCGGCCCCGGGCGCAGGTCTGCGTATTCCTAACCCCTAGCAGCGCATCATTGCAAGCGGACCGGGAGCGGGGGCAAGCCCGCGCTACGGGCAGGCACTGCCCTCGCGGATACCCGAAATACCATCAGGCCGGCAACACCCCGTCCCGACGGATGACTTTCAGGACATGAATGCATTCCTTCACATCGTCATGCGGCAGCGCATCGACGACATCGTGGTCAAGCTCCCACCAGCGCAGTGCCAGGAGGTCCGCGACGATCTCCGGCGGGAATCGATGCCGGACGAGGCGCGCGGGAACGCCGACGATCACCGCATAGGGCTCGACATTCTTGGTGACCACGGCGCCGGCGCCGATCACCGCGCCGTGCCCGACGCTCACGCCCCCTAGAACAACCACATTGGCGCCGACCCAGACGTCGCTGCCGAGAAAGGTCTCCTTCAATTGCAGGACCGCCTTGGCTTTTGTCAGGGCCAGGCTGGTGCCGAGGCAGTCGAGCGGATGGTCCGGCGCCCCGATCGCCGCCCCGCGCGCGATGGAGCAATAGCGGCCGATCGTCGTCCGCGGATAGATCGTTGCGCCGTTGATGCTGCTATAGGCGCCAACGCGGCAATTGCCCTGGATCTCGGTGCCGCGGCGGAGGCTGACATGGGCTTCCAGGACATTGCCGTATTCGTCTTCCTGCGGGTCGGGCAGATCGGCGATTTCCGGCGCGATCAGATCGGCGATAGCCATACCAGGATCTCTCCTCAAGATGGATGCTCACGATGCCAGGGCGCGGGCGATCACCATCTTCTGCACTTCGCTCGTCCCTTCGTAGATCTGGCAGACGCGGACGTCGCGATAGAGGCGCTCGACGGGATAATCGTTGAGATAGCCGTAGCCGCCATGGACCTGGATGGCGGCCGAACAGACGCGCTCGGCCATTTCGGAGGCGAAGAGCTTCGCCATGCTCGCCTCCTGCAAACAGGGCAGGCCGGCGTCGCGCAGGCGCGCGGCATGGAAGACAAGCTGGCGCGCCGCCGCCACTTCCGTCGCCATCTCGGCTAGGCGAAAGCCTATCGCCTGATGCTGGATGATCGGGCTGCCGAAACTCTCGCGCTCCTTGGCATAGGCGATGGCAGCCTCCAGCGCCGCGCGCGCCATGCCGACCGCCTGGGTGGCGATGCCGATGCGCCCCGATTCGAGATTGGCGAGCGCGATGCGATAACCCTCGCCGGGCCGGCCCAGCATCTGGTCCGCCTCCACGCGCAGGTCTTCCAGCACGATCTGGCAGGTGTCGGAAGCCCTCTGGCCGAGCTTGTTCTCGATCCGGCCGACGCGATAGCCCGGCGCGGAAGTCTCGGTCACGAAGCAGGAGATGCCGCGCTTGCCGGCGGCCGGGTCGGTCGTGGCGAAGATGAGGGCGGCGCCCGCGGTCGAGCCCATGGTGACGAACTGCTTCACCCCGGAAATACGCCAGCCGTCGCCCTCCGCCCGCGCCCGGGTGGCGAGCGCCGAGGCATCCGAGCCCGCGCCGGGTTCCGTCAGGCAGAAGGCGCCCAGTATCCTGCCCGAGGCGACGGGGACGAGGAAGCGCTGCTTCTGCGCGTCGCTGCCGTATTTCAGCAGCGCGGCGCAATAGGGCGAGTTGTTCACCGACATGCTGGTGGAAACGGCGCCGTCGGCGGCCGCGATCTCCTCCAGCGCCAGGACATAGGACAGGAAGTCGGTGCCGGCGCCGCCCCAGGCCTCCGGCACGCACATGCCCATGAGGCCGAGCGCCCCCATCTGCGCCAGCGCCGCCCGCGGCACCTCGGCGCTCCGGTCGCGCTCGGCGGCGAAGGGCGCGAGCTGCTCGCGGGCGAAATCGCGCGCCATATCCTGCACCAGCCGCTGTTCCTCGGTGAGCAGCATGCATCCCCCTTGACGTGAAGCCTCGATCCCGCCGGTACCCGCCCGTCAGGCGGCAAGCTCGATGGCAAGCGCCGTCGCCTCGCCGCCGCCGATGCACAGGCTCGCCACGCCGCGCTTCAGATCGTAGCGCTGCAAGGCCGCCAGCAGCGTCACGATCAGCCGCGCGCCCGAGGCGCCGATCGGATGGCCGAGCGCGCAGGCGCCGCCGTGCACATTGACCTTGTCGTGCGGCAGGCCCAGATCCTTCATCGCCGCCATGGCGACGACGGCGAAAGCCTCGTTGATCTCGTAGAGATCGACATCGCCGGCCTTCCAGCCGGTCTTTTCCAGCAGCTTGCCGATGGCGCCGACCGGCGCGGTGGTGAACCAGGCCGGTTCCCGGGAATGGGTGGCATGGCCGAGGATGTGGGCAAGCGGCTTCAGCCCGCGCTTCTCCGCCACGCTCCGCCGCATCAGCACCAGCGCCGCCGCCCCATCCGAGATCGAGCTGGAATTGGCCGCCGTCACCGTTCCATCCGCCCGGAAGGCCGGCTTGAGCAACGGGATCTTCGCCGGATCGGCCTTGCGCGGCTGCTCGTCCTCGCGCACTTCCACCGTGCCGGCGCGGCCCTTGACCACGACGGGCGCGATCTCGCCGGCGAAGCTGCCGTTACCGATCGCCGTCTTGGCCCGCATCAGCGAGGCGGTGGCGTAAGCATCCTGCGCCTCGCGGGTGAATTGATAGGCTTGCGCCGTATCCTCGGCGAACGTGCCCATGGCGCGGCCCTTGTCATAGGCGTCCTCCAGCCCGTCGAGGAACATGTGGTCCTTGATCTCGCCATGGCCGAGGCGATAGCCGCCGCGCGCCTTCTGTAGCAGATAGGGCGCGTTGGTCATGCTCTCCATGCCGCCGGCGACGACGATCTCGCCGCTTCCGGCCAGGATCAGGTCGTGCGCCAGCATGTTCGCCTTCATGCCCGAGCCGCAGACCTTGTTGACCGTGGTGGCGCCCACCGCCGCCGGCAGTCCGGCCGCGAAAGCCGCCTGGCGCGCCGGCGCCTGGCCCAGGCTCGCCGGCAGGACGCAGCCCATGATGACCTCGTCCACCGCGTCCGGCGGCACGCCCGCCCGCTCCAGCGCCGCCTTGATGGCCGTGGCGCCAAGCGCCGTCGCGCTCACCTCGCGCAGCTCGCCCTGGAAACCGCCCATGGGGGTGCGCGCCGCGCCGACGATGACAATGGGGTCGGCCTTTGTCGCCGGATGGCTCGTCATGACTAGACTCCTTGAATTCCTTAAGACCGGCCTCGTGCGACAGGCCGGATGCTGCGCCATCATAGACCGGATCGGCCGCCAGGCCCAGCCGAAGACGGGCCACGCGCGTGTAGAAGCCAGGATCTACTCTCGCCGCAAAATAGAAACCGGCGGATCGCATGCATCCCTTGACACGGGAAATGAATCCTGGTTCACTTTTCCATGGCGCGCATTTCAGCCCAGCCGAAACAAAGGCGCGGCGACGGCCCGCGGCCTCACCCCTTGACGAAAGTGAAGCGCAAGGCCGATAAGCGCGAGCGCATCCAGGATGCGGCGCGCCGTCTGGTGGTCGAGGGCGGTTTCCGCGCCGCCACCATGGTTGAAGTCGCCGCCAGCGCCGGCGTGGCGACCGGCACGATCTATCGCTATTTTCCCTCCAAGGCGGATCTCTGCATCGAGCTGTTCCGCCGTGCCGCCGGGCGCGAAATCGCGGTGATGAATGCCATCGCGGCGCAGCCCGGCCCCCCGGCGCAGCGGCTGGACGAGGCGATCCTGACGCTCGCCCGCCGCGCGCTCCGCAGCGGCCGCCTTGCCTATGCCTTGATCGCCGAGCCGGTGGACCCGCCGGTTGCGGCCGAACGGCTCGTCTTCCGCCGCGCCTATGCCGCGGTCTTCGCCCGGATCCTCACCGAAGGCATCACGGCCCACGCTTTTCCGCCCCAGGATGTCGCGGTCACGGCGGCCTGCCTGGTCGGCGCCCTGGCGGAAGCGCTGGTCGGCCCGCTCGCCCGTCCGTATCCGGCCAGGGATCCGGCGGTGGAGGAGCCGCTTCTCCAGGCCATTCTCGATTTCTGCCGCGCGTCGGTGCGCCGCCACCCGGCGCATCCCTCATTCTCGGCCGTTCCCCTGCATCCGGAAGGAAAGTCCATGTCCAAGGCTGATCCCACCGACAGTGGTGCCGTCATCGGCAGCAGCGACAATGCCACGCACGAAATCTTCAACCAGCCGCCGCCGCTCGAAAATTACAACCTGTTCTCCGGCGACCGGGCGCTCGCGGAAGCCTTGGTACGCGAAGGCGCCGGCTGGGCCCGCGCCGAGCTGACCGAATTCGGCGCCAGGCTCGGCCAGGCGGAGACGATCGAGGCCGGCCGCCTCGCCAACCGGCACCCCCCTGAGTTCGAGCCCTTCGATCGCTTCGGGCGGCGCATCGACAAAGTGTCCTTCCACCCCGCCTGGCACGAGATGCTTGGCCTGTCCATGAGCCAGGGCCTGCATTCGAGCCCCTGGGCCGAGCCCAAGCCCGGCGCCCATGTGGCGCGGGCGGCCGGCGTCATCCTGGCGACCCAGATCGAAGCCGGCATCCAATGCCCCGTCACCATGACCTACGGCTCGGTCGCGGCGCTGCGTCACCAGCCGGAGATCGCCGCCGAGTGGCTGCCGCGCATCTTCTCGCGCCGCTACGACCGCCGCTTCGTGCCGGCGGGCGAGAAGACGGCGGTGCTGCTCGGCATGGGCATGACCGAGAAGCAGGGCGGCTCGGACCTGCGCACCAATACCACCCGCGCCGTGCCGGCAGGCGTGGGCGGGCCGGGCGGCGAGTATCGTATCACCGGCCATAAATGGTTCTTCTCGGCGCCGATGTGCGACGCCTTCCTGGTCCTGGCGCAGGCGCCGGGCGGGCTCTCCTGCTTCCTCATGCCGCGCTTCACCCCCGATGGCCTGCTCAACGGCATCCGCATCCAGCGCCTGAAGGACAAGGTCGGCAACAAGTCGAACGCATCGAGCGAGGTGGAATTCGTCCAGGCCTATGCACGCCTGATCGGCGAGGAGGGCCGCGGCATCCCCACCATCATCGAGATGGGCACCTATACCAGGCTCGATTGCGTGCTCGGCACGACGGCGCTGATGCGGCAGGCGGTGGCGCAGGCGACCCATCACGCCCGCCATCGCACCGCCTTCCAGAAGCCCCTGTCGGACCAGCCGCTGATGACCGGCGTGCTGGCCGATCTCGCCGTCGAATGCGAGGCGGCGATCGCCCTCGCCATGCGGCTCGCCCGCGCCTTCGACCGCCAGGACGACGAAAGCGAAAGCGCGCTCAGGCGCCTGCTGACGCCGGCGGCGAAATACTGGGTGTGCAAGCGCGGGCCGGTCCTGGCCGCCGAGGCGATGGAGGTTCTGGGCGGCAACGGCTATGTCGAGGAGAGCGTGATGGGCCGGCTCTACCGCGAGATGCCGGTCAACTCGATCTGGGAAGGTTCGGGCAATATCATGTGCCTCGACGTGCTCCGGGCGATCGCCCGCAAGCCGCAGGCGCTCGAAGTCTATTTCGCCGAGATCGGCGCCGCCCGCGGCGGCGACAAGCGGCTCGACCGCGCGATCGCCGATCTCGAAAAGCGCTTCGCCGGCGGCGAGGCGGACGAGGCCCAGGCGCGGCACCTGGTGGAGCGGATGGTGCTGGCGCTGCAAGGCGCCATCCTGGTGCGCCACGGCGATGCCGCGGTCGCCGATGCTTTCTGCGCCAGCCGGCTCGAGGGCGATCGCGGCGGCGCCTTCGGCACGATGCCGCGCGGGCTCGATACCCATGCCATTGTCGAGCGCGCGCTGGCCGCCTGAGGGAGGGAGAGCCTTTGACGGACCGCGCCCGCCGTTTCAGGAATGTTCGTAGGCGCGTTCGCCGTGCGAGGAAAGATCGAGCCCGTCGCTTTCCTCCTCGGCGCTGACCCTTAGGCCGACCAGCGCCTCCAGCCCCTTGATCAGGACGAAGGTCGCCGCCGCCGACCATAGCGCCGTCGCGCCGACCCCGATCGCCTGTAATCCGAGCTGGTGACCGATACTCATGCCCGCCGCAAGCCCCGCGCCGCCCAGCCCCGCGGCCGCGAAGACGGCCACCAGCAGGGTGCCGAGCATGCCCCCCACCCCATGGACCGCGAAGACATCGAGCGAATCATCGATTCTCAGGCGGCCCTTCACCAGGTTGGTGGCGGCGAAGCACACCAACCCGCCGGCAAGCCCGATGGCGAGCGCGCCCATGGGCCCGACGAAGCCCGAGGCCGGCGTTATGGTGGCAAGGCCCGCGACGCTGCCGGTGACGATGCCGATCGAGGTCGGCTTGCCGATCCGCAGCCATTCCAGTCCGATCCAGGTGAGCGCCGCCAGGGCGGCAGCGAGATGCGTCGCCACGATGGCGCTGCCGGCGGTGGCATTGGCGGCGAGCGCGCTGCCGCCGTTGAAGCCGAACCAGCCGACCCACAGCATGCCCGCGCCCGCCATGGTCAGGCCGGGGCTGTGGGGCGGAATGAGATGATGGGGAAAGCCGCGGCGACGGCCGATCAGGATGGCGGCGACCAGCGCCGAGACGCCGGCCGTGGTATGGACCACGATGCCGCCGGCGAAATCGAGCACGCCGAGCTGCGCCAGCCAGCCGCCGCCCCACACCCAATGCGCCACCGGCACATAGACCACGAGCAGCCACAGCGCGCTGAACAGGATGACGAAGGGAAAGCGCACGCGCTCGGGGAACGCGCCGATGATGAGCGCCGGCGTGATGATAGCGAAGGTCGTCTCGAACAGGAAATAGACCGGGCCGGGCAGGCCGCCGGGCCCGGGCGTGCCGTTCAGATGGGCCAGGAAGAAGGCATGCGTCGAGCCCAGAAACCGCCCGCCGCCGCTGAAGGCGAGACTATAGCCGAAAAGAGCCCAGAGCACCGACACGATGCAGCAGATGACGAAACAATGCATCAGCACCGAGAGCAGGTTGCGCGAGCGCACCAGGCCGCCATAGAACAGCGCCAGCCCCGGCAGGGTCATGAACAGAACCAGCGCCGAGGCGCTCAGGACCCAGGCGGTATTGCCGGCCACCGCCGCTGGCCCGCTCGCCGCCTGCGCCGCCTGCGGCGGCAGCAGCGCCATGAGCGCGATCGCGGCGCCGCGGGCCATCCAGGAGCGGGCCATCCAGGAGCAAGCGATCGGCAAGCGGAGGAGAGGGGAGGGTTCCGGCAGCAGGCTCGACATCGGCGATGGACTCCGCCGCCCGTCGGCCCGGAATGGGCGCGCCCTGTGCGGCGGCGAGATTTTACGCAACCTGCCGCCGCTTTCAACAGGCTTGACTAAATTTCCACCGCTTTTTCTATCAAATGACTAATATTTAGTCACATTGCCTGATATTTAATCTATCTCGTCTCGTTGAACAATTCACGGCCGATCAGCATGCGGCGGATTTCGGACGTGCCGGCGCCGATCTCGTAGAGTTTGGCGTCGCGCAGCAGGCGGCCGGTCGGATAATCGTTGATATAGCCGTTGCCACCCAAAGCCTGGATCGCCTCCAGCGCCATCAGGGTCGCCTTCTCGGAGGCAAAGAGGATGGCGCCGGCGGCATCCTTGCGCGTGGTCTGGCCGCGGTCGCAGGCGCGCGCCACGGCATAGACATAGGCCCGGGCCGCATTCATCGTCGTATACATATCGGCGAGCTTGCCCTGCATCAGCTCGAACTCGCCGATCGGCTGGCCGAACTGGCGGCGCTCGTGGACATAGGGGATGACGGCGTCGAGACAGGCCTGCATGATGCCGAGCGGGCCGGCCGCCAGCACCGCGCGCTCGTAATCGAGGCCGCTCATCAGTACCTGGGCGCCGCGGCCGACGCCGCCCATGACATTTTCCTCCGGCACGTCGCAATCGGCGAACACCAGTTCGCAGGTGTTGGAGCCGCGCATGCCGAGCTTGTCGAGCTTGGGCGAGGAGGAGAAGCCTTTCATGCCGCGCTCGATGAGGAAGGCGGTGATGCCGCGCGGGCCGGGCGCGGGGTCGGTGCGGGCATAGACCACCAGGACATCGGCGTCGGGGCCGTTGGTGATCCACATCTTGGTGCCGTTGAGACGATAGCGCTCGCCCGTCTTCTCGGCCTTGAGGCGAAGCGAGACGACGTCGGAGCCGGCCCCGGCCTCGCTCATGGCGAGCGCGCCGACATGCTCGCCCGACACCAGCTTGGGCAGATAGCGGCGGCGCTGCTCCGGCGTGCCGTTGCGCCGGATCTGGTTGACGCAGAGGTTGGAATGGGCGCCGTAGGAAAGCCCCACCGCGGCGGAGGCGCGGCTGATCTCCTCCATCGCCACCACATGTTCGAGATAGCCCATGCCGGCGCCGCCGTATTCCTCCTCAACCGTGATGCCGAGGACGCCGAGATCCCCAAGCTTGCGCCAGAGATCGGCCGGGAAGGCATTGCTGCGATCGATCTCGGCGGCGCGCGGCGCGATCTCGCCCGCGGCAAAATTCGCCACCGTGTCGCGCAGCATGTCGGCGGTCTCGCCCAGGGCGAAATCCAGGCCGGGATAGTGGTTCGAACTCATCGCCCCTCCTGCGGATGATGCGGTTTGCCGCCTATCATGCGCCAGGGCATTTCCCACTCAAACAGAATTGAGCGGCGAGCGGTGGGCCCGCGCGGGATCGGGCCTGCGGCCGGTGCTCAGCCCCGCCGGCGCGCGCCCTGTTCCTGCGCTTCCATCACCGCCACCGCCGCCATATTGACCAGGCCGCGGACGGTGATCGACGGCGTCACCACATGGGCGGAGGCCGCCATGCCGAGCAGCATCGGGCCGATCGACAGGCCCTCGCCGAGTTCCTTGGCGAGGTTGAAGGCGATATTGCCGGCATCGAGCGTCGGCATGATGAGAAGATTGGCCGAGCCGGTCAGGCGCGAATGGGGAAAGACGCTCTCGCGGCGCTGCGAGGAAAGCGCGGTATCGGCCTTCATCTCGCCCTCGACCTCAAGCTCGGGCGCGCGGGCATGGATCAGTTCGAGCGCCGCCCGCATCTTGATCGCCGACGGCCGCTCGGAGGAGCCGAAGCTCGAATGCGAGAGCAGCGCCACCTTGGGCTCGATGCCGAAGCGGCGCACCGCCCGCGCGGCAAGCAGGGTCGTCTCGGCGATGCCTTCGGGGCCGGGGTCGTCGTTGACATGGGTATCGGCCAGGAACAGCGTGTGCCGCGGCAGGATGAGAAGCTGCAAGGCCGAGGGTTTCGTCACCCCGGGTTGCAGGCCGATGATGTCGCGCACCCGGCGCAGGTGCTTGTCGAACTGGCCGACGGTGCCGCAGATCATCGCATCCGCCTCGCCGCGCTCCAGCATCATGGCGGCGATGATGGTGGTATTGGTGCGGACCAGCGTGCGGGCGTGCTGCGGCTCGACCCCCTTGCGCTCCATGATGCGGTGGTAGTGGCTGGAATAATCGTTGAAGGCGGCGTCGTTCTCGGGATCGACGAGCCGGACCTGCTCGCCCAGCACGAGGCGCAGGCCGAGCTTCTGGATGCGGCTTTGCACCACCGCCCGCCGCCCGATCAGGACCGGCCGCGCCAGCCCGTCGTCGATCATGATCTGCACCGCGCGCAGCACCCGCTCGTCCTCGCCCTCGGCGAAGGCAACGACCAGCGGGTTCTCCCGCGCCCGGTCGAAGACCGCGCGCATGGCGAACGAGGTGCGATAGACGAAGCGGACCAGGCTGTCGCGATAGGCGTCGAGATCGGCGATCGGACGGGTGGCGACGCCCGATTCCATCGCCGCCCGCGCCACCGCTGGGGCGATCTCCACGATCAGGCGGGGATCGAAGGGCTTGGGGATCAGATATTCCGGCCCGAAGGAAAAGGCGCCGTCGCCACCATAGGCCTGGGCGACGATGTCGGAGGATTCGGCCTGCGCCAGATCGGCCATGGCGCGCACTGCCGCGAGCTTCATCGCCTCGTTGATACTGGTGGCGCCGACATCGAGCGCGCCGCGGAAGAGAAAGGGAAAGCAGAGGACGTTATTGACCTGATTGGGATAGTCCGAGCGCCCGGTGGCGATCACCGCATCGGGGCGCGCGGCCCGCGCCACCTCGGGCAGGATCTCGGGCGTCGGGTTGGCCAGCGCCAGGATGAGGGGGCGCTGCCCCATCTTCGCCACCATGGGGCCCGTGAGCACGCCCGGCCCCGACAGGCCCATGAAGACATCGGCCCCCGCGATCGCCTCGTCCAGCGTGCGCAGGTTGGTGTCGCGGGCATAGCGCGCCTTGAACTCGTCCATCTGCTCGGGCCGCCCGGCATAGACGACGCCCGCCAGATCCACCACCAGGATGTTCTCGCGCTTCAGGCCAAGCGAAACCAGGATATCGAGGCAGGCCAGCGCCGCCGCCCCGGCGCCGGTGCAGACGAGCCTCACCTCCTCGATGCGCTTGCCCACCACCTTGAGGCCGTTCACCACCGCCGCGCCGACGCAGATCGCGGTGCCGTGCTGATCGTCATGAAAGACCGGGATCTGCATCCGTTCGCGCAGGCGGCGCTCGACGATGAAACACTCCGGCGCCTTGATGTCTTCAAGGTTGATGCCGCCGAAGGTCGGTTCCAGCGCGGCGATGATCTCGACCAGCTTGTCGGGGTCGGTCTCGTTCAGCTCGATGTCGAAGACGTCGATGCCGGCGAATTTCTTGAACAGGACCGCCTTGCCTTCCATCACCGGCTTGGCGGCGAGCGGCCCGATGGCGCCAAGACCCAGAACGGCGGTGCCGTTGGTCACGACGCCGACCAGATTGGCCCGCGCCGTCAGATTGGCGGCTTCACCCGCGTCCCTGGCGATCGCCGTGCAGGCGGCGGCGACGCCGGGCGTATAGGCCAGCGCCAGATCGCCCTGATTGGCCAGGGGCTTGGTGGCGGCAATGGCGATCTTCCCCGGCCTGGGCAGCCGGTGGTAGTCGAGCGCCATTTCGTCGAAATCCTTGGTCATGCGGCCCTCCCCGGCACCGGCACAGGCCCCGGCCGGTCTCAGTGAGAAGGCCAGGCCCGCCGGGTGCGCCGACGGGCCTGTATCCTCTGGTGCGGTCGAGAAGACTCGAACTTCCACGGGGGTTAGCCCACAGCGACCTCAACGCTGCGCGTCTACCAATTCCGCCACGACCGCAATCGGGAAGCTGGGGAATAGCAAATCCCGCTTCCGCGTTCAAGGGTCTCGTGGCGGACGGACGGTTCGGCTGCGGATGGGACCGATCGTATCGGTGATGGAAACGGCGACATTCTCGCCCACCACCACGATCTCGCCGCGGGCGATCAGCCGGTTGTTGGCATAGACCCAGGCATGGTCCTCGATATGGGTATCGAGCTCGATGACCGCGCCACGGCCCATTTTCAGGAGCTGATGGATCGGCATGGTCGCCTTGCCCAGCACCACCGCGATCTCGACCAGAACTTCGTTGACTGCCGACACGGTTCTTCTCCCAGGTGCGGCGAAGGCGACGGAGCGCCGCCAGACCCCCAGAATGGCCGAAGGTGGTTAGGATTAGGTTAAAATACCAGGCCCGGCCGCGCCGCGGCCTTCCCGCTGCACTTGCCCGCCCGCTGTGCTATAGATCGGCCATGCAGCCGGTAGAATGGCAGATCAGCACGCAGCCGGTGGAGTACGGGCCGGCGGTGGCGGCGATGGAAGCCCGCGCGGCGGCGATCGCCCAGGGTGCGGCGCCCGAGCTGGTATGGCTGCTCGAACATCCCGCCCTCTATACCGCCGGCACTTCCGCCAAGCCCGCCGATCTGCTGGCGCCGGCTCGCCTTCCCGTTCATCACAGCGGTCGCGGCGGGCAATATACCTACCACGGGCCGGGGCAGCGGGTGGCCTATGCGATGCTGGACCTGAAGCGCCGCGGCGCCGATCTCAGGGCCTATGTCCACCGGCTGGAGGAATGGGCGATCGATTGTGTCGCGAGCTTCGGCGTGCCGGCGCTGCGCCGCGAGGGGCGGGTCGGCGTCTGGGTTGTGCGCGAGGGCGGGCGCGAAGACAAGATCGCCGCCATCGGCGTGCGGGTGCGCCGCTGGGTGAGCTTCCACGGCCTGAGTATCAATGTCGCGCCCGAGCTGGAGCATTACGCCGGCATCATCCCCTGCGGCATCCGCACGCATGGCGTCACCTCGCTCGCCGATCTCGGCATCGCGGCCGACATGGCCGCGGTCGATCAGGCGCTGCGCCACAGCTTCGACAAAATCTTCGAACTGCCGGCGGCGCGCGATTCCGGCTCCGGCCTTGCCGCGGCGCTCACTCGAATTCGAGAATGACCTGATCGACGGCCAAACTGTCGCCGGCGGCGGCGGCGATCTTGGCCACCACGCCGTCGCGCTCGGCGCGCAGCACATTCTCCATCTTCATCGCCTCGACCACCGCCAGCGGCTGGCCGGCCTTCACCGCCTCGCCCGGCACCACATGGATCGCCACCACCAGGCCCGGCATCGGGCAGAGCAGGAATTTCGACGTATCGGGCGGCTGCTTGGCCGGCATCAGCGCCGCAAGCTCGGCGGCACGCGGCCGCAGCACCGCAACATCCACCTCCGCACCGCCATGCGTCAGGCGGAAGCCCAAGCCGCGGCGGCGCACCAGGGCGCTCAGCGGCCGGCCCGCCACCTGTCCCTGGAACAGCGTCGCGCCCGGCTGCCACGCGCTCTCGACGTCAAAGCTTTTGCCTGCGATCTCGACCCTCACGCCCAAGGCCGTCGGCTGGATGGCGACGGGAAGGCTTTCCTCGCCCGCGCGCACGATGAACGCCGTGTCCGGCGGCGGGCGATAGCTCGGCATCTGGCCCGCGATCGTCGTCTCGCGCAGGGCGCTGCGGTACAGGAGCAGCGCCGCCACGCCATAGAGCGCCTGGCGTTGCTCGGGTTGAAGCTCGGCGCCGTGGAAACCCTCGGGAAATTCCTCGGCGATGAAGGCGGTGGAAAGCCGGCCCTCGCGGAAGCGCGGATGCGCCGCCACCGCGGCCAGGAAGTCGAGATTATGCGAGATGCCGTCGATATGGCAGGCATCGAGCGCCGCCTGCATATGGCCGATCGCCTCGTCCCGAGTCTTTCCCCAGGTGCAGAGCTTGGCGATCATCGGGTCGTAATAGAGGCTGATCTCGGATCCTTCGGTGACGCCGGTATCGATGCGGACATGCGGGCTTTCCTCGGGCAGGCGATAGCGCACCAGCCGCCCGGTCGAGGGCAGGAAGCCACGATAGGGGTCCTCGGCATAAAGCCGGCTCTCGATCGCCCAGCCGTTCAGCTTCACGTCCTTCTGCGCGAAAGAGAGCGGCTCGCCCCAGGCGACGCGGATCATCTGCTCGACGATATCGATGCCGGTGATCAGCTCGGTGACCGGATGCTCGACCTGCAAACGGGTGTTCATTTCGAGGAAATAGAAATCGCGGTCGGGGCCGACGATGAATTCCACCGTGCCGGCCGAGGAATAGCCGACCTGGCGCGCCAGCGCCACCGCCTGGGCGCCCATCGCCGCCCGCGTCTTGGTATCGAGGAAGGGGCTCGGCGCTTCCTCGATCACCTTCTGGTGGCGGCGCTGGATCGAGCATTCGCGCTCGTTCAGATAGAGGATGTTGCCATGCTTGTCGCCCAGCACCTGGATCTCGATATGGCGCGGCTGCTCGATGAACTTCTCGACGAAGACCCGCTCGTCGCCGAAGGAGGAACGCGCCTCGTTGCTGGCGGAAACGAAACCTTCGCGCGCTTCCTGCGCATTCCAGGCCAGCCGCATGCCCTTGCCGCCGCCCCCCGCCGAGGCCTTGATCATCACCGGATAGCCGACCTCGCCCGCGATCTTGACCGCCTGCTCGGCATCCTTGATGGCATCGGGGAAGCCCGGCACGGTATTGACGCCGGCCGCCTTGGCGAGCTTTTTCGATTCGATCTTGTCGCCCATCGCCGCGATCGCCGCCGTGGACGGGCCGATGAAGGCGACGCCGGCCGCCTCGAGCGCTTCGGCGAAGCGGCGGTTCTCCGACAGGAAGCCATAGCCTGGATGCACCGCATCGGCGCCGCTTTTGGCGATCGCCGCCAGGATCGCGTCGATGACGAGATAGCTTTCCGCCGCCGGCGCCGGGCCGATCGGATAGGCCTCGTCGGCCAGGCGCACATGCTGCGCGCCCTGATCGGCCTCGGAATAGACCGCGACCGTTTGGATGCCGAGGCGGCGGCAGGTCTTGATCACGCGGCAGGCGATTTCGCCCCGGTTGGCGATGAGGATCTTGCGGAACATCAACTTGACCTTGGCTCTCGGGCCGGCGGGCAGGCGCCGCCGGCGGCGGAGGATGTTAGAGCGGGATGTTGTCGTGCTTCTTCCAGGGATTCTCAAGCTTCTTGTCGCGCAGCATGGAGAGCGCCCGGCACAGCCTGAGCCTTGTTCCATGCGGCATGATCACGTCGTCGATGAAGCCGCGGTGGCCGGCGACGAAGGGATTGGCGAACTTGGCGCGGTATTCTTCCGTCCTGGCCTCGATCGCCGCCTGGTCGGCAAGCTCGGCGCGGAAGATGATCTCGACCGCGCCCTTGGGTCCCATCACCGCGATCTCGGCGGTGGGCCAGGCGAAATTGATGTCGCCGCGCAGATGCTTGGAACTCATGACGTCATAGGCGCCGCCATAGGCCTTGCGCGTGATCAGCGTCACTTTCGGCACCGTCGCCTCGGCATAGGCATAGAGCAGCTTGGCGCCGTGCTTGATGATGCCGCCATATTCCTGCGCGGTGCCGGGCAGGAAGCCCGGGACATCGACCAGGGTGATGAGCGGTATGTTGAAACAGTCGCAGAAGCGCACGAAGCGGGCCGCCTTGCGCGAACTGTCGATATCGAGGCAGCCGGCCAGCACCATCGGCTGATTGGCGATGATGCCGACGCTCGCCCCCTCCATGCGGGCGAAGCCGGTGAGGATGTTGCGGGCGAAGAAAGGCTGCACCTCGAAGAAATCGCCCTCGTCCACCACCTTGGTGATCAGTTCGTGCATGTCGTAGGGCTTGTTGGGATTGGCCGGCACCAGGGTATCGAGCGACCATTCCACCCGGGTCGGCTGATCGAAGCTCTGGCGCACCGGCGGCTTTTCCCGGTTGGAGAGGGGCAGGAAATCGAAGAAGCGCCGGACTTCGGCCAGCGCCTCGACATCGTTCTCCAGCGCCAGGTC
The DNA here is from genome assembly GCA_937905845.1 of uncultured Rhodospirillales bacterium. Classification (GTDB taxonomy): domain Bacteria; phylum Pseudomonadota; class Alphaproteobacteria; order Ferrovibrionales; family Ferrovibrionaceae; genus CALCYJ01. Next base: position 16,178 of record CALCYJ010000100.1, read on the forward strand.
GGCGACGGAAGAGCGGGTGGTATGGGTGATGGCGCCGCCGAGCTGCTCCTGGGTCACCACCTCCTGCGTCACCGTCTTCACCACATCGGGGCCGGTGACGAACATGTAGGAACTGTCCTTCACCATGAAGATGAAGTCGGTCATCGCCGGGCTATAGACGGCGCCGCCGGCGCACGGCCCCATGATCACCGAGATCTGCGGCACCACGCCGGACGCCAGCACGTTGCGCTGGAACACTTCGGCATAGCCCGCGAGACTGTCCACCCCCTCCTGGATGCGGGCGCCGCCCGAATCGTTCAGCCCGATCACCGGCGCGCCCACCTGGACCGCCTTGTCCATGATCTTGCAGATCTTGCGCGCATGGGCATCCGAGAGAGCGCCGCCGAAAACGGTGAAATCCTGGCTGAAGACGAAAACCAGGCGGCCGTTGATCGTGCCATAGCCGGTCACCACCCCATCGCCCGGGATCTTCTGATCGGCCATGCCGAAATCGGTGCAGCCGTGCTCGACGAACATGTCCCATTCCTCGAAGGAGCCGGGATCGAGCAGCAGTTCCAATCGCTCGCGCGCCGTGAGCTTGCCCTTCGCATGCTGCGCCGCGATCCGCTTCTCGCCCCCGCCCAGGCGGGCCTGGCGGCGCTTTTCCTCAAGCTGCTGGATAATGTCCTGCATCAGCATTCCCCCAAAGCGCACGACGCGACAAAGCCGCCCGGCCGCCCGGCGGCGGGCCGGCCTCGGCATAGCACCAAACCGCCGCCCTGAACAGGGCTCGGGCCGCCCCCTCGCACCGACCCGATCCGGCGTCCCCCAAAGGCGCCGCGGCGCCGGGATGATTGCTCAGGCGCGCAGCAAAGACAAGAATCGCGCGCTCGCGTTGATTTCCTTGGCCATGGCGGCGCGGCGGGCGAGGGCTTCGGCGTCCTCGCCCCAGCCTTCGGCCTGATAGATCTCGTCGAGATGCGCCGCCGCCGCCGCCGCCGCGGGCGCCATCCAGCCCTCCGCCACGGCCAGCGCCAGAGCCAGGGAGCCAAGACCGGTGGTCAGGGCATGGAGGGCTGCCAGCGCCAGGTCGGACTGCGCCGCGACCACGTCATGAAGGCGGTTCAGCGCCTGCTCGCTCTGCGGTATCGCTATGACGCGGCACGTCACCTGGAGCGGCGCATCGAAGCGGCGGGCCAGCCAGTCCAGCACCGGCTGCCAGGCCGCCTCCTGGCGCTGGACCAGCGCGTCCGGCCGCTCCGCCCGGTAGCACAGGAGATCGCTCCCGCCATAGGCCGCCACCTCGTCCACCACGCGCGGGCGCTGGACCGCGACGCGGTCGAGGGCGGTGGCGGCGAGGCGCATCAGCGGCATGCCGTATGGCTCGATCGTCTCGGGCTGCGCCTGCCATTCGGCGGCCACCGCCTCGGCCAAAGCGCGGGTCGGGAGAAGCAGCGGCAGCTTGGCGGGGGTCTTGAGCGCCCGGCCATCGAGCAGGACGTGAAATCCCGCCGCCGCACCCGCGCTCATGGCCGTAGCCGTCGCCTCGCGATAGAACCGCCGCATCGCAAAATCTCTAATGGCTGCCGAAGGGCAGCGACTTGAACAGGCCGCGGATGGCGCCGGCCGGGCCGGAGGATTTGCTTGGCGCCGTCTGCGACTGGCCCGCTGCCGCACCCGTCCCGCCGCTCTTCGCCGCCGCCGCGACCAGGCAGGGATTGCCGGCGCTGGCGCTGCTGCCGCCGACGCTCTTCGCCACCAGCGGCAGCAAGGCGCCCAGAGGATTGATGGCATTGCCGACGATGGCGCCCGCGACCCCTTTCGCCACTGCCGTGGCGTCGGGCGAATAGGTCGGATGGGTCAGCGTGCCCCCGACCCGGATCGGCACCGCCAGGCTGATCAGGCCGACGTCCTTGGGCGAAGGGGTCAGCAGCAGCGCCAGTTTCTCGGTCCCGAGATCGACGGTGCCCTGGCCGCGCATGGTCATCAGCCCGGTATCAACCACCAGAGCGTCGGCGGTGGCGATGCCGCGGCGGATATCGAAGCGGCCGACGGCGCAATTGAGCTGGCTGTCGTTGGTATGGCCGATGAAGGGCAGGATCTGCCGCACCACGTCGGTGCCGAGCAGATCGGCATATCGTATGTTCAGCGTGCCGCGGCCGATGACCAGGCTGGTCTTGCCGTCGAGGCTGCCCATGATGGCGGCGAGCGAGCGCCCGCTGCCCGGCACCGCCACGGCGAGATCGCCCTTGGCCGCGAGCATATCCTTGCCGCTCGCCTGTTTCAGCAGGGCGCCGACATCGAGCCCCTTGGCATCGAGATCGAGCGTCAGCTTGGGCTGCGGATCGCGGGCCGCAAGCAGGAGATCGCCTGCGAAATGGTTGCCGTTGGCGATGCCGCTGATCGGCTTCAACGCCAGATCGCGATCATTCAGCACGAGATGCGCGCTGACGCCGTCAAGCGCCGCCGCGGCGGATTTGACATGCGCGGCCGTGAAGGTGATATCGGCATCGAGATCGCCGAGCGCCGAAAAATCGATCGGCGTGGTACTGAACATCCGCTGGCTGCCGCCGCCTTTGGCCGCCGCCGGGGCCGGCGCCTTAGCCGGAGCCGCGCCGGGCTTGGCACCCGTGCCCGCCGCCGCACCGGCGCTGCTCGTGCCGCCCGGCAGCGCCGTCAGATCGATCGTCTTCGCGGTCAGATGGCCGGAAAGACGCGGCCGCGCGCTGCCCGGATCATAGGTCAGATCGCCGGCCAGATCGCTCGGACCGAAGGTGAAATCAAGGCCCGCGACATGCAGCGGCCCGCCGGCGCCGCCGGTGACCTGGCCGCGCAGATGGAGCGGCTGGCCCGCCGGCAGCGCCACGTCGATCAGCGCGCCCAGCGGCTTCAGATCGCTGTCATCCGCCCCGACCGCGAGATCGAGGCCCCGGCCCTGAAGCGGCTGCGCCACGGTGCCTTTGAGGGTCAGGGTGAGGCCGGCCGCCGTGAGCGTCGCATCGACCGCATAGGGCTTGGCGCCGTTCAGATCGGCGAGCGGCCCGAGCTTGGCATTCAATCCGATCGGCGTGCCGCCATAGCTCGCGGCGATGGCGAGCGCGATCGGCCCGCCGCCCGAGGACGTCAGCTTGAGCGATTTCAGCGCCGCATGGGTTGTCTTACCGCTTTTGCCGTCGCGATAGCCCACCGCGACGTTCTGCATTTCGATCCGGTCCACCTCGGGCAGCACGAAGCCGCGTGAGCCCGCGGGCGCAGCCTGGCCGGCGACGGGAGCCGGGGCGGGAGCCCGAGCCGGAGCCCCATTCGCGGCAGGCGTCGCGGCAGGGGTCGCGGCCGATGCGCCGGCGGCGGTGAATTGCCAGTTGCCCTCGCCCTTGGCATCGGTTTCGAGGAGAAGATCGACGTCCTTCAGCACGATCTCCCGGATCTGGAGATTGCCGCCGAAGAGCAGCGGCAGCACGGCGACCTCGACATCAAGCTCGCCGACCGTCGCCATCTGCGGCCGCGTGCCCCAGGGCGCGTTGGCGAAACTCACCCCTTTCACGGCGAGAGCGGGCAACGGCAGCAGGCTCAGGTGGAAATCGCCGCTAATGGCGAGCTTGCGCCCGGTGGCCGTGCTCACCCGGTCGGCGATCACCCCCTTGAAACGGGAAAAATCGATCGTGAACAGGGCGATCACGACCGCCGCCACGACCACCACGACCAGGGCGATGACAATTTTGCCGACCGTTTTAAGGCGCATCACTCTCCTCCTGTCAGCATGATCGCGAGCGGCACCAGGGCGTCGAAACGCTCGATGACGGCGGCGGCACCGGCGGCCGAGAGCGCCGCCGGCCGATGATAGCCCCAGCCGACGCCCACCGCGGCGACGCCGGCATTGCGTCCCATCTCGATATCGAAGGTCGTGTCGCCGACCATGAGCGTCTGCACCGCCTCGGCGCCGGCCGCCGCCATCGCCCGGGTCAGCATCGCCGGAGCGGGCTTGCCCGGGGCCTGGTCAGCGGTCTGCAAGGTGACGAAACGCCCCTCCAGCCCGTGACGCTTCAACGTCGCCTCGAGGCCGCGGCGGCTCTTGCCGGTGGCGATGCCGAGCCGGAAGCCCTCGGCCTGGAGCCTGTCGAGGCAGGCGAGCGCGCCCTCATAAAGCGGTTCCTCATGGTCGGGGCGCTGGCGCAGGCGGTGGAAATGCGCCTTGTAGCTCTCGGCGACGCGCTCGTGCCGGTCCGCGCCCGCCGCCGGGATCAGTGCCGCCACCGCCTCGACCAGGGACAGGCCGACCACGCTGCGCACGCACGCGGCCGGCGGACAGGCGATGTCATGATCGGCGAAGGCCGCCGCCATGGCCGCGAAGATATTGTGCTGGCTGTCTACCAGGGTGCCGTCGCAATCGAACACCACCAGCCGGACCGGATCGCACGTCGCCATCGGTCTAATCTTGCACAAAGCCGGCGGGGCGGCAACGCCCCGGCCATTCCACCACGGCGCATCCTGCTCTATGCTGGCGCCGCCGCTTCCCCGACAGGTATCGAGCGACATTATGACCGAGCCATCCCTCACCCTGCTGGGCCGCAAGACCGGCCTGCCGGCATCGCCCGACGCGGCGGTGCTGGAGACGGTGCCCAATCCGCATCCCGGCAGCCTCTATCTCGTGCGCTTCACCGCGCCGGAATTCACCAGCCTCTGCCCCATCACCGGCCAGCCCGACTTCGCCCATCTGGTGATCGACTATGTGCCGGACCGCAGCCTGGTCGAAAGCAAGTCGCTGAAACTCTATCTCGGCTCCTATCGCAACCATGGCGCCTTCCACGAGGATTGCACACTGGCGATTGCCAAGCGGCTGGTCGATGCGCTGGAGCCGCAATGGCTGCGGATCGGCGGCTATTGGTACCCGCGCGGCGGCATGCCGATCGACGTCTTCTATCAGACCGACGCGCCGCCGACGGGATTGTGGCTGCCCGATCAGGGGGTGCCGTCCTATCGCGGCCGCGGCTGAGCGCCGGCAGCCTTCCCGATCAGGCGTCGGCGAAAGGATCGCTCGCATCCTCGGCATCGAAGCCCAGGAGCCGCCAGCTCTCGCGCATATGGGCGGGGAGCGGCGCCACCACGGCGATCTCGCCGCCGGATGGATGCGGGATCACCAGAGAGCGGGCGTGCAGATGCAGCTTGCGGCTGACCGCGCCGGTGAGGAAGGCGGCACCGTATTTGCCGTCGCCGACGATGGGCGTGCCCAGCGCCTCGCAATGGGCGCGAAGCTGGTGGGTGCGCCCGGTCAGCGGCATGAGGGCGAGCCAGGCGGCCTTCCGCCCGGCGGTCTCGACGATGGCATAGAGGGTCACGGCGCGCTTGCCTTCGGCCTCGTCCGCCCGCATCCGCTCGAAGCCCCGGCCGCCGCTTTTCGCCAGCGCCAGATCGATGCGGCCGCGCTTGATCTTCGGCACGCCCGCGACCAGCGCCCAATAGACCTTGCGGGCCGATTTGTGGCGGAAGGCGTCGGCAAGCTTCGTCGCCGCCCGGGCATTGCGCGCCAGGACCAGGATCCCGGACGTGTCCTTGTCCAGCCGATGCACCAGGCGGGGCCGGTCGGCGGCCTCGAAACGGAGCGCCTCCAGCATGGCGTCGAGATGGCGGTCGAGAAGGCCGCTGCCGCCCTGCACCGCCAGCCCCGGCGGCTTGTTCAGCACCAGGACGTCATCGTCGCGATGCAGCAGGCAGGCGCGCAATAGCGCGGCATCCGCCGGCGCCACCGCAGGCTCCCGCGGGCGCGCCGCATCGGCCTTCCGCGCCAGCAGGGTACCCAGCGGCGGCACGCGCACCCGCTGCCCCGGCTGAAGGCGGTCGGAGCTTTTCGCCCGTGCCCCGTCGACGCGGACCTGCCCGGTGCGCAGCAGCCGCTCCAGCGCACCATGGCCCAGATCCGGGTAGTGGCGGCGGAACCAGCGGTCGAGCCGGATTTCCGCATCCTCCGGGATCACCTCGTGCTGCCGGACGCCGGTGCCGCGCTCGCTCGCCGCCGCCGCAACGACTGGCCTGTCGTCGGTCATTCCTTGAAACCCTTCAAACCCGGCGCCTACCAGCCGGCATCATCGTCCGCCGCCTCGCCGGACGCCGGACCGCCGGACGCCGGATCGCCGGACGCCGGATCGCCGCCGCCCTGGGCCGCGCGGGTCCGCAGGCGTTCCCAATAGGCGAGGCGGCGGGCGATCTCGCGCTCGAAGCCGCGCGCGGCCGGCTGATAGAAGCGGCGGCGGCCGAGCCCTTCGGGAAAGTAGTTCTGGCCGGAAAACCCTTCCGGCGTATCGTGGTCATAGGCATAGCCTTTGCCATAGCCCAGATCCTTCATCAGCCGGGTCGGCGCGTTGAGGATATGCGCCGGCGGCATCAGCGAACCCTGCTCGCGCGCCGTCCGGCTCGCAGCGCCGAAAGCGCGATAGGCGGCATTCGATTTGGGCGCCGTCCCGAGATAGAGGACGCATTGCGCGATGGCAAGCTCGCCCTCGGGCGAACCCAGGAAATCATAGGCATCCTTGGCCGCCAGCGCCTGCACCAGGGCTTGCGGGTCGGCCAGGCCGATATCCTCGACGGCAAAGCGCACCAGGCGGCGCAGGATATAGAGCGGTGCCTCGCCGCCCGCCAGCATGCGCGCCAGCCAATAGAGCGCGGCGTCGCTGTCGGAACCCCTAAGCGACTTGTGCAGGGCGCTGATGAGGTTGTAATGCCCCTCCTGCGCCTTGTCATAGAGCGGCGCTCGCCGTTGCAGCGCCGCCGTGAGGCCGTTGGTATCGAGCATCGGAGCGGCCGGGCCGGCAAAGAGTTCCTCCGCCAGATTGAGCAGGAACCGTCCATCGCCGTCCGCCATGGTGATGAGCGCCCCGCGCGCCGCCGCATCGAGGGGGAGGATCTTGCCTTCGGCCGCCTCCGCCCGTGCCAGCAGCACCGCCATCGCCTCGTCTTCGAGCCGGCGCAGCACCAGCACCTGGGCGCGGGAAAGCAGCGCGGCATTCAACTCGAAGGACGGATTCTCGGTGGTGGCGCCCACCAGCACGATGGTCCCATCCTCGACGTAGGGCAGAAAGCCGTCCTGCTGGCTGCGGTTGAAGCGGTGGATCTCGTCGATGAACAGCAGGGTTCCCTGGCCGAGCGTGCGGCGGCGCCGCGCCGCCTCGAAAGCCTTGCGCAGGTCGGCGACGCCCGAGAAGACGGCGGACAGCGCCTCGAAATGAAGCCCCGCCTGGCCGGCCAGGAGGCGTGCGATCGTCGTCTTGCCGCTGCCGGGCGGACCCCAGAGGATCAGGGAGGCGAGCCGGTGCCCGGCCAGCATGCGCCCGAGCGGCCCATCGCCGGCCAGCAGATGGTCCTGCCCCACGACCTCCTCCAGCCGCCGGGGCCGGAGCCGGTCGGCGAGCGGCTGCGGCGCACCGGGCGGCGGACCGGCGGCGGCGAAGAGATCGCTCATTCGACGACGAACCGGGTCGGCCCGTTCCCGCGCAGAACGACGATGCTCCAGCGCCGCCGGTGAACGGCGACCAGCGAGCGAAGCTGCTGCGTGCTCGTCACCTTCGTGCCATCGACGCTCTCGATGCGATCGCCGATCAGAAGACGCAGCCGGTCGGCAGGCGATCCGGCCGCCACCTCGGTGATCACCACGCCCTTGGTCATCCGGTCGGCATCGAGCCGGTCGGCCAGCGCCGGCGAGAGATTGCCAACGGTGGTGCCGGCGAGCGGGCCATCGCCGGTGATCCGGAGGAAATCGGGCAGCGGCCGGTCCGGCGGGGCTTGCAGCACGAGCGGCAGGTCCACGGATTTGCCGTTGCGCTCGAGCGTCACCAGCACGCGCTCTCCGACCGGATGCGCGGCAATGGCGAAGCGCAGGCTGCGCCGGCCGAAAATCCCGTGTCCATCGACCGCCGTTATGCCATCGCCCACGCGGATACCCGCCAGTTCGGCCGGCCCGCCGGGATAGATCGCCGTGACGCGCAGCCCGGTCCTATCGTCCTCGATGGCGAGATCGGCCGTGGCCGGCGGGGCGAAATCCGCCCCCACCCAGGCCCGCACGATGCCATGGCCCGAGAGCGCCGCCTGCACGACGCGCGCCACGAGATTGGCCGGAATGACGAATCCCACGCCGGCCACGCCGCCCGATCGCGCCCGGATCAGGGCGGTGATGCCGGCAAGCTGCCCATCCATCGTCACCAGCGCGCCGCCGGCATTGGCCGGGCTGATCACCGCATCGGTGCGGATGAAGGCGTAATGGCCACGCTGATGCTCGAAGGCCGGCTCCAGCGCCGAGAGGATGCCGCTCGTCACCGTCGGGCGGCCGTCGAAAGGATCGCCCACCGCCAGCACCAGATCGCCGACCTCAAGCTCATCGGAATCGCGCAAGGAAAGGGCCGGGAACGGGCCGTTGCCCCCTTCGATGCTAAGGACGGCAAGCTCGGTATCCGGGTCGGTCAGGACCAGCTTGGCGGCGAATTCGCGCCCATCCGACAGCGCCACCCCGATGGCCTGCTGACCGGCGAGGAGCCGGCTGCTGGTCACCACCAGCCCTTTGGAATCGACAATGACGCCGGAGCCCAGAGAGCGCAGGAGATGCTGCCGCTCGGCACCGGCCAGCGGTCCCTCGTCACCGAAGAAATTGCGCAGGAACGGATCGTCGAGCAGCGGCGCGTGGCCGGCCTGTCGCACCGGGCGAAGGCTGTAGATATTGACCACCGCCGGTGCCACCTGCCGGACCAGCGGCGCGTAGGAGAGCTGCACTTCCTCGCGCGTGTGCGGCAGGACGCGTACATCGGGCGAGGCCTGCACCCTGCCCGAACCCGGGCCCGAACCCCAGAGCACGAGGAAAGCCGAAAAAAGCGCCGCGGCGCCCGTAGCCCGGCTCGGGCCTTTACGCCAAGCGGAATACCGGCTGCGACGACGCCCTGCCTTCTCCAAACGCTCGGTCATGGCCAGACGCTCAGATATGACGTTCGCCCTCGCTCCGGAAACGGCCGGAGCCTATTCTCAGGATCAGTGGATCCGCTCTCCCGACCTGTTCCCGGGGTTCGATTAGGAACCCGCGCCCGCCTCAGGCGTGCGCCTCGGCTCCCTCGTCGTCACCGGTGTTCTGCGGCGGTCCGGAATCCTGGCCCTTGGCGCTGGTGTCGCGATCAACCAGTTCGAGGACGGCCATCGGCGCGGCATCGCCATAGCGGAAACCGGCCTTGAGCACCCGCGTATAGCCGCCGGCCCGGGTGGCGTAGCGCGTATTGAGGCCGTCGAACAGCTTGTCCACGGCACTCTTCTCGGGCAGGAAGGAAAGCGCCTGGCGGCGGGCATGCAGACCGCCGCGCTTGCCCAGCGTGATCAGCTTCTCGACGATCGGGCGCAGTTCCTTCGCCTTGGGCAGCGTGGTCGTGATCTGCTCGTGCTTGATCAGCGACGCCGCCATATTGGCGAACATGGCCTTGCGATGAGACGTGGTCTTGCCGAGCTTGCGCCCGGCGTTGCGGTGCCGCATGACTTCAACTCCCGATCAATCGATCAATCAGTAGGGCTCTTCCAGCCGCTTCGCCAGCTCTTCGATGTTCTCCGGCGGCCAGTTCGGCACTTCCATGCCGAGGTGAAGCCCCATCTGCGCCAGCACTTCCTTGATTTCGTTCAGCGACTTGCGGCCGAAGTTCGGCGTGCGCAGCATCTCCGCCTCGGTCTTCTGAATGAGGTCGCCGATATAGACGATATTGTCGTTCTTGAGGCAGTTGGCCGAGCGCACCGACAGTTCCAGCTCGTCCACCTTGCGCAGCAGGTTGCGGTTGAACTCCGGCTCCGACGTCTGGGCCTCGCGGGTCAGCTCCTTCGGCTCCTCGAAATTGATGAAGAGCTGGAACTGGTCCTGCAGGATGCGCGCGGCATAGGCCACGGCGTCCTCGGGCTTCAGCGTGCCGTTGGTCTCGACCTGCATGATCAGCTTGTCGTAATCGAGCGTCTGGCCCTCGCGCGTGTTCTCGACCCGGTAGGAAACCTTGCGCACCGGGCCATAGAGGGCATCGACGGGGATGAGGCCGATCGGCGCATCCTCGCTCCGGTTGGCGCTGCCCGGCACATAGCCCTTGCCGGTATTGATGGTCAGTTCCATGTTGATGCGCGCCCCGTCGTCGAGCGTGCAGAGCACGAGATCGGGGTCCATCACCTCGATGTCATGGCCGGCCTCGATCAGCGAGGCCGTCACCTCGCCCGGCCCCTCGGCGCGGAGCGTCATGCGCTTCGGCCCCTCGCCATGCATGCGCACGGCCAGGGACTTGATGTTGAGGACGATGTCGGTCACATCCTCGCGCACGCCCGGAATCGAGGAGAATTCGTGCAGCACGCCCTCGATCTGGACGGCCGTCACCGCGGCGCCTTGCAGCGACGACAGCAGAATGCGCCGCAGGGAATTGCCAAGGGTGAGGCCGAAACCCCGCTCCAGCGGCGAGGCGACGAAAGTGGCAACCCGGCCACCCACGTCGAGATGCTCGACCTGAAGCTTGTTCGGCTTGATCAATTGGGTCCAGTTTTTCTGAATCACGGTCACGCCTAGTGCTCCTCACCCGGCGCTTGGGCAGCGCCAGAAAAGCCGGCGCCGCGATCGGCGCCGAAAACTTACAAGCCGCGCCCCGCCAGGCTCGGCGGCAAAGCGCCCCGGCCGGAAGGCTCAGGCCCCCGGGCCGGCGGCGTTTCGCTCACGGGCGCGCGGGCCGCCTGGCGCCGCGCGCCGATCCTTATCGGACCGCTCAGACGCGACGGCGCTTCGGCGGACGGCAACCGTTGTGCGGGATCGGCGTCACATCGCGGATGGAGGTGATGGTGAAGCCTACCGACTGCAATGCCCTGAGCGCCGATTCGCGGCCGGCACCGGGTCCCTTGACTTCCACCTCGATGGTGCGGACCCCATGCTCCTGCGCCTTGCGCCCGGCGTCCTCGGCCGCCATCTGCGCCGCATAGGGGGTCGATTTGCGCGACCCTTTGAACCCCTGCATGCCCGACGACGACCAGGCGATCGTATTGCCCTGCGCATCGGTGATGGTGATCATGGTATTGTTGAACGTCGCATTGACATGCGCCACGCCCGACGAGATGTTCTTCTTCTCGCGGCGGCGCACGCGCGTCGTCTTTTCCCGTGCCATTACAGACCTTTGACTGTCATTCCCAGGTAGCCGGCAGAGCCGCCGGCCGGATTACTTCTTCTTGCCGGCGATCGGCCGCGCCGGCCCTTTGCGGGTACGGGCATTGGTATGGGTGCGCTGGCCGTGCACCGGCAGGCCGCGGCGGTGACGCAAGCCGCGGTAGCAGCCGAGGTCCATCAGCCGCTTGATGTTCATCGCCACTTCGCGGCGCAGATCGCCCTCGACGCGGAAATCGCGGTCGATCAGTTCCCGGATCTGCAGGATTTCGGGGTCGGTCAGCTCGTTGACCCGGCGCATATCCGACAGGCCGGCCTTGGCGCAGATTTCCTTCGCCTTGGTCCGGCCGATGCCGTGAATATAGGTCAGGGCGACCTCGACCCGCTTATTGGTCGGGATGTTCACACCAGCAATACGCGCCACGCTCGTTTCTCCTCATCAATCCCGGCATGTCCGGAAGGGTTGGAACCCTTTGCAGACCTGGATATGCCCCAAAACGACCGCGCATATCCGACAGGCCGGCCTTGGCGCAGATTTCCTTCGCCTTGGTCCGGCCG
>CALCYJ010000101.1 GCA_937905845.1 uncultured Rhodospirillales bacterium
CCCGCCGAAATTCTAACCGGCCCCACCCTTTCCCCCTCCGCTTGACAGTGGCGGCGGGGCTGTGACTAAATTTGGCCCGCTATCCAGACTGACAGGTTGAGGTTTCAAAAAAAGGGGTCGTCCATCGTGGCGACCCCACTTTTGTTCATAGGCTTTGTTCATAGGTTTGCCGCAGAGCGTATAATCAGGCTTTTCAGCGCATTAGGGGCGGGATATGGACGCGAAATATCTCAAGTTCGACACGCTCAGCCTGCATGCCGGCCAGCAGCCCGATCCGGTCACCGGCGCGCGGGCGGTGCCGATCTATCAGACCACCTCCTATGTCTTCCGCGATGTCGAGCAGGCCGCCTCGCTGTTCAACCTCGAACGCGCCGGCCATATCTACACCCGCATTTCCAACCCGACGGTCGCGGTGCTGGAGGAGCGGATGGCGGCGCTGGAGGGCGGGGTTGGCGCCGTCTGCACCGCGTCGGGCCAGGCGGCGCTGCATCTGGCCATTGCGACGCTGCTGGGCACCGGCCAGCATATCGTCGCCTCCGCCTCGCTTTACGGCGGCTCACACAATCTTCTCGCCCATACGCTGCCGCGCTTCGGCATCACCGCGAGCTTCGTCGATCCGCGCGATCCGCAAGCCTTCGCCCGCGCCATCCGCCCCGAAACCCGCCTCGTGTTCGGCGAGGTCCTGGGCAATCCGGCGCTGGAGGTGATGAACCTGCCGGAAGTGGCGGCGGTGGCGCACGGGCACGGCCTGCCGCTTCTCATCGACAATACGTTCACCACGCCCTATCTCTGCCGGCCCTTCGAGCACGGCGCCGACCTCGTGGTCCATAGCGCCACCAAGTTCCTCGGCGGCCACGGAACCTCGATCGGCGGCGTGCTGGTCGATAGCGGGCGCTTCGACTGGGAGGCTTCGGGCAAGTTCCCCACCCTGACCGAACCCTATGCCGGCTATCACGGCCTCGATTTCGCCGAGGAATTCGGCCCCGCCGCCTTCATCATGCGGGCGCGGACGGAGGGATTGCGCGATTTCGGCGCCTGCCTCAGCCCGACCAACGCCTTCAACATCCTGCAAGGGGTCGAGACGCTCGGCGTCCGCATGCAACGCCATGTCGAGAACGCACGACAAGTGGTGGCCTTCCTGAAAGGCAACGAGGCGGTGGCCTGGGTCGGCTATCCGGAACTGGCCGAGCACCCCGACCACGCACTCGCGGCGCGGCTGCTGCCCAAGGGCGTCGGCGCCGTCTTCAGCTTCGGCATCAAGGGCGGGCGCGCCGCCGGCCGCCGCTTCATCGAGAACCTCAAGATCTTCTCGCATCTGGCCAATATCGGCGACGCCAAGTCGCTGGTCATCCATCCGGCGAGCACGACGCACCAGCAGATGGATGCGGCATCGCTCGCGGCCGCCGGCATCGGCGAGGAGTTGGTGCGGCTGTCGGTCGGCCTCGAGGATATCGGCGATCTCGTCAATGATCTGGGACAGGCCCTGAAACGCTCGCAAAAACCGTGAGCGGGCGGGCACAGCGGCGCGGCCGGCGGCCCGAGGGGGAAAGATGGAACTGAGCGTTGCCGGCAAGAGCGTCTATGCGGCCACCGGCGGCCGCGCGCCGGTGGCGGGGCAGGAAGCCGTGGTGTTCCTGCACGGCACCGCCGGCGATCATACCGCCTGGGCGCTGCCCGCGCGCTGGTTCGCCCATCACGAGCGCAACGTGCTGGCCGTCGATCTGCCGGGCTGCGGCCGCTCCGCCGGGCCGATGCCGGCGACGATCGAGGCCGCCGCGGCCTGGGTCGAGCAGCTTCTCGATGCCGCCGGCCTGGCCCGGGCGGCGTTGGTCGGCCATAGTCTCGGCGGCCTGATCGCGCTCGGCGCGGCGGCGCGGATGCCGGACCGGGTGCGGTCGCTGGCGCTGATCGGCACGGCGCTGCCCATGCGCGTCAATGCGGAGATGCTGGCGCTGGCCCAGGCCGGCGATCACCGGGCGATCGAACTGATGAACGACTGGGCCCATGGACGGGCCGCGCATATGGGCGGCAATGCGGTGCCGGGCCTGTGGCTGATCGGCGGCGATATCCGGCTGGTCGAACGGGCGCCAGACGGCGCGCTGGCGGATGGTTTCGCGCTGTGCAATGCCTTCGGTGAGGCGGAGGGACGCGCGGCGGCGGCGGCGGTTACCTGCGAGACGCTGCTTCTGGTCGGTCAGAACGACCTGATGACGCCGCCCGCGGCCGTCAAATCCCTGGCCGGCCATCTGCGGCGCAGCCAGGTCGTGGTGCTGCCGGGCGCCGGCCATATGCTGATGGGAGAACGGCCCGACGAGATGCTGGAAGCGCTCTGGCGCGTCGTGTGAAGGAACAGGAGGCGGCAGCCCTCCGCAATCGGCTGCCGCCCCCATCCTCAAGCCTGAAGACCGGCGTCAGGCGGCGCGTTCGACCGGGGCCGGCGCGGCGTTCGGTCCAGCGGTAATCGGGATCTGCCGCGGCTTCAGGGCTTCCGGGACCACCCGCACCAGATTGACATGCAACAGCCCGTTCTCCAGGCTCGCGCCGGTCACCTTGATCGTGTCGGCGAGGCCGAAGCGGCGCTCGAAGGCGCGGCGGGCGATGCCGCGGTGGAGATATTTCACGCTTCCGTCCGCCGGCTCGCCCTCGCCCTTGATGCGGCCGGAGACGATGAGCGTATTGTCGCGCACGGTGAGGTCGAGATCCTCCAGCGTAAAGCCCGCCACCGCCAGGCTCACCTGATAGGAATCCTCGCCCTGCTTCTCGATGTCATAGGGCGGGTAGCCGCGGCCGTCCTCGTCGGCCTGGGCGGCCTCGAGCAGCCGGCCGAAGGGATCGAAACCGATGCTGGAACGGAGCAGGGGGGAAAGATCGAAAGCACGCATTGTCATATCCTCCTATGGAAGCAACATGAACCCATGGCTCGGAGCGTCGCTGCGCAACGCCGCCATGCTACCCGCCTCGCGGCCGGGCCTCGCGTCACGGAACCCCTTGATCGGCGGGCGCTCCGGACGCTTAATACCTAGTCATTGCCCACCGGGGTTCAAGGGCGGCGCGAAATCGAAATTCGTGCTAGATTGACATCATGCATGCGCAATCCTCTGCCGGCCTGCCGGCGACCGCCTTCTTCTCGCGCACCTATGACGAGGCGCTCGGACTGCTGTATGCGGCGCGCGATTATCTCAAGTTCGAGGCCGAGCAGGATTGGCGGCGGCTGGCTCCCGCCATCGGTCTCGCCTGCACCACCGAGACGACGAGGCTCACCGCCCGCCTCACCAATATGATGGCCTGGCTGCTGTTGCAGCGGGCGGTGCATGCGGGCGAGATCACCTGGGACGAGGCACGCCAGGAAGCGCCGCAACTGGGCGGCATCGGCGTCTGCCTTTCGGCGGCCGAGATCGATCCGGCGGCGCTGCCGCAGCGGTTCGGCCGGCTGCTGGAGCAAAGCCGCAACCTCTATCGCCGCGTCGCGCGCCTGGACGAGATGATGCGCCGCGATGTGGCGGCACCGGCGGGCGGCGTTTCTTAAGGGAGGATGGACCGGCCCGCGGGCGGCGCCGGTTTCGCGGCGGATAAGGGCAAAAGGGGCAAAAGAGCGCCGCCGCGTTGGCCTATTTCAGGGGCCTACTTCAGGCCGAGGCCGGCGAAGCGCCTCTTGAACTTGGCGACCTGGCCGCCGCTATCGACCAGCCGCGCCGCGCCGCCGGTCCAGGCCGGGTGCGACTTGGAATCGATATCGAGCACCAGCGTATCCCCCGCCTTGCCCCAGGTGCTGCGGGTCTGGTAGGTCGTGCCGTCGGTCATCTTGACCGTAATATCGTGATAGTCGGGATGGATATCCTGCTTCATCGCCTTAACTCCGCCCATGCGAGCGGGCTTTATAACGATATGGCCGGACTTGCGCAAGGGGCGGGCCGGACGCGGGCCTCCGTTCGGGCCCGGGTTCCGGCTCCGCCGTCGCGGCCAAGACGCTCCTGGGAGGTGACGCGTGCGTGAAAAAGAGCTGCGCCTCGCCCTGGTCTTCTTCGGCGGCATCTCGCTTGCCGTCTATATGCACGGGATCAGCAAGGAGATCCTGAAACTGGTCCGCGCTTCGAGCGCGCTGCACGCCATCCCCGATCCGGCGGCCCGCCTACAGGCCGATGCCGCCACCGCCTTCGATCCGGCCGATCCCGAATACGACACCGAGGCGGTCTATTTCGATCTTCTGCGCGAGATCGGCGCCCGGGTCGATCTCAGGGTCGTGGTCGATATCATCGCCGGCGCCTCGGCCGGCGGGATCAACGGCGTCATGCTGGCCCGCGCGCTCGCGCACAATCTGTCGTTCGGCCGGCTGCGCGATCTGTGGCTGCGCGATGCCGACGTCACCGAACTGCTGTCGGCGGAACGCCGGGCCCGCGCCTGGAGCAAATGGTTCCTCGAACCCTTGATCTGGCTCGGCGGCTATACCGGCCTCGTGCGCCCGATCAAGGATATCGAGGTGCGGCGGAAGCTCTCGCTCTTCATCCGCTCGCGCTGGTTCAAGCCGCCTTTCGATGGGCCGCGCATGAGCCAACTCATGCTGGACGGGCTTTATGCCATGACCGAGCTTAAGTCCGCTACGCCCTCGCTTCTGCCGACCGGGCAGGATCTGGAACTGTTCGTGACGGTGACGGATTTCTTCGGCCACGAGCAAGCGATCCAGATCCACGACCCGCCGCTCATCTACGAGCGCGAGCACCGCCATATCCTGCGGTTCGGCTGCCGGCATTGGCCGGGCGGGGCCGTTGATTCCGATTTCGACCTGGCGAACGCCCCCTCGCTCGCCTTCGCGGCGCGGGCCACCTCGGCCTTTCCGGGCGCCTTCCCGCCGGTCCAGATCGGCGAGATCGACCGCCTGCTGGCGCATAAAGGCCTCGAATGGCCGACGCGGGAGCAATTCTTGACCCGGAATTTCGCGCGCTACCGCGATGCCGGCGATGATCCCGAACTGACCTCGTTCATCGACGGCAGCGTGCTCAGCAACAAGCCGTTCAGCGAGGCCATCCGCGCCATCAACGGCCGCGCCGCCTACCGGGAAGTCGATCGCCGCCTGGTCTATATCGATCCCGATCCGCAGCCGCTTTCCACGCCCATCCCGCATCGCGTGCCGGGGTTCTTCACGACGCTCAAGGGCGCGCTCTCCGACATTCCGCGCAACGAGCCGATCGCCGACGAGCTGGAGTGGGTCGGCAGCTATAACGAGCGCGTCCGCCGCCTGCGGGCGATCGTGGATGCGGCGCGACCGCAGATCTCGCGCCTGGTCAAGGAGAATACGCCGCAGGCCTTCGACGAGCATTTCGGCAGCGGCGATATCCGCGGCTGGCGCGAGGCGGTCAACAACCATATCGCCGAAAACGCCGGCTTCGCCTACGAAGGCTATGTCCGCCTCAAGCTCGCCTCGGCCATAGCCTTCGTCGGGCGGGCGGTGGCATCGCTCTGCGGCGTGTCGGAACGCGCGCCCGCCTACCGGATGATCGGCGAGACGATCGATGCCTGGGCTGCCTCGCGCGGCGTCGCCTATGCCGGCGGCGAGACGCACCGGCGCTATCATGCCGAGACGGCGGCCGGAGAGGCCCCGCCGCGCTGGCTGAAATTCCTGCTCGAATTCGACATCGAATTCCGCCGCCGCCGCCTGAGCTTCCTCATTCAGGGGCAGAACCGGCTTTACGGCATGCTCGATACGATGGGCCTCGACGGCACGAGCGCGAAACGGATCAATCATCTGAAAGGCGAGTTCTATATGTGCCTCGACGAGCTTAGGCGCTGTGAGCGCGCCGACTTCTTCAGCTCGGGCCTGCGCACCGGGGCGCAGACGCTGTTCGCAACCCTGCCGGCGGCGGCGGGACGCAGGATCGCCGAGGATGCCCGCGACTTCGCCCAGGCTCACGGGGGAGAAATCGATGCGCTGATCGACGGGCTGGCGGCGGAGATCGGGCTTCAGGGCATGACCGACCATGGCGATGCGCTGCTGGCCGACCTCGATGCGGCGGCCTGGGTGCCGGCGCTCCGGCACGACATCCTGGTCAATTACCTGGGCTTCCCGTTCTGGGATCTGCTGACCTTCTCGGTGACCAATTGGCGCGAGGCCGGCGAGTTCGACGAAATCCGCATCGACCGCATCAGCCCGGTCGATTCCCGGGCCTTCGAGATCGGCGGCGCGCACGGCCTCAAAGGCATCGACATGGGCCATTTCGGCGCCTTCTTCTCCCGCGCCTATCGCGAGAACGACTATCTGCTCGGCCGCATCAATGCCGTCGAGCGGCTGATCGATATCATCGGCGATGCGGTCGGGATCGCGCCGGGCGATAGCGCGATCGACATCGCCGCCTTCAAGCGCCGCGCGTTCCGCCGGGTGATCGACGCCGAGAAAGCGCATCTGACGCAGATCGCCGATGTGCTGGAAGCCTGGGGCGCGGCGCTGGAATCCTAGGCTTAAGGCCTGCCGGAATACGGGCGCGCCTTTCCGCAATAAGGTCTAGGCTCGATCAGGCGGCGCTGATCGTTCCAAAAAGGCTTCGTCGATGCAATGGTTCTTCCTCGCCCTGGCTCTCCTTGCCGCGCTGGCCGAGTTTCATACCGGCACCTTCTATCTCGCCAGTATCGCCCTCGCGGCCTTCCTTGCGGTGGGCGTCGGCTTCTCGATCCAGGGCCCCGGCCTGATCCTTGTGTTTGCGCTCGCCTGTGCGATGCTGCTCGGCATTGTGGTGGTGCTGCGGCGGCATCTCAAGGACGACAAGGCGCTGGAGGATTTCGATGTCGGCCAGAGCGTGACGGTGCTGAGCGTAGCACCGCAGGGCGACCGGCTGACCGTGTTCTACCGCGGCACCCGCTGGACGGCGGTGATGGCGGAAGGATCCGCGCCGCCTCCCGGCGCCAAGGCCGTCATCTCGCGCCGTAACGACAAGCTTCTGCACCTGGTGCCCGATTCCGGGCCGGCCGGCGACGATACCGGTTAGAGACATTCGAGGAGAACAGATTATGCCGCCCGATTTCTTCACCTCCGTCTTTCCGATCCTCCTGCTCGTGCTGATCGCGATCGCGGTCCTGCGCGCGGGCCTGCGCATCGTGCCGCAGCAGCGCTCCTGGATCGTCGAGCGGCTGGGCCGCTTCCACCGGGCGCTGAACCCGGGACTGAACTTCCTCATTCCCTTCGTCGATCGCGTCGCCTATCGCTTTGATCTGCGCGAGGTGCCGACCGAAGTGCCGGCGCAGGTCTGCATCTCGCTCGACAACACCACGCTGACCGTCGACGGCTTCCTCTATCTCCAGATCACCGACGCGGTGAAAGCGGCCTATGGATCGAGCAACCCGATGAATGCGGCGATGCAGCTAGCCCAGACCAGCATGCGCTCGGAGATCGGCAAGCTGCATCTCGACCAGGCGCTGTCCTCGCGCCAGATCCTCAATGCCGCGATCGCCGAAGCGGTGGAGGAGGCGGCGATCAATTGGGGCATCAAGGTCCTGCGCTACGAGATCAAGGACATCACGCCGCCGGGGGAGATCATCCGCGCCATGGAGATGCAGATCACGGCGGAGCGGGAAAAGCGCGCGCTCATCTTCAAGTCCGAAGGCCAGCGCCAGCAGCAGATCAATACGTCGGAAGGTCAGCGCCAGCAGGACATCAATATCGCCGACGGACGGCGGCAGGCCGAGATCCTGCGCGCCGAGGGCGAGGCCAAGGCGATCGAGCTGGTGGCGAAAGCGTCCGCCGATGCCATTCGCGCCATCGCCGCCGCCGCGGTGGTCGACGGCGGCCTGGAAGCATTGCAGATGCAGGTCGCCAAGGATTATATCGACAAATGGGGCAATCTCGCCAAGCAGGGCACGACCCTGATCGTGCCGGCCGATCTTGGCAATGTCGGCGGCCTGGTGGCGACGGCGCTGGAGATCGTCAAGGGCGGGGCGAAACCAAGGCCCGCCCCCGGATCCTCGGTGCCGATCACCCGCTGACGTCCATCCGGCCCACTTTGTCCAAAGGCTGATTTTAAGCTCGCGACCCGCGAAGACGCCGCCTGGCGGCTGGAACGCCGCCTTGGCGGCGCAAGAGGATGATGAATGCCAAAAGTTGAATTCCATTTTGATTTCGGCAGCCCGAACGCCTATCTCGCCCATCGGGTTCTGCCCGGGGTGAGCGCGCGCACCGGCGTCGCCTTCGATTATGTTCCGGTGCTGCTCGGCGGCGTCTTCAAGCTCACCGGCAACCGCTCGCCCTTCGAGAGCCTGAAGGGCATCCGCAACAAGCTGGAATACGAACAGCTCGAAATCCGGCGCTTCGTCCGCCGCCACGACATCGCCGATTTCGCCATCAATCCGCACTTTCCCGTCAATACGCTGATGATCATGCGCGCCGCCATCGCCGCCGAGTTCGAAGGCGTCTTCGCCCGCTATGTCGAGGTGGTGTTCCGCCATCTCTGGGTCGAGGGATCGAAGATGGACGATCCCGCGGTCGTGGCGCAGGCGCTGCGCCGCTCCGGCCTTGACGGCGACCGCCTGCTTGCCCGCGCCCAGGAAGCGCCCGTCAAGGACAAGCTGTTGCGCAACACGGAAGAATCGGTTGCGCGCGGTACCTTCGGCTCGCCGACCTTCTTCGTCGATGAGGCGATTTTCTTCGGCAAGGACCGGCTTGACGCCGTCGAGGCGGAGATCCGCGACGCGGGCGGCCGGGCTGGCGCATGATGCCGGAATGGTGCCGGGGACAGGATTCGAACCTGCGTAAGGTAGATTACAAATCTACTGCCTCGCCTCTCGGCCACCCCGGCAGGGCCAGCGCGTGCGCTTTCATGCTCTAGAGCAAAAACCGATCCGGCGAAAGCGGATCTTGGCGGGGAGAAGGCGATGACGGAAATGGCGGCAAGCGGGGCGGCGGCGGCGGCGGACCGGGCGGGGGCGGGCGATGAGAGCGGCTTTCGCGCGGTGGAGGCGCTCTATCACGCTTTCATCACCGGGCTCGTTCTCACCTTCGTGACGCGGCGTGACGCCGCCG
This sequence comes from uncultured Rhodospirillales bacterium, assembly GCA_937905845.1. GTDB lineage: Bacteria > Pseudomonadota > Alphaproteobacteria > Ferrovibrionales > Ferrovibrionaceae > CALCYJ01. The sequence continues at coordinate 9,002 of CALCYJ010000101.1, forward strand.
CCGCCGCCCGCCTCGTCTTCGCCACCTACCGCCGCCAGCATCTGGAGAAGTTCCTGCCCGGCCTCGACAAGCTCGGCCTGCGCGGCCTGCCCGATCCGGTGGCGGCGGCGCAATATCATTATCTCTCCAACCTGCTCGGCGGCGTCGGCGTCGAATATATCCCCGAATCCGACGACAAGGCCTGGGTCCGCTATCCGCCGCCGCGCTGGATCTGGGAGGGTACCGCCCTCTGCGCCGTTCCCTCCGAAGTCGTGCGCGCCATGCTCCGCGGCTGGCATGCCCATAACGGCGTCTCGCTCGGCAATCCCCGCATGGGTTTCGTCTGCACCGCGATGGCCACCGACGGCCAGCCCGGGCTTGAAGGCTATTATTGCCGCTACGACCATGTGCTGACGCCCGAGGAGCGCCTGCGCTTTTCACCCGGCGAGACGGCGCCGCCGCTCGATCCGACGAAGCTGCCCCGCGTCGCCGATGCCGACTGGCCGGCGGTACGGCGGAGCAAGGCGCTGCGCAATTATTCCATGGATTACGTGCGGGTGATGCTGATGGAGGCGGTGGCGCAGTTCGGCCCGGCCGAAGGCGGCGGCCTCGCCGGCATCGCGGCACGGCTGATCGGCCTGCATTATTATCATGCCAGCGCGGCGCTGCTGGGGCTGGAGCAGCCGGGGCCGGCGGGTTTCGCGGCCTATCTCACCGCCATGGCGCAGGCCCAGGGCGATGACGCCGAATGGCGCGCCGAGCCAGGCGGCGGTGTCGTCGTGCGCCAGAGCACCTGGCGGCTGATGCGGGGAGCGGGGCGGCTTTCGCCCGCGGTCTTTGCCGCCTGGAACGAATTATGGCAGGGTGCGGCGCTGGCCGCCGACCGTCATTTAAGGCTCGACGTGACCCAGCGCCTCGATCTCGGCGATCCCTGCTTCGAATGGCGGCTGCGGCTAGGATCCGCCGCCGTCCCGCTGTGATCCCGATCCCCCTCAAGCGTCAAGGAGCGCCTGCCGTGTCCACGGTATTTACCCCCGATCCTTCCCTCTCCGGCCCGGTCTCGCTCGCCTATGCCGATCACGGCGAGAAGGGCCATATCGCCCGCCTCGCCATCGAGCGGCCGCGGAAGCTCAATACGCTCGATCTCGACGCCCTGGCGGTGCTGACCGCGGCCGCCCTGCGCCTTAAGAGCGACGAGCGCCTGCGGGCGGTGGTCCTGACGGGGGCGGGCGAGCGTGCCTTCATCGGCGGCGCCGACATTACCGCCATGACCGGGCTCGATCCGGCCGGCGCGCGGGCCTTCATCACCGCCCTGCACGGCGCGATCGCCGCCATCCGCGCCATTCCGGTGCCGGTGATCGCGCGTATCAACGGCTATTGCCTGGGCGGCGGGCTGGAAGTGGCGGCGGGCTGCGATCTGCGGGTGGCGGCCGATACGGCGGTCTTCGGCATGCCCGAAGTGAGGGTCGGCATCCCTTCGGTGATCGAGGCGGCACTCCTGCCGCGCCTCATCGGCTGGGGCAAGACGGCGGAGCTGCTCTATCTCGGACAGACGATCGATGCCGCCGAGGCGCTGGCCTGCGGCTTCGTCGGCAAGGTGGTGTCGCTCGCCGGCCTTGATGCCGCCGTCGATGCCTGGCTGGACGGGCTGCTCGCCGCCGGGCCCAAAGCACTGCGGCTGCAAAAGGCCCTGGTCACCCAATGGGAAACGCTGCCTCTGGACGCCGCGATCGCCGCCGGCATCGATTGTTTCGCCGCCGCCTATGAAAGCGACGAGCCGGCCCGCTTCATGGCTGCTTTCGCCGTCCGCAAGCGGCCATGAACCGGCGTCAAGGAACCGCCGGCGCCGCTCGCACCAGTTCGTAAAGCGCCACTGCGGCGGCGTTGGAGACATTGAGGCTCTCCATCGCCGGCGCGATGGGCAGGCGGGCCAGAAGGTCGCAGCGCTCGGCGGTGAGGCGCCGCAGCCCGGAGCCCTCGGCCCCGAGCACCAGCGCCACATCGCCCGTCGCGTCCAGCGCCGCCAGGGTCTGGTCGGCGCCGCCCGTCAGGCCGATGCGCCAATAGCCAAGGGTGGCCAGGCGGTCGAGGGCGCGGGCGAGATTCGTCACCCGCACCAGCGGCACGATCTCGAGCGCGCCCGATGCCGCCTTGGCGAGGCTGGCCGTGGCGTCGGGGGCGTGGCGCTCGGTCACGACCAGCGCGCGGGCGCCGAAGGCCGCGGCCGAGCGCAGGATGGCGCCGACATTGTGCGGGTCGCTCACCTGGTCGAGAACCACGACGAGGTTGCGCCGCCCGGCCTCGGGCGGGCAGGCATCCTCGATATCGACCTCGGGCAGCGGCGCGGTGAGAAGGGCCATCCCCTGATGCACCGTGCCGGGGCGGAGAAGCTGATCGAGCGCGCGCCGCTCCACGATCTCGGCCTTAAGGCCTAAGGGCAGGGTTGCGGGCAGGCTTCGTCCGGCCTCAAGGGTCGCCAGCAGGCGGCGGCTGTGCCGGGCGGGGTTGGCGAGCGCCGCCAGCACCGCATGGGTGCCATGGAGCCACAGGCCCCCTTCGCGGCTCGATCGGGCGTCGGCGGGGCGCGGCGGCCCGGAATGCTTGCGACTGTTCATGCGCCCCCTTATAGTCCGCTGCCGCGGACGCGACAACGCGACAGCCGGGCCGCAAAGGGGCAGGGCGGGGTTTTGCCTTCTGTCCGGGCGCGCTTTTCCCGTGTTTTCGAGTTGACATTTCCGGCCAAGAACCGATAGTGCGGCACCACTTCGGGGCGTCACCTCGAATGGGGCTGACTGCTGGGCCGGGAGGGGTGCCCGAGTGGCTAAAGGGGACGGGCTGTAAACCCGTTGGCGTACGCCTACGTAGGTTCGAATCCTACCCCCTCCACCA
>CALCYJ010000102.1 GCA_937905845.1 uncultured Rhodospirillales bacterium
CCATATTGCATTCGGTCTGGCCATAAGCTTCGTTGACGCGCACCCCGAGCGCGGTATTGGCCCATTCGTTAAGCTCGCGGCCCACCGGCTCGCTGCCGCTGGCGACGGCGCGCAAATTCCGGCCGAAGCGGTCGAGCCCGGGCATCTGGCGTATCAGCTTGAGCACGGTCGGCGTCAGCAGCGAGACCCGCACGCCGTACTTTCCCATCATCTGCAAGGCCTCTTCGGGATCGAAGCGCGCGGCGCGATGGGTCACGACGGGCACGCCATGGAACCAGGCCGGCATGAGGCAATCCATCATCCCGGCGACCCATGACCAGTCGGCCGGCGACCACATGACATCGCCGGCCTGGGGAAAGAAGTCGTAGACGAACTCGCACCCCGGCACATGACCGAAGATGGACCGGTGTGCCTGCAACGCACCCTTGGGCAGGCCGGTGGTGCCGGAGGTGAAATTGAGGAAGGCGGGATCATCGATGCCGGTATCGGCATTGACGAACGCGTCGGCCGCCCGCTCCAGCGTCGGCCAGAACGGCAAGGCGGCCGGCGCTTCGCCGTCGATGACGAAGACGCTGGTCAGATCCGCCGCCTCCCCGCGCACTTCGGCTATCTTGGGCAGGTTGGCGAGATCGGTCACCACCGCCTTCACGCCCGCCGTCTGAAGCCGGTAGAGGATGGCGTCGGCGCCGAACAGGACCGAGGTCGGGATCGATACCATGCCGGCTTTCCAGCAGGCGACATGGGCGATCGCGGTCGCCGGATTCTGCCCGAGCAGAAGCATCACCCGGTCGCCCCGCTCAAGGCCCTGGGCGCCCAATACATTGGCGAAGCGATTGGCGAAACGCTGGATGTCGCGGAAGCTGAACCGCCGCACCTCGCCCGCGCCCCGATCGTGGATGAGGGCGATCCGGCCGGGATCCCCGGCATGGCGGTCGCAGACGTCGTACGCCATGTTGTAGCGCGCCGGCAGGTTCCAGCGGAAGGCGCCATGGATCTCGTCGTAGGTCCGGCCGCGCGTAATCAGCATCATTTCCTCTTTGCAACAATCCCGCCGGCAGCACGGCTTTTCCGCAACGCCGCTCGGCCGCCCCGGGCTGGGCCGGGCGGGGATTCCTCGGGTTCCAATCCGGGCGGCGGCGGCATCAGCGCCCGCAAACCGCACCAGAGATCGACGGGCGGCGGCAAGGTGCCGCTGTCCACCGTGCCCGCGCCCGGAAAGCGCGTGAGCAGCGGCGCGCCGCCATAGATGATGTCCCGGATCATGCCCTGGCGCGCCCGCTCGCCGTCCCGCCGGCGCAATCCGTCGAGGACGATCAGATGCGCTTCGGCATTGGCCGGGCCATCGGCATCCCACAGCAGGCTCAGAATCGGGCCGCTCTGCATCCACAGCGCCTCGATGAGGCTGAAGAGCGCGGGCGAGCGCGAAAGCCGACAGACTTCGAGATGGAAACGTTCGTTATGTTCGCGCGTGGCGGTGTAATCGCCTTCGAGCGAACTGGCGGTCAGGCGCTCCTGGAGCTGCGTCAGCGCCTTGACATCGGCATCGCTCACCTGACCCGCGGCGCGAAAAGCCGCCTCCGATTCCAGTCCCGCCCGCAGGTTGCGGACCTCGATATAGCGGCCGAGGTCGAGCTTCGGCACCATGACGGTGCCGCGCTCGTCCAGCTCCAGCGCCTGTTCGGAGACCAGCCGCACCAGCGCCTCGCGCACCGGCGTCGCGCTGACCCCAAGCTCGGCCGCCAGCGTGCGCAGGATCAGCCGCTGGCCGGGTTGCAGCCGCCCGCGCATCAGCAGCCGACGGATCTGCTGATAGGTCTGCTGGCTCAGGCTTTCCTTGGCGATCCGCTTGAAAGGCCGATGGGTGCCGGCGTGATGGCGCTCCGCGCTGCCGATACTGGTTATCAGAGCCTCCCCTTAAGCCGTGACCAGCGGCCCGGGCCAAAGCCCGGCCGCCCGCCTGCCGCATCTTTCGCGCTGCACGCCGCTCAATGGACGGCCGCGAACATGATCCGCTCCTCGGTCGCATCCTGGCCGGCGAATTCCACCACCACCCGTCCCTGCCGGACGACGAGAACGCGGTCGGCGAGCTTCAGCACCTCCGGCAAATAGGACGAAATCACGACCACCGCAACCCCTTCGTCGGCCAGATGGCGGATGAAGGCATGGATCTCGGCGATGGCGCCGACATCGACGCCGCGCGTCGGCTCGTCGAAGATGGCAAGCTTCGGTTTCTGCACCAGCGATTTGGCGATGACCACCTTCTGCTGATTGCCGCCCGACAGTTCATTGACCCTGGCATCGGCGCTCAAGGCGCGGATGGAAAGCCGCTTCAGCCATTCCTCGGTGATCGCCGCGAGCGTCGAGCGCCGGGCGACCCAGGCCCGGGCCTGCGCCGCCAGCCAGCCGAAATAGATATTCTCCCCGATCGACATCAGCTCGAAGAAGCCGTTGAGCTTGCGGTCTTCGGTAATATAGACGATGCCATCGCGCACCGCCTGCGCCGGGACGCGGTCGCGGACCGGCGGGCCGTCGAGATAGATCATACCGCCGAACAGCAGGTTGCGCTTCAGCGCGCCGGCGACGATCTTCATCACCTCGGTGCGCCCCGAGCCGATCAGGCCCGCCATGCAGGTGATCTCGCCGGCGAAAACCGAGAACGAGGTGTTCTTCACCACCTCGCCCATGATGACGTTCTCGACCGAGAGCACCTTGCGGCCGCGCTTCTTTCCTGCCGCGGCATCAGGGATCTCGTTCGCCGCCGCCAGCTCGCGCCCGACCATATGGCGCACGATCGCCTCGCGGGTCAGCGACGCCGTGGGGGCGGTGATGACCTTCCGCCCGTCGCGCAGCACGGTGATGCGGTCGGCGAAATCGAGCGATTCCTCTATGGCGTGCGAGATGAAGATGACGGCGACGCCCTGCCGCTTGAGCTTCTCCATCAGGGCGAAGAAATGCTGCTTTTCCTCCGGCGTCAGGGTGGCGGTGGGCTCGTCGAAGATGATGATTCGCGATTCGTGATAGACCGCGCGGGCGATCTCGACCATCTGCTTCTGCGCCGCGCTCAGCCGCGCCACCACCGAGCTTGGATCGACATGGAAGCCCATGGATTGCAGGATCTGCTGCGCCCGGATGACGACGCGCCGGATGCTGGTGAAGGCGGGCTCGTAGCCAAGGTAGATGTTCTGCGCCACCGTCATCGTCGGCACCAGGCTGGTCTCCTGGAAGACCATGGTGATGCCGGCCTTCAGCGCCTCGGCCGGCGAAGCAAAGACCTGCGGCTTGCCGTCAAGCTCGATCCACCCGGAGGTAAGCTGCACCACCCCGGCCATGGCCTTGCAGAGCGTCGATTTTCCGGCGCCGTTCTCGCCCACCAACCCATGGATCTCGCCGTTGAGGACATCGAAATCCACCGCCTCGATGGCATGGACGCCCTGATAGGTCTTGGAGCCCTGGACGACCCGGATGCGGACCGGTCCTGACGGCCCCGGCGCGGCAGCCGGGTCTGCGTCCGATCGCCCGCTCATGCCGCACCCTCCTGCTCTTCGAGCGGCAGCAGGATGCGATCGGCGCCCCGTGCCGCGACGAAAAGACGCTCCCCTTGCCAGGCCAGGCCGCTGGTGCCGTGGTTGAAGCCGTTGGCGCGGCTGTGGAAGGAGGCGATGGGCGCAAGGCCCGCATCGAGCTGCACCACCAGGCCGTAGGAGCGCGGCGGCGCCCAGGGCTTCTTGATGTTCTGGCTGCGCAGGGCCCCGAACTGCACCGGCTGGAGATGATGTTCGACGGCGCTGAGCGAGGGCGCGATCCAGCATTCGGGATCGATCGTCTCCATCATGCGCCGGCGGAACGCCTCCTCCCGCAGCACGAATTCCACCAACTGCGTGCGCAGGGCGAAGAAGGAGAGCGCGAAGCCGCCGTCCGCCCCAGCCGCGATCCGCGCCGGATAGCCCGGAAGCCCGTCCAGCACCACCTGCGGACGCGAAGGCGATGATGGCGGGATGCCGAGAATCCGGTGGCGCCAGGCTTCGGCCACCAGCACCATCCCATCGTCCGGCCGCTGCGCGACGCCGATCGGGAAGGCCAGACCCTCGGCCAGGACCGCCGCCGGAGCCCCGTCGGGGGGAAAGCGCAGCAGGCGGCCGCTCGTCCCTTTTTCCATCAGGTCCCAGACCCAATCCTCATAGGCGCGCCGGGCCGATCCTTCGGTAACCAGCAGCCCGCCCGCTTCATCGACCGCCACGCCGCTTGGATGATGGAGCGGCCGGCCCGCCGTCTCGCGCAGGATCTTCGTCCCGCCCTCGGGCGCCAGCACCACGAGGCCGGTCCCGGAAACGCCGGCGACCAGGCCGATCCGCCGGTCCCAGGCGAGGCAGGCCACGGGCGCATCGAACCCCGCGACCTCCCGCACCTGATCGAACCCCGGGCCGCTCAGGCCCAGGATGCGCGGACCGCTTGCGACATAAAGCATGTCGTCCCCCGCCGCCAGCCCGTCCGGCCCGGCGATGTCGGGGGCGAGGCGCGCGCAGGTCTCCAGCCGGTCGTTCGGCAGCCACGGCCCGTCGAGATTGGGGATCGCCCGCTGCGAGGGTCGGCGCAGCACCAGCTCGTTGAAGAGATCGGCCAGGATCATGCCGGTTGCCCCGCTTGCGACCCTGCGATTCTCGGCGCGCCCCAATAGGCGACCGGGCCGACGAAGGCCGGATCGGCTCGATCGAGCTTGATCCGGGTGATGCGATTGCTGGTCAGACCGCCGAGATAGAGCCAGCCCTGATGCTCGCGCATCGAGGTGATGGCCGGATTGTTGATCCTGGCGCCGTCCCACAGGCAATCCAGGATCCGCCCGTCGGCGGCGAATTTGATCACGCAGCCGAGGTTCAGGTTCGGCGCCAGCCACTCGTCGCGCGGCACCCGCTTGACCATGCGGACGCGGAAGCCCGGCATCGTCAGGGCAAGGTCCCAGACCGGCGAGCGCATGCCGACCATCGCCAGCCAGTAATTGCCATCCGAGGCGCGGTTGATATTGTCGGGGATGCCCGGCAGGTCCTTGATCACCCGTTCCACCCGGCCGCGTTTGGGTCCCTCGATCCAGCAGCGCGAGACCATGCAGCCATAGGATTCGGCGAACAGGAACGAGCGGCCGTCCGCCTCCATGCAGATACCGTTCGGGAAGATCAGCCCGCTGACGAAGGTGCGCGTCGTGGCCGTGGCCGGGTCGTAACAGAGGATGCGGCCGTTGCGCCGTCCTTCCAGCCCGTCGAAGATCCAGGAATGCAGGTCGTAGCGCACCGAGGCATCGCTGAAATAGATCTTGCCGTCGGGCGCGATATCGAGATCGTCGGCCAGGCGGATGATGGAATCATCGCGGATGCTGAACCAGCTCCGGTTGGTCTGGTCGGTCAGCTTGAAGACCTCGCCCTCAGGCTTCACGCCATAGAGGCCCATGCCCGAAACGCAGACGATCAGATTGTCATCGCGATCGAAGGCGAGCCCGAGCGGCCGGCCGCCGATATTGGCGAAGAGTTCCCTGGTGGCGAAATTCTCGCCCGAAAAGCGATAGATCCAGCCCTGACGCATGCCGGTATAGAGCCGGCCCTGACGGTCGAGAATCACGTCCTCCGGCCCATCGACCAGGCCGAGCGCCAGGACCTCGGCGCCGCGCAGCCGGTCGTTCAGCTCGTAGGGCGAGCCGCTGCCGGGCTTGATGTCGGGCGGCGTATGCAGCTTGAGAAAGGCCGGGCTGACATAGGCTTTTTGCAGGATCTTGTGGCGGTTCTTCTGCCATTTCACGTCGAAGCCGATGGCGATCAGCAGCACGATCCCGAGCACGGTCGAGGTGGCGCCGCCCTGGACCCCCAGGCGCACCAGCACATTGGTCAGAACCAGCGTGATCACCGCGCCGGCCATGGCGCGCGCCACCGAGCCGCGGCCGCCGCCCAGAGCCACGCCGCCCAGCACGATGGCGGCGAGCACGGCGATCTCCAGCCCGACGCCGGTATCGAAGCCGATGGAGCCCTGGCGGGCGCCATAGAACAATCCGCCCAGCGCCGAGAGCGCGCTGCACGCGACATAGGCCGAGAAGATCGACCAGCGGACATGGATGCCGGCGTGGTGCGCCGCGCGGCGCGCGCCGCCCACCGCCTGGATATGCCAGCCCAACCTTGAGCGCGTATGCAGAAGGTGCAGGACGACGGCCAGGATCGCCAGCACCACGACATTGGTCGGCACGCCGGCGATCTTGCCGATGCCGAGGAAATCCCAGGTCGCGTTCTCGGTATAGGCGGCCGTGATCTGGGAGGCGAAATTCAGCAGCAGGAGATTGACCGCCGCGCGGAAGATGACGAGGGTGGCGAGCGTGACCAGGAAGGCCCGGATCTTCAGGATGCCGATGAGAAAGCCGTTGATCGCGCCGAGCAGGCCGCCCAGAACGATCACGATCGGCACCGCCAGCACCACCGGCACGCCCAGGACATTGATCAGATAGAGCGCCGCGAGATTGGCCAGCGCATAGACCCCGCCGACCGAAAGATCGATCCCGCCGCAGAAGACGACGATCGCCATGCCGAGCGACACCATGCCGAATTCGGCGAACTCCCGGCTGACCGAAACCAGATTGCCCAGCCCGAGGTAGCCCGGGATGAGCATCTGGGCGATGAGCAGGACAATCACCATCACCGTCATGGGCACGACGGAATCGATCCAGGGCTTGGCCAGGACCTCGCCGACGAGATGGCTCGGCCAATAGCGCTGGAGGCGCGAAAGCGACAGGGGCGATGCGTCTGACATGAAAGATCAAGGAACCTGGTTGCGGGTTCGGCGCGACCGGGCGGAGCAAGCGCCCCGCCCGGCTTTGCCTCGAGTTCAGATCACCCGTTCAAATCACCGTTTCGGCGGGTCGTAGCACATGGAAGCCTGCACGGTCTGCGGGGTGAAGGCGATCATCGGCGAATAAAGGACCGTCTTCATCGTGCCGGGCTTGACGTGGTTTTCCAGGATCGAGATGGCGAGTTCCATCACGTCGCGCGCCTGGCCCGGAGCGTCATAGCTCCAGAATTCGCTGAACATGCCCTCTTTGGTCGCCGTGCAGGCATAGCGGGCACCGCCATCGTTGGAGTAATTGCCCACCTTGCCCTGCATCCCGGCTTCCTTGATGGCCTGGCCGATCCCCATCGACATCTCGCCCCACAGGCCGTAGAAGGCGCAGAGGTCGGGATGCTGCTGGAGGATCGTCGCGGCGACGTCATGGGCCTTGTTCGGATCCCATTCCGCCGCCTGGTTGGCGACGATCTTGATCTCGGGATGCGCCTTGAAGATCGGCATGGCGCCCTGCATCTGGAGATAGCTGTCGGCGGCGGTGATCTCGCCCTGGATGATCGCGATCTTGCCCGATTTGCCGTTCTTCGGGCTGCACGCCTTGACGATCGCGTCGGCGCTCTGCTGGCCGATGCCGACATAATCGGCGCCGACGAAGCCGGTCGAATCCTGCAGCGACTTCATATTGAGCTGGATGACCGGGATGCCAGCCGCTTCCGCGCGCTTGATCTGGCGTGCGAGCAGGGTGACGTTCAGCGACTGGACGACCAGGATGTCCGGCTTCTCGTGGATCGCCGCCTCCATCGCCTGCGACTGGGCCTGGGTATTGAAATTGGCGTCGCGCAGCGAATATTGCATGCCGACGGCACTGGCGAGCTTGCGGAACTGGGCGTCCCATTCGGCTTGCAGATCGTTGCCCATGACGGCCGCGATCCAGACGATCTTCTTGCCCTTCAGGGTTTGAAAGTAGCTGTCCCGCGTCTTGTCCTGCGTGCCGGCGGCAAGGCAGGTCCCGGAAACCAGCGCCAGGGCGCCAAGGCTACAGATCGCCGCCGCGAATAGTTTAAGGCGGCTACGGTTTCTTACGCACTGCATGATTTCCTCTCCATTGTTTTAGGTCTTTTCTGTCGCACGCGTCGTCGTCGCAAAGCCCGATGCCGCTCAGATATCGTTCTGCCGTGTGGTCTCCTCGTCGCGCGGATGCAACGCCGAATCGAGGACGATGGCGAGCAGCAGGACAAAGCCCTTGACCAGGCTTTGCCATTGTTCGGATACGTCCATGATGGTCATGCCGTTGATCAGGGTGCCGATCAGCAGCGTCCCGGCGAGCACGCTGCTCATCCCGCCGCTGCCGCCGCCGAGGCTGACGCCGCCAAGCACCACCACCAGGATGACGTCGTACATCATCCCGGCGCTGGCGACGCTGATCGAGAAGGTGGGATTGGCGCCGGCGAGCAGGATCCCGCCGACATAGGCGATGACGGCGGCCAGGACATACTGGCCGACCAGGAGCGGGCGGACCTTGATCCCGGTGAGGCGCGCGGTTTCGATATTGTCGCCCTGCGCGAAGGTGAACCGTCCCCAGCGCAAATATTTCAGGAACAGGTGCGCCAGGATCATCACCACCGCCGCCACCAGGATCTGGATCGGGACGCCCGCGATCTTCGACTGACCGAGCAGCGGCATGAACGAGGCGCTCGCCGGCAGATGCACGATCAAGGTGCGGATCAGCACGAACTGGCCGATCCCGAAGATCAGCAAGCCGGTCGCGAGCGTGACGAAGATCGGCGGAATTTCGATGAAGGCGACCAGCAGCCCGTTGGCCACGCCCATCAGAACGACCAGGCCGAGCCCGAGCAGCAGCGCCAGCGTCTCCGGCGTGCCGCCGGCCGAGAGCGTCACCGCCCAGGCCGCGCCGACCGCCATGATCGCCGTGCCCGAAAGGTCGATGCCGCGGCCGATGACGACGATCGCCAAGCCGGTGGCGACGATGCCGAGAACCGACACATTGCGCGCGAGGTTGAGCAGGTTCTGCCGGCTGAAAAACCCCGGGAGCAGCAGCGAAAAGACCGCCAGCGCCACGATCGTCAGCCCGAAGACGATTCTCTCCTGGGTAAGGCTGGCCGCGAGCGTCCCGTGCCGCGCGCGCGCCTCCTTGGCAAGCCCGACCATCCGGCGTTTCCCCTCTCGATCGGCCCGGCAGGCCCGAAGACCCTCCTCCGGGGCAGCCGCCTTTTCCGGCGCCGATCGCTCGTTATATGTTGTGTGTTATATCACGAAACGGCCAATCGTCAACCGGCGGCCGCGACGGCGGGCGGAGCGCCGCGGCCCGGGACCCCGGAGAATTTCGCTAGAAACCGGTGCTAGAGGATGCCGCGATAAAGATCGACGAGAAGCGGCTGTTCGAAGATGTAGGTCGCGGTGTTTGGGGGCGTGGTGTCCGGGGCCGAGGTTCGGTCCGGGGCCTGGCCGGCGGCGAAGCGCGCGCGGACCTGCGGCCGGTCGATGCTTTCCCGGCGGATGGAATTATAGGTACTGCCGGCGAAACGCGCGATCAGCGCGGCGAAATCGGCAAAGCGCGGGCGCTGGAGATAGCGGCAGGTCTCGATCGCGGCAAAGCGCGGCCGGATGCGTTCGAGCGCCGCTTGCGCTGCGGCGCGCGCCGCGGTCTCGTCGTGAAAGAGCCGGATCAACTCATGGAAGCTGCCGGTGACCGCCGGCTCGACGACATAGAGAAAGCCGGTCGCGGGCTTGAGCACCCGCATCGCCTCGTCCAGCGCCCGGTCGAGGGCGGCGGGCGGCACATGGTGCAGGGAGCGGAAGAAAAAGACGCCATCGATCGTGCCGCTCTCCGCCGGCAGCGCCTCGGCCGCCGCCTCGATGAAGCGCAGGCCGGGACGAGGCGCGGCAGTGCGGTTCGCCGCCGCGGCCTGGCGGTCGGGTTCCACCCCCAGAACCTCCGCGCCGCGTTCGGCCAGGGCGCGCGCATTCTCGCCGGCGCCGCAGCCGATATCGAGCAGAGCGCAGCCCGCCACGCTCACCAGCCGTTCGGCCGCCGCCATATCGCTCATTTCCCCCAGATCGCGTCGCATCATCGCCTCCCTCGATCCCCGATTTTCCCCGACCTTGCTCTAGCATATTCTCCTGCTCCATCTTATATCTGCGCGGAGGCACTGGCGATGGGGCAACGCCTGAGCGGGAAGGGCTGTAATCGCGGCATCGTCCTCAAGGAGACGTTTCATGACGCCTGAAGAACGCGACCTGATCGGCGGCCTGTTCCAGCGGTTGCAGCAGTCCGACGGCGCGCCGGTCGACCGCGAAGCGGCCGACTTCATCGCCCATTGCACGACGCAAGTACCCGCCGCGCCCTATTACCTGACCCAGGCGGTGCTGGTGCAGGACCATGCGCTGAAGGGCGCGCAGGCCCGCATCGCCGATCTGGAGCACGCGCTGGAACAGGCGAGGACCACGCCCGCCACGGCCCCGGCATCCGCCGGCGGCACCAGCTTCCTCGGCGGCCTGCTCGGCACCGGCGCACCGGCCGCGGCCGCGGCGGCAACCGGTCCCTGGGGCCGGCACACGTCCACGCTGCCGCCCCAGGCCGCGCTGCCGCCCCAGCCGGCAGCGGCACCCGCCGCCTACTATCCCCATCCGGCTTCGGCGGTACCGACCTCGGGCCTGCGCGGCGGCGGCTTCCTCCAATCGGCCCTGAGCACGGCGGCCGGCGTTGCCGGCGGCGCGATGCTGTTCCAGGGAATCGAGGGCCTTCTCGGCTATCACAACGGCCCCTTCAGCGGCATGGGCGGCTAT
>CALCYJ010000103.1 GCA_937905845.1 uncultured Rhodospirillales bacterium
GCGCAGAACTGCACCTATGGCCAGATCAAGATGCTGCTGACGAGGCTCGGCTGGCATTCCACCATGGTGCTGACGGGCGATCCCGACCAGAGCGACCTGCTGCCCGGCCTCTCGGGGCTGATCGAGATCGCCCGGCGGCTGGAGGCGGTGGCGGACGTCGGCCTGGTGCGGCTGACCGACACCGACGTGGTGCGCCATCCCCTCGTCGCCGGCGTCCTCAAGGTGATCTGAGCCGGCAGGGGTGCGCCAACTGGCTGTTGCATGCCTGCGGATAAGCGGCTACAGGGGGACGTTCCGTCGCATCATCCGGATTTGCCGCCGGCGTCATGCTCACCCTGCACCATCTCTGGCTCTGCCCCTTTTCGCGTAAGGTGCGTCTGTGCCTGCGCGAGAAGGGGCTTGATGCCGAACTCGCGGTGGAGAATGTCTGGGAGCGGCGCGAATCCTTCCTCGCCCTCAATCCCGCGGGCCAGGTCCCGGTGCTGGTCGATGACGGCGTCGCGCTGGCGGAAAGCCAGGCGATCTGCGAATATCTGGAAGAGGCCTATCCCAGCGCCGGGCGCACCCTGCTCGGCCTCGATGCCACGACCAGGGCCGAGGTCCGCCGCCTCGTTCTGTGGTTCGATCTCAAGTTCGGCCGCGAGGTCACCGACAATCTCGTCGGCGAGAAACTCTACAAGCGCCTGATGGGCCGCGGCTATCCCGATTCCTCCGCCATCCGTGCCGGTCGCCAGAATCTCCAGTATCATCTAGCCTATATCGGCTATCTGGCGGAGCGGCGGAACTGGCTTGCCGGGGATACGCTGAGCCTGGCCGACCTCGCCGCCGCGGCCCATGTCTCCTGCGTCGATTATCTCGGCGACGTGCCGTGGGAGGATTATCCGGAGGCCAAGGCATGGTATGTCCGCATCAAGTCGCGGCCGGCCTTCCGCCCGCTGCTCGCCGACCATATCGCCGGCCTGCCGCCGCCGCGCCACTACGCCGATCTCGATTTCTGATCGCCCGGCGGGGCAAGGGATCGCCGTGACAGCCGCCCGACCGCCCGCGCCGCGTCCCGATCCGCGGCAGTCCATTCAGGAGCAGGCTCTGGCCATCCAGGAGCAGGCGCTGGCCCTGGGCTTCGATGCCGTAGGCTTTGCCCCGGCCGATGCGCCGGCGCTGATCGCGGCGGGCGAGCGGCTGATGGAATTCCTCCGCCTCGGCCGCCATGGCGGCATGGGCTGGCTCGAAGCCAAGGCGGAGCGCCGCCACCATCCCAACGCCCTGTGGCCCGAGGCCCGGAGCGTCGTGGTGGTGGGCCTAAATTACGGGCCGCCGGCCGATCCTTTCGCCGCCCTCGAACATCGCTCGCGCGGCGCGCTTTCGGCCTATGCGCAGGGCAGCGACTACCACGATCTGGTGAAGAAGCGCCTGCGGGTGCTGGCCCGCTTCGTCCACGAGCGGTTGGGCGCCGAGGTCAAGATCTTCGTCGATACCGCGCCGGTGGCGGAAAAGCCGCTGGCGCAGGCGGCGGGCCTCGGCTGGCAGGGCAAACATACCAACCTCGTGTCGCGCGGCTTCGGCTCCTGGCTCTTTCTCGGCAGCCTCTATACCACGCTCGATCTGGCGCCCGATACACCGGAGACCGATCATTGCGGCCGCTGCCGCGCCTGCCTCGACGCCTGCCCGACGGCGGCCTTCCCGGCGCCCTATCAGCTCGACGCCCGCCGCTGCCTCGCCTATCTCAGCATCGAGCACGCCGGCACCATCCCGCGCGCCTTCCGTGCCGCCATGGGCAACCGGATCTATGGCTGCGACGATTGCCTCGCCGTCTGCCCCTGGAACAAATACGCAAGCCTGGCGCACGAGGCGGCGCTGTGGCCACGGCCCGAACTGACCCTGCCGGTCCTGGCCGATCTCGCCGCCCTCGATGACGCCGCCTTCCGCCAGGTCTTCGCCGGCACCGCGGTCAAGCGCATCGGCCGCGACCGCCTGCTGCGCAATGTCGCCATCGCGCTTGGCAACAGCGGCGGGCCGGAGGCCGCGGATGTGCTGCGGCGGCTTCTCGACGATGCCTCCGCCCTGGTGCGGGCGATGGCGGTCTGGGGCCTGTCGCGGCATCTCTCGCCATCCGAATTCGCCCTCCTGCGCCAGGCTAGGCTCGGCAGCGAAAGCGATCGGTCTGTGCAGGCGGAATGGCGCGAGCAGTCGGAAATCCCGGCCTGACGGGCCGGCGTCACTCCGGCTTCAGGCCGGGCGCCGGTGATGATCGGCCAGAACCTGCGCGATCACCCTTGTCAGGCGCTTGGCGGTCGGAATGTCGAGGAACTCGTTCGGGCCATGGGCGTTGGAATGCGGCCCGAGCACGCCGGTGACGACGAACTGGGCGGCGGGAAACCGGGCGCCCAGCATCGCCATGAAGGGAATGCTACCGCCTTCGCCCATGAAGGCGGGCGGGGCGCCGAAGGCCGCCGCCGCCGCGCTTTCGAGCGCGCCTTCGAGCCAGGGCGCCAGCGCCGGCGCGTTCCAGCCGTCGGCGCTGCCATCGAGGGTGAAGGAGACCGCGGCGCCATAGGGGGGCTCTGCTTGCAGCAAAGCGCTCACCAGGGACGCCGCCTTCGCCCCGTCCAGCGTCGGCGGCAGGCGCAGGCTGAGCTTGGCGGTGACGGTGGGAAGCAACACATTGCCGGCATCGGGAATGTCCGGCAGGCCGGCGATGCCGGTGATGGCGAGCTGCGGGCGCCAGGTGCGGTTGAGCACCAGCTCGGCCAGATCGGCCGAGACCGGCACCATGCCCGGCACGAAGGGAAACTTGGCATGCACCGCCGCGCCCAGAACGGCGGCGGCGCGGCGGGCCTGATCGACGCGGGCCGGCGGGATCTCTATGCTGAGCGCCGCCGGACCGATCGCCCCCGTCGCCTCGTCCTCCAGGCGCGAGAGCAGCAGGCGCAGCAGGCGGAAGCTCGTCGGCACCACGCCCGAGGCATCGCCCGAATGCACGCCCTCCGCCAGCACGCGCACCGTGAGCGTGCCCGAGAGCATGCCGCGCAGCGAGGTGGTCAGCCACAGCCGGTCATAGGTGCCGCAGCCCGAATCGAGACAAACGACGAGCGAGGGACGGCCGAGCCGCGCCGCCAGGTGATCGACATAGAAGGGCAGATCGAAACTGCCCGATTCCTCGCAGGCTTCGATCAGCACCAGGCAGCGCGCATGCGCCACCCCCTGGTCGTGCAGCGCCGCGAGCGCGGTCAGGGCCGCGAACATCGCATAGCCATCGTCGGCGCCGCCGCGGCCGAACAGGCGGTCACCCTCAAGGGTCGGCGTCCAGGGACCCCGGCCTTCCGTCCATCCCGTCATCTCCGGCTGCTTGTCGAGATGGCCGTAGAGCAGAACGCACTCATCGCTGCTCCGGGCATCGCCACCCCCGCTATCGCCCGAGGCTGGAACCTCGATCACGATGACCGGGGTGCGGCCTTGCAGCCGGACCACCTCGAGCCTGGCGCCGCCAAGCGGGCCAAGCCGTGCCCGCGCCCAATCGGCGAACAGCGCCACGGCCTGGTCCATATGGCCATGAGCGGCCCAATCGGGATCGAAGGCCGGGGATTTGTTCGGAATCCGGATATAATCGATCAGCGCTGGGATGATCTCCTCGTCCCAGCGCCGCCCGATGAAGCTTTCCGCCCGCGCCTGATCCATAAGCCCCCGCCCCGCAATCGTCCCCGCGCGCAATCGTCCTCGTCCGCAACCAGCCCTTTGCCGGCCTATCTTCCGAGCTGCCGGCCTATCTTCCGAGCTGATACGGCCCGCCGCGCTCCACCGCCCGGACATAGGCCGGACGGGCATGGATGCGCTCGGCAAAGTGCTTGAGATTGCCGAGGCTGTCATCGATCTGGCCGCGGGCCGTCGCCGCCTCGACGACGAAGCTGAGCTGGATGTCGGCGGCCGAGAAAGTATTGCCGACGAAATAATCCTGCTTCCCCAGCGCCGCATTCATATAGCCGAGATGGTTGGCCGCCTCGCTCTTGATGCGCGGCTGTAGCGGCAGGCCGGCCTCGCCCAGCCTGCCGACATAGAGCGCCAGCAGCACCGGCAGCATGGCCGAGCCCTCGGCATAATGCATCCATTGCACATAGGAATTGTAATCGGGTGATCCGGCCGCCGGCGCCAGCCGGCCGTGGCCATAGGTGCGCAGGATATAATCGATGATCGCACCCGATTCGATCACCACCACGTCCCCGTCGGTGACGATCGGCGATTTGCCGAGCGGATGAATGGCCTTGAGGCTTGCGGGCGCGAAGCGCGTGACGGGATCGCGCTTGTACTGGATGATCTCATAATCGAGCCCAAGCTCCTCCAGGAGCCAGAGGATGCGCTGGGAGCGGGAATTGTCCAGATGGTGGACGGTAATCATGCTGCCCTCCTTGCGGGGTCGGCCTCAGGTTTCGCGTCGGCGCCGGATCGCGCCCTGTCGGGATGCGATGCCGCGCGACCTTATCATTGCTTCGCGCAAAGCCGCCAGAAACTCCGCCCTTGCCGAAGGCTGCGGATATCAAGATAAAGGGAGCGGGAGATTTGAGCCCGGAGGCACCATGATCGATCGCATACTTCATTTGCTGACGGGGACGACCGGCGAGGCCGTCGCCGAGCATCCCGACGCCTTGCAGGTCGCCGTCGCAGCATTGCTGGTCGAAGCCGCGCGGATGGACGATCATTTCGACGAAAGCGAGCGCGCGGTGATCCTGCGGGTGCTGAGCCAGCGTTTCGCGCTCTCGCCGGAGGCAACGGCGCGGCTGCTCGCGGCGGCGCTGAAGGCGGACGATCAATCGACCCAGCTCTTTCGCTTCACCCACCTCGCGGTGCAATCCTTAAATCCGCCCGAGCGCGTCCGCATCATCGAGATGCTGTGGGAGGTCGCCTATGCCGACGGCGTCCTCGACCCCGAGGAGGATGCGCTGCTGCGCCGTATCGCCGGCCTGATCTATGTGTCGGACATGGACCGCGGCGCCGCCCGCCTGCGCGTTCTGCACCGGCTGGGCATCGCGGAATAGAAAATGATTAAGTATCTGAAAATCATGACTTTCGGAGCCGATCCCGGGGACAAAAGCAAGACTTCGACTTGTTATCCACCCCCCGCCACCCCATAATAATAACAGGCGGCGGCGCCAGATATGGCGTATTGGATTGTATATTGAGAAAAATACGCGGCGCCGCCTCCTGATACTTATGCCCCTGCGCGCAAGCCGCGTGGTCAACGACATCGAACCCCGAGGAATACTCATCATGCTGCATTCGATCGAACCGACCGGGCGGCGCCTCGCCGTCGTAGCCGCTCTTGGCGTTGTCGCCCTTCTCGGCGCCGCCCCCGCCCAAGCCGGCGTTCCGGCCCTGACGGCGCAATTCGCGTCCAGCGCCGCCGTCATCCAGGTTGCGGATACCACGACGACCACGACCACGACGGCCGCCACGGCGACGCCGGCCGCGACGACGACGACCGCTCCCGATCCGGTGGAGACGCGGATCGCCGATCTGCACGCCAAGCTGCATATCACGGCGAGGCAGGAACCGGCCTGGCGCGCGGTCGCGGCCCAGATGCGGGGCAATGCCAATCGCATGGAAGAATTGTTCCGCGAGCGGGCGGCGCACCAGCCGACCATGACCGCCATTCAAGACCTTCATTCCTACGCCCGGATCGCCGAGACCCGCGCTAGGGATGTCAAAAGCTTCATTCCGGTCTTCGAGAAGCTCTACAACGCCATGCCCCCCGCGCAGCGCCATAACGCCGACATCGTCTTCCGCGCCGACGAGCAGCGCCAGTCGCCGCATCATTGAGCCTTGCCCACCCGGTGAGAGCGGCCAGCGTCTGCGCCGCCATCCCGACCGGGCATCCTGATTGTCAAGGAGGGGCATCATGTCCACTTCGAACACGCGAACTGCCGCTTGCGGTTCGGCCGCGAACGGGCCGGTCTTGAAACGGTCCGTTCTTGGTCGCCCCGTTCTCACCCGCATCGTCATGGCCGCGGCCCTGGTGGCCATGGTGGGCGCGCTTGCCGCAAACCCGGCGCGGGCCGACGATCACCGGCACGGCCCGCCGCCGCGCGGCCCCGTTCACCGCGGACATCCGGCTCCACGCCGCTATTATTCATCGGCGCCGCCGGTCTTCTACGCTCCCGCGCCGCCGATCTATGCGGCACCGCCGGTCGTCTATGCCCCACCGCCCAGCATCAATCTGGTCGTTCCGCTTCTTCTGCGCTAAAGCCGCCGGGTTGCAACCGGTCGCGCGGCGTTGGGCGCGGGGGCTTTTGCCCCTCCGGCCTTCGTCCGCGCGGCTTCGGGCAGCCGGTGGCGGACGATCCCGGGAAATGTCCAAATTTCGCCGCAAATCGGCTATACTCAGATTTGTGGGTGCGGGCATACCGAGGCCGACCAGCACCCGGGAGGAGGGATCCGCATGATGAACCAGCGTCCCGACTATCCGGCGCGAGCCCCATGGTCGATCGAGACGATTCCCTATCACCTTCTGTCGCCCGCAGCGCTGGCGGAGGACCGCGAGCTGTTCTATCTCGTCGCCTCCGCCTCGTTCCTGGAAATCACCACCGACGTCTATACGCGCAATCTCGTCCAATTCTTTGAGGGCGATCGCGAAGTCGTCGACTGGCTGAAGGGACAGTGGGAGCGTGAAGAGCTGCAGCACGGCGCGGCGCTCAGGCGCTATGTCGAAACCGCCTGGCCCGACTTCCCGTGGGAAGAGGCCTATCGCCGCTTTCACGCCGAATTCATGCAATTCTGCGCCATCGAGCAACTGGAACCGACGCGGGGACAGGAGATGGCGGCGCGCTGCGTCGTCGAAACCGGGACGGCTGCCTTCTATCGCACGCTTGCCGCCGTAAGCCCCGAGCCGGTGCTGCGTCAGATCGCCAGCCTGATCGCCTCCGACGAAGTCCGGCATTACAAGCACTTCTACCGCTATTTCAGCCGCTATCGCGCCAGCGAGCGGCTGAGCCGCGGCCATGTGCTGAAAACCCTGTGGACCCGTGTCTTCGAGGTTGACGACGAGGATGCCCTCTATGCCTTCAAGCACGTCTTTATCGCCGCTAATCCAGGGGTGACGTTCCGCCTCGCCGACTACCGGGCTTTCCGCCGCAGCGTGCGCAAGCGGGGACGCGCGAGCTTCCCCGCCGCGATGGCGACCCGGATGCTGGTGAAGCCGCTTGGTCTCGGCGCGACGCTCGGGCGCATCGTGCTTCCGGCGATGACGGCGGCGACGCGGCTCCTCATGATGGCCTGAAGCCGGGCGGCCCCTGTCCTGAAACCCGACGACCCAACCCTAGCCCATCCCCCCGCTGTCGCTTGTGCCGCGAAAGGCAGGCTTGCCGTGACTGGCCAGGTTGCCGTATTCCTCCCCTCTCTGACCAGCGGCGGCGCCGAGCAATTCGCCCTTGATCTGGCTCGGAGCCTGCTGGTGCGCGGACTGGAGATCGATCTCGTCGCCGCATCGGCGACCGGTCCCCTCGCCCACCGCCTGCCCGAAGGGGTGCGGCTGATCAATCTCGACCGCGCCGGCGTCATGCGGGCCGTGCCGCCGCTGGCGCGCTATCTGGCGGCCGAGCGGCCGGCGGCGCTGCTGTCGATCATGGACCATGCCAATGTCGCGGCGGTGCTGGCGCGGGCACTGGCGCGCACGAAAACCCGCCTGGTCATCAGCGTCCATACCGACATGGGGCGCCTGGCCTTTGGCGAAGGCACGATCAAGAGCGCCCTGGTGCCGCTCGCCATGCGGTTGACCTACCGCTGGGCCGACCATGTGGTCTGCGTGTCGGAAGCGGTGCGCGAGCGCGTGATGCGTCTGACCCGGGTGCCGGCCGACCGGCTCACGGTGGTCGGGAATCCGATCTCGATTGCCGCCCTGCGCAAATCGGCCGCGGCGCCCGCCTCGCATCCCTGGTTTGCCGCCGGCGCGCCGCCGGTGGTGCTGTTCGTCGGTCGGTTGAACCGGCAGAAGAACGTGGCCTTTCTGCTACAGGCGTTTGCCCGGGCCGTCCAGGTGCGGGATCTGCGCCTGTGCCTGATCGGCGAGGGGCCGGAGCAGGCGGCGCTGGCGGCGCTGGCGGAGGAGCTTGGCATCGAGAGCCGGGTCGCCTTTCTCGGCTATCTCGCCGAACCCGCTCCCTTCATCCGCCAGGCGGCCGTGCTGGCCCTGCCCTCGAAAGTGGAAGGCAGCGGGCGGGTGCTGATCGAGGCGCTGGCGCTGGCAACCCCGGTGATCGCGCTTTCAGGCTCGGGCGGGCCGGAGGAAATCCTCGCGCACAGCCACGATGGGAAGCTGATCGAACCCGAGGATGTCGCCGCCTTCGCCGCCGCGATCCTTGCCGCCGCGGGCGCACCGGCATCGCCCGCCGGCAACGAGGAATTGTTCGAGCGCTTTCGCCCGGCGATCGTCGCCGAACATTATGCCCAGCTTCTCGGCGTCGCCGGTTGAGGGTTTCGCTGCGCGTTTGAGTCTGTTCCGCAAAAGTGGACGCCACTTTTGCGACAAGAACAGGCTCAGATAGTGATTTGGCGCGAATTCCGATCGACCGGCTGATTCCAGCCGGTCGGATAGCGCGCTACCCCGAATCGCGCCAGCCGGCGGCGGTGGCCACGGCTTCGTAATAGGCCTTTGCCCGCACTTTGATGCGCGCGCGGTCCGAGAGTTCGCGGATGCGCGCGAGGTTGTTCTCCGCCAGCCGGTCGACCAGCGCGTCATCGCTCATCATCCGCACCAGGGCGGCGGCAATCTCGTCGGGATAGAGGTTGCGGGCAAAGACCACGTTCTTCTCCGCCTCGACCACCGGCGTGATTGTATCGAGCGGCGAGACCAGCGGCGCTGCGCCCAGCGCCATCGCCTCCAGCATCGTATTGGGGATGCCGTCGCTTAAGGAGGGCGCGAGCAGCACCCGGGCGCGGGAGATATGCTCGAGCGTCTCCGCGCGCGTGAGCCGGCCATAGGCCGGGCATTGGCGCTTGATCGCCTCGGGGAACAGCTTTTCGTACCAGATGCGCACCTCGGGCTGCGTCATCCAGAGCATGTCGATGCGGCAGGGCTGTATCTGGTCCCAGACCTTGAGGATCGCCTCGAAGACCGGCATGGCCTTGGCGGTAGTGATCTCATAGGCCTTGGGCCAGACGATGACGCGTTCGCGCTTGGAGGGCGGCAGGGACCAGCCGGCGCGCAAACCCTCGAGATCCAGGCCGCCGGCACCCGAGACGACGCTCATTCCAGGCTCGCTCACCTGGCGCGGCGCCAGGCCCGCGGACAGGGCGAAATCGTAGTTCTGCTGATTGTCGGCGATGAAATGATCGCAGGTCGCGAAGACTTTCTCCATGAGCGCCCGCGCGCTCGGCACATATCGCTGCAACGCGATATCGGGGCCGCCGCGCGCCTGGGCGACCCAGCGGCCGATGCCCTCGAGCCCGAAGGCCTCGCGGGTCCGCAGATAGAAATAGGCGGCAGGATCGAAACCCAGAGTATGGATGACGTCGGGCCGCCAGTCGGTGATGGCGCGGGCCAGCGCCGCTTCCAAGGCCGCGGCACGGCGCTGCCCGGGGAGACGCTCGTTAAGGCGGATGAGGCCCTTCAGCAGGCGTTGGCCGCCCGCGCCGCGGATGGCGCCGCGGTCCATCGCCTCCTGAAGCAGATAAATGCCATAGGAAAGCGTCATTTGCCGCGGCGGGAACAGGGTCTGGCGCGTCGCATTATGCTGGCGCGGCGCACCTGGGGCGGTGAGATAGCAGCGCACCGGCCAATCGCCTGGCGGTTCCGTTGACGGCAGGCAGAACAGCCGCGGATTGAAGGCGGTGCGCTCGAGCAGATCGATCCAGGAATGGGTATGGGAACTCTCGGGCCAGCCGATGAACAGAATCTTCGGGCGGCCTGGCGCCGGATCGGGCGGAAAGAGGCTCATGTCCTACAGGTTCCGTCCGGGTTCCGCATCGCGCACCGCGAGCTGCCGATCGAGGCGGGCGAGAAGTTTCTTCTGCTCCTCCTGCAGCCGGAGGAGATCGGCCCCGCCGCCGAGCTGGCGCATTTCGTCACGCAGTTCGTTCGATGCGTTCACGAGCAGCGCCAGAACCGCCATCATTTGTGTGTCGGCGGCATCGAGATGGCGCTGAAACGCATCTAGATTACGCTGAAGCGCATCGATCTTCGCCGCGGTCTCCCGGTGGGCGGCGCGCAGGCGAGCGATGGGAGACAGGCGCTCCAGAAGGGAATTCACCCGGCGAGCCACCCGGGAAATCATTCTATAGACTGCCATGCTCGTCCTCTTCGCGCCGCGCCTGCACATAGATCGTGTGGCCGGGGACGCCATGGAGATGCCGGATGCCGGCGGCGCGGAGCTGGCGAGCGGCAAAGTCCGCGGCCGCATGGGGTTCTGTCAAGCCCTGGCGCGCCGCCAGCGGCCCGAACAGGGTGGCCGGCCAGATCCCGTCCGCCCATTGCACCGGCAGGTAGCTTTCCCACAGGTAATCGGGCAAGGGCTCGAAGCGCACCGCCTCCACCCGGAGGCCGAAGCGTGGCAGGCCGGCGCGGAAGGCCGCCTCCGTCCATTGCGTGACGTGATGCGGTGGCACTTCGGTGAGGGCCTCGGGAAACTTGCGGATCGGCCCCGCGGCATTGGGGGTGGTGATGACGACGATGCCGCCCGGACGCAGCAGCGCCAGCGCGCGGGCGAGAAAATGCTGAGGATCCTCCGCATGTTCCAGCACCTGGAACAGGCAGAGGGCATCGAAGGGTTCGATCCGGCCGGCCCTGGCGGCCAGTTCGTCGAGCGGGCCCGAGAGCGTGCCGAAACCCTCGGCTGCGAGCGCCGTGAGCAGCGCCTCGTTCAAATCGTGGCCGCTCAAATCCATCGCCGGCTCGTGCTGGCGCAGAAAGCGGAGGAAATGCCCGCTGCCGCAGCCGATATCGAGCACGCGGCCTACACCCGCCCGGCGCAGATCGCGCGCCGCCTGGGTGAATTCCCAGCGGTCGGCGACATAATAGTCCGTTGCCGCAATCGCCGCATAGAAGCCGGCGTCGCCCGCCGCCGCCGGCTCGAAACGCCCAAAGCCGCAGGCCCCGCAGCGCCACAGCGTCACCTCGGGAAAGGCACCGCTTCCATACTTCTGCCGCACCGCGTCGGGAAAGCGGACCTGCGGCTGCTCCTCCCAGCGCGCCAGAACCTTGTCGAGGTCCACCGTCTGCCCGCTCGGCGCCAAGGCGGCCTGCTGACAGATGGGACAGATCGAAGGCACCGCCGTGGCGTTCACTCGGGTCTCACGCGCATCCAGAAGGCCGTCGGCTCCGAGGCTGGATAATCTTCGCGCATGATGCGGAACTCGGGAAAGGTCGCGAGCATCTGGTCGGGGTAGGTTTGCATGAGGAAATTGCCCGGCCACAATACTTCGAAGCGGCCGTTGAAGGCAAGAAAGGCCTGGAGCAGATACTGCTCGTTCCAATAGAGATGATTGTCGTAATAGACCTTGGGGTAGGGCAGCGGCAGGCTGATATCGTGCACATGCACCAGCACGCCGGGTTTCAGGCGCGGCAGGATCTCCAGATATTCGTAATGCACGTCGTTGCCGCTGCGGATGACATGGCTCGAATCGATGAACAGCATGTCGCCGGCCTCGAGCCGCTCGAAGAGGCTCAGCGGCACGTCCTGCACCCGCTGCACGACCAGTTCGGAAAGGCCGGGGAAGCCTTTGCGGAAGACATCCCAGGGGTAGGGATCGATCGAGGTCACTTCCACGCCCTGGCCGCCCTCGGTCTGGTTGGTCTGGGCGGCGGCGATCGCCAGCAGGGTCGAATTGCCGTTGCCGATCTCGACGATCCGCCGCGGCTTGAAATGCCGGATCAGCCCGTAATAGACATGGGCGTCGACCGCCATATAGCCGCCGTTCATGAGGTAGAATTTCGGCGGCGCCAGCGGATCGGTAAGGGTCGGGCGGCGAATGGGAAAGCGCTGGCGGAATTCGGCGAGATAGGACGGCAGGATGCGCGCCATCATCTCGAGCCCGAAGGAATCGTTGGTATCCACGCCCGCCAGCGCCGAGGGCCGCGTCCAGAACGCGTCCAGCCCGTCGCTGTCGTCGGGCAGAGGCAGGTAGAAATGCTTGCGCAGCAGATGGTAGCCGTGCCGATAGAAGATGTCGTGCAGCGGATGCCCGTCCTTGCCCGCGATGCGGCGCGCCACTTCCTCGGCCAGGATTTCGGTGGAAAAACGGGCCAGCCCCGGCACGGCCACGTCGCGCGCCCCGGTCGAGGCCCGATGGGCGATCGCTCCCCGGTATTGACGGCGGGAGAGCATCCTTTTGAAGGCGTTGATCATTCAGACCCCGTATGGCGTGGCTGAGACGCATGGCTGACCGGAAATCGGCCCAATCAGTGGGCTGCGGGCAGATCCAAGTCAACCAATTCTTCCCACATCCGGGTCACTTTGGCGACATCGAGCGAGGCCGCCCGGCGGAAGCCGCTGGCAATCAGATGCTGGCGTCGGGCCTCGTCATCGGCGACCCCGGCCATGGCGGCGGCGAGCGCATCGGCATCGCCGGGGGGCACCAGGATGCCGTGCTCGCCGCCCTGCAGCACCTCGCGCGGACCATGCGGACAATCGACCGCGATCACCGGCGTGCCGCAGGCCATAGCTTCCGGCAGAACGAGCGCGAAGGATTCGAAATGCGACGTCAGGATCAGCGCCCTGGCGCGGGCGACGATCGGAAAGGGATTGCTGCGCGCGCCCAGCAGCCGCACCCGGTGGCGAAGATCAAGGCGGGCGATCTCGGCTTCGATCTCGGGCCGGTTGTCGCCCTCGCCGACGCAGAGGACCACGAAATCCGCGCGCAGCACCGCCAGCCTGGCGCAGGCATCCAGCAGAAGCTGGTGGTTCTTCTCGCGATCGAGGCGCGCGACGTGGACGAAGACCTGGGCTACGCCGGACACCAGGTCATCGATCTCGGGCGCCGGCATCCAGGACAGGCGCCGGATGCCGGCACAATCGACGGGATTGGGAATCGTGCGGACCGCCGAAGCCTCGACGCCGAAATGCGCCGTCAGATCGCGGCCGGCGCCGACGGAGGGGAACACCGCGCGCCGCGCCGCCTGGCAGGCATTGGCGAAGGCCCAGGTCTCGACCGCCAGGCGGTCGGGCAGCGGATGCATCTGCGGCAGATAGCGCGATTCAACCGTGTGCAGCGAGGCGATATAGGGAGTGGCGCCGCCGATCTGCGCCATCCAGGCGGCGACGCTCGCCTCCTCCATGACCGCCAGGAGCGCCGGGTTCGGCCCGAGGCGGGATAGCAGGTGGCGCAGGCCCTGGGCCGCCGGCCAATGGGCATCCAGCGCCTGAAGGAAAAGGGAATGCCGGGCCACCTTCCGCCGCCCGGCCGCCGCCCCGGCCGGTGAGGCGGCTTGCCGCCAGAGGCTTCCGAGCACGCCCCGAAGCCCACGTTCCCGCCACACCGCCCGGCCCTGGCGCAGCCCACCGATCAGCGGATGCAGCCGCTGCCGCCACGCCGGGCTGAGCCGGTGATAGACCGCCCGCGCCCTGGCAAGGACCTTGGGCCCGATCGCCATCCTGCCGGCGCCGCGGTCGGGCGTGGAGGGCGGCGGCGGCGCATCCTGCTCAAGGGAGGGCGGCGGGCCGTCCACGAACCGGCGCACGCAGCGGATCAGGATGTCCTTGGGATAGGACGAGGCATCGCCCGGCTCGAACAAGGTCAGCACCACCGGGCGGAACCGCCGCCGATCGAGATGGCGCGCCAGGTCGAGGACCACCCGCTCGGCGCCGCCGCCGGTCAGCACCCGTTGCAGGAAGACGACCGGCCGCAGACCCCGGGCCGGATCCATCCGCCCCAGGCTGCGCAAGATTTCGGCGACGACGGCCTGGGTCGGCAGGCTGCTCCCGGCATCGTCATGCCCGAGGGCGAGGCGGCTCCGCGCCGCGATCCAGGCCGGCACCGCCGCGCCGTCCAGCGCTACGGCCGCCGCCACCGCGCCGAGCCACGGCAGGCCGTCGGGGTCGAACGGGTGGCGGGCGATCGAGGATCCCGCCGCATCCCAGAGATAGGCGCTGTCCTGGGGCCGGATCACGACCGGCCGGTGACCGAGCGCGGCGAGTTCCGCCGCCGTCGCCGCCGCCTCCGCCGCCGTCGCGGAAGACGCGATAAGGACCACACGATCGGTGCCGGCGCCGGGGGGGCGCGTGGGCGTTTCCCGGATGCCCTCGAAACGTTCGAGATAGACGCGCAAGGGTTCCGCCGCCGCGCCGCCGCGGGCCCGCCGGGCGGCATAGTCGCGGCGCCCGAGCGCGGTGGGATCGATCGGCCGGTAGGTGAAGCGCGGCGCGGGCAGCGCCAGAGCGGCGGCGAGATCGCGCCACATCCAATGCCATTCGTCCTCGCCGTCTTCCAGCGCCATCGCCCGCACGCGCGCGATGATCATCGCACGCAGGTCCTCGGACGGCGGCGGCGCGTCCGTCATCGGGAATGCCCATTCGAGCAGCCGCAGCATCAGGCCGGGATGAACGCCCAGCGCATAAAGGAACGCGGTCGGCTCGCAGGCGATCTCCAGCGCCTTGGCGGCGGCGGCGCGGGCGGCGGCCTCATCATTAAGGTCGGTCCAGGGCACGAGGGCGGCAAAGGGCGCGCGGTTGAGCAGCCGGATCGCGGCCTTGGCGGTGTCGAAATAGCAGGCTTCGGGAAAGACTTCCGAACCCTGTTCCGCATGATTGCGGCTGATCACCATCCATTCCGGAATGAAGATTCCGGGCCGGCGCGAGAGCAGCCGCAGCCACTGGTCGTAATCCTGGGCATAGCGCAGCGTGGGGTCGAAATGGCCGGCTTCGTCCCAGGCTTCCCGCTTCACGCAGATCGAGATCCCGCTGACGTAATTGCGGAACAGCAGGGTGAGAAGCTGATAGGGCGCCTCGGGCAACGGCCCCCAGAGGTCGTGTTGCGTCAGCTCGCCGGTCTTCTCCCGCAGCAGCCAGAAATGGGAAAAGAAGAACTCGGCATCGGCATGGCGGGCGATCCAGTCGCGGTTGATCGCGAGCTTCTCCGGCTTGAACAGATCATCGGAGGAAAGCCAGTGCACCCACTCGCCCCGCGCCTGGCGCAAGCCGGCATTGAGTGCTGCGGCGACGCCGCCGTTCGCCTGATGGAAGGCGCGGATCCGCGGATCGCGCGCGGCATAGGCATCGATGATGGCGCCGGATTGATCCGTCGAACCGTCATCGACCACGATCGCCTCCCACGAGGGATCGGTCTGCGCCAACAGGCTGTCGAGCGCCTGGCCGATATATTTCTGGTGATTGTAGGTCGGCAGGATGATGCTGGCGAAAGGCCGGTTCGTCATGATGCGTTTCTTAAATCATGGATATGCGCTTGTTTGCCGATAGGCATCGCGTGCTGGCGCAACCTCTGAACGCGGGGCCACCATATCCTGCAACCCCGGCACGTCAAGCGGCAAGCACCCGGCCGGCCCGGGCCCGCGGCGGCACCGTGCTCGCGCCAATCTGCTCTGGCCCCGGCCCCGGCATCTCGCTATAAAGCCTTGTCTCCTTGAGGTGGCTTGCGGCACCCATGACCAGGACGATCGTGATTTTGCCGGTATCGAAAACCCCGCTCGCGGCGATGGCGGCGGAAGCCTGGCAGGATATGTATCGCGGCTTCCGCGATGTCGATTTCTGGGTGCGGCTCGCCTATTTCGATCTGGTGCTGCGCTATCGGCGGACCTCCTTCGGCCCCTGGTGGGTGGTGGTGACGACAGCGCTTTCGGTCGGCTCGCTTGGCCTGATCTTCAGCCTGGTGATGCATCAGAATCCGGCGAAATATCTCCCCTATCTGGCGTCGGGCATCATTCTTTGGCAATTCATCAGCCTGTGCATCACCATCAGTTGCGATACGTTGGAAAAATACGCCGAAACGATCAATAACACCCGCACCGATTATTCGCGATTCATCCTCCGACTGATCGGCTATCACGTT
The DNA here is from genome assembly GCA_937905845.1 of uncultured Rhodospirillales bacterium. Taxonomy (GTDB): domain Bacteria; phylum Pseudomonadota; class Alphaproteobacteria; order Ferrovibrionales; family Ferrovibrionaceae; genus CALCYJ01. The sequence goes on from CALCYJ010000103.1 coordinate 15,982, forward strand.
CTCATCCTGGCGCACAATCTCACGATCTTCGTCGTCGTGGCTGTGATTTTTAAGGTCGATTTCCTGGTCATGCTGCCGCTGTTCGCGCTCGGCATGATCCTGGTGATGATCAATCTCTATTGGATCGGCATGCTGGTGGCGCTGCTCAGCGCGCGCTTTCACGACGTGACGCAGGTGATCCAGGCGGCGATGTCGCTGCTTTTCCTGATCACGCCGGTATTCTGGCACAAGCAGGTCCTGGGAAAATTCGCCTATCTCGCCGTCTTCAATCCGCTGGTGCATCTGCTGGACGTGGTGCGCGATCCGCTGCTGGGCCAGGTGCCGAGTGCGCTCACCTACGAGGCGCTGATCGGGATGGGCGCGGCCGGCCTGATTCTGGTCTTCCTGCTGCTGACCTTCAAGCGGCGCCTTATTCCTTTCTGGGTGTGAGATGCCGGTGCCGGGCTTAGAGCCGCCGATCCGTGTCGAGGCCGTGTCTCTCTCGCTCGACTATCCGGTGTTCGATTCACAGAGCCAGTCGCTCCGCAACAAGGTGACGCGGTTCGGGCTGGGCGGGCTAGTGCAGCGCGACACCCGCGTCGTGAGCGTGCGCGCCCTCGACGGGGTCAGCTTCCGCTTGAGCGAGGGCGACCGGCTTGCGCTCGTCGGCGAGAATGGCAGCGGCAAGAGCAGTCTGCTGCGCGTGCTCGCCGGTATCTATCCGCCAAGCAGCGGCTTCCTTCGCCTGCGCGGCCGGGTCTCCGCCCTGCTCTCCACCGGGCTTGGCATGGAGATGGACGCCACCGGCCGGGAGAACATCCTGCTGTGCGGCCTTGCCATGGGCGTCACCCGGCAGGAGATCCTGGGACTGTCGCCCGAGATCGCGGAATTCTCCGAGCTTGGCACTTTTCTCGATCTGCCCGTCCGCACCTATTCCTCAGGGATGGCGCTGCGGCTCTCCTTCAGCATCGCCTCCGCCATCGCGCCCGACATCCTGCTGATCGACGAGGTGATCGGCATCGGCGACCGTAAATTCTACGAGAAAGCGCAGCGCCGCCTGCTGGGCCTGCTGCGGCAAACCCAGGTCATCGTCATGGCAAGCCATGATTGCGAGCTGCTCCGCGGCTTTTGCAACAAGGCCCTGGTGCTCCAGAACGGCCGCTGCATGATCACCAGCGACGTCGAGGACGCCATCGCCCTCTACGAAAAAACCTGACCTTTCCCGCACGCGACCAGGCCGCGGCGGCAGATCTCCTTGCCGGCGCCGGGAGGGCTCGATAGAGTTATTTACACCCGATTGACGTAATTCGTGTGAAAATGGCGTGCCGCGGCGGCAATCCGCCGGATTACAATCCGGCAGCCGCTACCGGCCCCGATCGGGGCCCAAGATCGACGTTTGACGGGTAACGTTCAGATGCGCAGGGATTGAGCATGGCGATATTGGCGGACAAGCGCATCCTGCTGATCATCGGCGGCGGCATCGCGGCCTATAAAGGCCTGGAGCTGATCCGCAGGCTGCGCGAGGCGGGCGCGGAGGTACGCTGCATCCTGACGCGGGCCGGGGCCGAATTCGTCACGCCCTTGAGCCTTGCCTCCCTCTCGGGCGAGAAGGTCTTCAGCGACCTCTTCTCGCTGACCGACGAAGCGGAAATGGGCCATATCCAGCTTTCCCGCGCCGCCGATCTCCTGGTGGTGGCGCCGGCCACCGCCGATCTCCTCGCCCGCATGGCGCAGGGGCTGGCGTCCGATCTGGCCAGCACCGCGCTGCTGGCCACCGACAAGCCGGTGCTGGTGGCGCCGGCCATGAACGTGCGCATGTGGCATCATCCGGCAAGCCGGCGCAACCGGGCCCAGCTTGCCGCCGACGGCATCCATTTCGTCGGCCCCGGCGAGGGGCCGATGGCCTGCAACGAATATGGCCTGGGCCGCATGGCCGAGCCGGCCGAGATCCTGGAGGCCATCGCCGCCCTGCTGGCGCCGCAGGCGCGCCCGCTGGCCGGCCGCCGCGCGCTCGTCACCTCGGGGCCGACGCATGAGCCGATCGATCCCGTGCGCTATATCGCCAACCGCTCCTCGGGCAAGCAGGGCCATGCCATCGCCCGCGCCCTGGCGGCGCTCGGCGCCGATACGCTGCTGGTTTCCGGCCCGACGCAGGAGCCCGACCCGCCCGGCGTGCGCCTGGCGAAAGTGGAGACGGCGGTCGAGATGCTGGCGGCGGCGACGGCCGCCTTGCCGGTCGATATCGCGGTCTGCGCCGCCGCGGTGGCCGACTGGCGGGTGAGTGATTGCGCGCAGGAGAAGATCAAGAAGCGGCACGGCCAGCTTCCGAGCCTGGCCCTGGTCGAGAATCCCGACATCCTCGCTATGCTGAGCCGGCCCGGCCCGGCCCGGCCGCGTCTCGTGGTGGGCTTTGCCGCCGAGACCGAGAATATCATCGCCAATGCCCGCGACAAGCTCGCGCGCAAAGGGTGCGACTGGATCATCGCCAACGACGTGAGCCCGGCGCAGGGCGTGTTCGGCGGCGCCAGCAATACGGTGCATCTGATCGCCGGCGCCAAGGTCGAGGATTGGCCGACCGCGAGCAAGGACGAGGTGGCGGCGCGCCTGGCCGGCCACATCGCCGAAGCCCTAAGCGGCGGCGCATGAGCGCGCCGCAGGTTGCCAGAGTCCGGAGCGGCGGCGCATGAGCGCGCCGCGGGTTGCTATTCGGCGCCTGCCGCACGGCGCCGACCTGCCGCTTCCCGCCTATGCGACGGCGGGCAGCGCCGGCCTCGACCTCATGGCCGCGGTGACGGCGGAGGTGGAACTGGCGCCCTTCGCCCGCGCCCTGGTGCCGACCGGGCTGGCGCTGGCGCTGCCGGCCGGTTTCGAGGCGCAGGTGCGGCCGCGCTCGGGCCTGGCGCTCACGAGCGGCGTCACGGTCCTGAACGCGCCGGGGACCATCGACGCCGACTATCGCGGCGAGATCGGCGTGGTGCTGATCAACCTTGGCGCAGCACCGGCGGTGATCCGCCGCGGCCAGCGTATCGCGCAGCTCGTCGTGGCGCCGGTGGCGCGGGCCGAGCTTGAGGAAGTGGCGGCGTTGCCCGAAACCGGGCGCGGCGCCGGCGGTTTCGGTTCGACCGGGATGGAGAAGCTCTGACATGCTGCGACTGCCGCGCAAGACCATGTTCGCCCTGGAGGCGGTGGTCGACATCGCCTACAACGCCCGGCCCGAGCCGGTGCAATCCAAGGAGATCACCCGCCGCCAGGGGATCCCGCAGCGCTATCTGGAGCAGGTGATGCAGCAGCTCGTGCATGCCGGCGTGCTCAAGGGCGTGCGGGGACCGCGCGGCGGCTATACGCTGGCGCGCGAACGCCGGCGCATCACCGTCGGCGAGGTGGTGCGGGTGGTCGATGCCCTCGACCGTGAAGCCGACGAGGAGGAGGCGGCGGATTCCGCCGGCTCCGAACTTGGCCAGCGGGTGGTGCGCCCGCTGTGGAACGAGCTGCGCGAGGAAATGATGCTGCGGCTCGATGCCATCACCCTTGAGGATCTCTGCCGGCGCGCCCAGGCCGCCAGCATCCGCCCCGAGGGGCCGGACCGCAGCGATTTCGCGATCTGAGATCGCGCGAGCTGACAATCCGTGATCCGCGCCGGCCGCCCTGCCGCCTTGCCAATATGAGGAGTCCGCCATGAAACCAGCGCCAGCATCCGCCCCGTCCGCGATCCGGCCGGCGCCGCGCGGCCGCGTCTATGATTCGATTGTCGACACGATCGGCGGCACGCCGCTCGTGCGCCTGCATCGCCTGGTGCAGGCGACGGGCTGCAAGGCGGATGTCCTGGCCAAGCTCGAATTCTTCAATCCGCTCGGCTCCGTCAAGGACCGGATCGGCGCCGCCATGATCGAGGCGCTGGAGGCCGAGGGCCGCATCGGCCCCAACACGGTGCTGGTCGAGGCGACCTCGGGCAACACCGGCATCGCGCTCGCCTTCGTCTGCGCCGCCAAGGGCTACCGGCTCATCCTGGTGATGCCGGAGAGCATGTCGGTCGAACGGCGCAAGATGCTCCGCCTGCTCGGTGCCGAGCTGGAACTGACGGCACCCGAAAAGGGCATGAAGGGCGCGCTCGCCCGCGCCGAGGAACTCTGCCGCGAACATGGCGATGCCGTCATTCCCCAGCAGTTCGACAACCCGGCCAATCCCGCCATCCATCGCGCCACCACGGCGGAGGAGATCTGGACCGATACCGCCGGCCTGGTCGATGTCGTGGTCTCGGGCGTCGGCACCGGCGGCACCATCACCGGCGTCGGCCAGGTGCTGAAGGCGCGCAAGCCGCAGGTGAAGATGATCGCCGTCGAGCCCGAGGACAGCCCCGTCCTTTCCGGCGGCCGGCCCGGGCCGCACAAGATCCAGGGGCTCGGCGCGGGCTTCGTGCCCTCGATCCTCGATACCGCCCTGATCGACGAGATCATCACCATCGGCAACGAGACCGCCTTCGAGACGGCGCGCCAGGCGGCGAGGCTCGAAGGCATTCCGGGCGGCATCTCGTCAGGCGCGGCGCTGGCGGCGGCCTTCGAGGTCGGCAGCCGGCCGGAAATGGCGGGGAAGACGATCGTCGCCATCATTCCCTCCTTCGCCGAACGCTATCTTTCGACGGCGCTCTGCGAAGTGCGGGGAGTGGGAATGCACCGACGCCCAGTGCGAACGCTATGCCCGCCACATCATCTTGAAGGAAGTGGGTGGCGCGGGGCAGCAGCGCCTGCTCGGCGCCCGCGTGCTGGTGGTGGGCGCGGGCGGGCTCGGCTCGCCGCTGATCCTCTATCTCGCCGCCGCCGGCGTCGGCACGATCGGGGTGGTCGATGACGATACCGTGTCGCTATCCAATCTCCAGCGCCAGGTGCTCCATACCACGGCGCGGATCGGCTGGAGCAAGACCGCCTCCACCGCCGCCACCATCGCCGCCCTCAACCCCGACGTCCGCCTGGTGCAGCATCCGATGCGGCTCAAGGCGGATAACGCCCTCCCGCTCTTCAGCCAATACGATCTGGTGGCCGATGGCAGCGACAATTTCGCCACCCGCTTCCTCGTCAACGATGCTTGCTATCTCACCGGTCGCACGCTGGTCTCGGCCGCGCTCCTGGGCTTCGAGGGACAGCTCGCCACCTTCAAGGCGCATCTTCCCGGACCCAATCCCTGCTATCGCTGCCTGTTTCCGGCGCCGCCACCGCCCGATCTCGCCCCCTCCTGCGCCGAGGCCGGCGTGCTCGGCGTGCTCGGCGGCACCATGGGCAGCCTTCAGGCGACGGAAGTGATCAAGGAGATTCTGGAGCTTGGCGACAGCCTGTCGGGACGGCTGCTGATCTATGACGCGCTGGGGCCGAACTTCCGCACCGTCCGCGTCCGGCGCGATCCCGCCTGTAGGCTCTGCGGCGAGCATCCCAGCATCCGCGATCTCGCGGGCACGGGCACTGGCGCGGGCACTGGCACCAGCACTGGCGCCTGAAACACCAAGATCATGATCGGATGCCGCGCGCCCCTGTTTGCGGCGGCGAATCCTCAGGCCGCAATGCGGCGATATTCCTTGTAGAGGATGGTTTCCTCTCTCTTGATGCGCGAGGAGAGCGCGAAGCTCAAACGCCCGAAGTCCCTGGCGAATTCCATGAGATCGCCGCCGTCGCGATATTTGGCGAGAAAGGCGAGCGCCGTCCGCGACACTTCCTCCATCTCACGAGCGAACACCTCCAGCGTACTCTGCAACTTGGGGTCGGACGCCGCCGCCTTCCGCAAGGCAGGGTAGAGATGCTCGTCCTCCTTGCGCAGATGGCCGAGCAATCCCTTCTCGGCTAGGATGAATTTATGCTGGGCCTCCTGTGACCCGATACCCATCTGCTTGATCTCCGCCAGAATAGCGACGATTGCAGCATGTTCCTTTTGCAACTCGTCGACGATATCTGCCATGAGAGATACTCCCGTTCGTTCCGCTACGTCAGTAATGGAAAATATTTAAAACTTCCTTACGTTACGTCCTATAAGTTGTAAAATTAGGTAAAATATCCCGCGATCAGCGTTATATCTATGTGACTCCATCGCCGTCCTTGCATGAAGGTGCGGCGTTCCTGAAAGGAAGGTGCCATGCCTGCCGCCATCACGAATGTCTTCGTGCTGATGCTGGAAAATCGCTCCTTCGACCATATGCTGGGCTTTTCCGGGATAAGCGGAACGGATGCCGTCACCGGGCGGCCGACGACGCTCGACGGGCTGAGCGGCAAGGAGTTCAACAGCTATCGCGGCCGGAGCTATGTGGCGGCGGCGCCGGCCGACGATACGATGCCGGTGGACCCCGGCCATGAATTTCTCGATGTGTTGGAGCATCTGTGCGGGACGAATGCGGCCTATCCCTCCGGTGGCCCCTACCCGGCGATCAATAATAGCGGCTTCGTCAGCGATTATGCTTTCTCCCACACGCCGGACGAAGGCAACGCGCCCAGCGATTTCGGCGAGATCATGAAAGGCTTCTCGCCCGATCAGCTCCCGGTCCTCCAGGATCTGGCGAAGAACTTCGCCGTCTGCGACCACTGGCACGCCTCGATTCCGGGGCCGACCTGGCCGAACCGCCTTTTCGCCTGCGCGGCTTCGTCCGGCGGGCTCGACCATAGTCCGACGACCGCCGAAATTTTGACCTGGGAAACCATCGACGGCTTCGCGTTTGCCCAGGGCTCGATTTTCGATGCGCTCCGCCGCAAGTCGGAAACCGGGTGGCGGATCTTTGCCGGCGACCATTTCCCCCTGGCGGCGGCGCTCAAGGGCATTACCCTGCCCGACATATCTTCCTTCGATCAATTTGCCGATGCCGTGGCGGCGGCGAACTATCCCTGGCTCTACACCTGGATCGAGCCGAACTACGGCGATGTCGCGAGCGGCACGTTCGAGGGCGGAAATTCCCAGCACCCGCTCGACAGCGTTGCTCACGGCGAAGCGCTGATCAAGGCGACCTACGAGGCTATTCGCAACTCGCCGCATTGGAATACCAGCTTGCTGATCGTCACCTGGGACGAACATGGCGGCTTCTATGACCATGTCGCGCCGCCCCCCGCCGTGCCGCCCGGCGACACGCAGCCGGGCGCGAAATACAATCATTACGGCTTCGCCTTCGACCGGTATGGCGTTCGCGTCCCCGCCGTGATCGTCTCGCCGCTGATCCCCGCCAACCTCATCGATCACCGGCTCTATGATCACAGTTCGATCCCCGCCACGATGGAGGTGCTGTTCGGCTTGCCCCCGTTGACCAAGCGCGATGCCGTGGCCCACGAACTGACGCCCCTCCTCTCGCTGGCCGTACCCAGAACGGACGCGCCGACCGCCTTGCCCGATCCGGCAACACCGATCGCCCGGCAGGCCGCACGGCAGGCGCCGGCGCCGGATGGCACCGTCGATAGCGGCAATCTGCCGGGCCTGGTGCATGTCGCGATGCGCCATGACCTGGCGCTTTCACCCCCGGCCGAGGCGCACGCCATTCTGGCCCGCGTCCAGGCGATTCAGACCCGTGGGCAGGCGGCGCAGTATATCCAGGAAGTGCGAGCGAGGATCGAGGCCGCAAACCCCGCCCGGCCGTGATGGATGCGGCCCGGGCGAACAGGTGAGTTCACGATCATGAGCGATAAGCACGATGCGGCGCCAGACAGCACGGCCGCGCGGGTCGCCCTGTGGCGGGCCCTGCATGTCGAGATCGATCCGCCGCCGCATGTGCTGGAAGACGAGATCGGCCTCAGGCTGCTGGCCCCGGACCCAGGCTGGCACCGCCGCGGCGACATGGACCCGCAATTCACGAAGGCTTTCCGCGCCGCCATCGTCGCCCGTGCGCGCTTCATCGAGGATCTGGTCGTGGAACAGGCCGGCCGCGGGCTTAGTCAGTATGTCATCCTCGGCGCCGGCCTCGACAGTTTCGCCCAGCGGCGGCCGGAGATTGCATCCCGCCTTAAGGTGTTCGAGATCGACCGGCCCGATCCGCAGGCTTGGAAGCGCCAACGCCTGATCGAACTCGGCTACGGTGTCCCGGACTGGCTGCGCTTCGTGCCGGTCGATTTCGAGGCGGGCGGATCCTGGCGGGACGGGCTCGTGACGGCCGGCTTCGATGCCGGCAAGCCGGCAATCATCGTCTCCACCGGCGTCAGCATGTATCTCACCAGGGACGCGAACGCGGCCACGCTGCGCCAGGTCGCGGCGCTCGCCCCGGGATCGACGCTCGCCATGACGTTCCTGCTCCCGCTGGAGCTGGCGGACCCGGAGATACGTCCCGGGCTCGCGATGGCGGAGAAGGGAGCGCGAGCAAGCGGCACGCCTTTCCTCAGCTTCTTCACGCCGCCGGAGATGGTGGCGCTGGCTCGCGAGGCTGGGTTTAGGGACGCACGGCACGTCTCGGCGGCCGATCTTACCCGACGCTACTTCGCGGCCAGAACCGATGGCCTTCGCCCGCCGAACAATGCCGAGGAGCTTCTGGTGGCAACGGCCTAGCGGCTGATTTGGCGAATCGCGACGGGCCGCGACCATTGCCGGGCGCCATAGGATAGCGCCGGTGCTGTAGCCTAAGATGGCGGGTCACGCCCGACGACGATGAGAGCTACGCGATAGTTCTATGAGGCCGTCCGGACGGCCGGAGATGCGTTGACATGTGATATGGATGTTTCTATGTTTTGCGCATGGGAACGATGGTTCAAATCCGCAATGTTCCGGACGCGCTGCATCGCCAGCTCAAATCGCGTGCAGCGCTAGCCGGTATGTCGCTATCCGACTATCTGCTCAGCGAAATTCGTCAGGTGGCGGAACGACCGACGATTGATGAATTGCGGGCGCGGCTGCGCAGCCGCACGGAAACGGCCCCTTCCACGCCGCCGGCCGAAGCGGTTCGCGCCGAGCGCGACCGCGCGTGATCGTCGTCGACGCTTCGGCCCTGCTTGAAGCCCTTCTCCGCACGCAGGCGGCGAAAGCCGTGGAAGATCGGCTGTTCGCCCCTCGTCAAACGCTCCACGCGCCGCATCTGCTTGATGTCGAAGTCGCACAGGTGATCCGGCGCTACGCAGCGAACGGCGAAATCGATGGCGAGCGCGGCCGCCTGGCTCTCGCCGACCTGGCGGACCTGCCCCTACGGCGATATCCGCATGATTTGCTTTTGCCGCGCATTTGGGATTTGCGGAACAATCTGACAGCCTATGACGCTGCCTATGTCGCGCTAGCCGAGGCGCTCGACGCACCCTTGCTGACGCGCGATCGGCGCTTGGCCGCAGCCGCCGGCCATCATGCGCAGATCGAATTGGTATAACGCCGCCGGGCGCCGCCGCTACGCAGCGAACACGTCATATCGCCGGATAAGCCCGGATAATCCGGCGCGCGCTAGTAAGATGGCGGGCCACGAACGACGAAGATGAGCACTATGTCTACGCTATAGCCCTATAATTCATTGCAAGGCACACTTTCAGTCCGCCAGCCTCATGACGAAGGCGAGCGCCGCGCTGAGGGAGGAAGACGCTCCTCCTTAAGGCTTGACCATGGTAGACAACCGCCAGGGTGCGGGAGATGTCGGGTGGCCTATTGGGGAAGTATTTTGAGGCGTGCGCTGAAACGCGCTACAGATTTGCTTCGACTGAACCCGACTGCGCTCTTTGCTCTGATCCTCACTCAAGGCATCACTGCCTGGATAGGGTTTAGCGTCGGCGGCAAGGCCGGAGTGAATCTGTCGCAACGCATTGCCGCCATCGCCGCACCCTTCGTACTTTTGCCCGGTTACCTCGGTTGGGCCTTCTTCTCCACCATCGGCCAGAAGAACAAGGAACAAGAAACCGAGATCGATGCCCTGAGAGACCGCAACGCGGAACTTGAAGCCGAGGGTGACTCTGACATCTCGATGTACGTGGACCTAAATCACGCGGTCCATATCCACCCCGACCATGAGCCGATGCACTCGTATAGCGTGGTCATCGAAAACACTGCGCCGAACTATCTCACCAACTGCATCCTGAAGCTCTCCACCGCCAACAGCATGAATCTTGCCCTTCATGACCGCTCGTGGCTGCACGACGCTTCGGAGACTTTTGACCTTCGCCCTGGTCAGGTCAAAACGCTGTATATTCTGTGGACAGAGGCTTACGATCCCACGGCGCCGGCCTATCCTCAATATCACCGCCCCGACGAACCCGATGTTTGGCCTGGAACGGGCGGCGGGGAGATCATCCCGGCCGACCAGACCTATTTCCTGTTCTGCGAAGTGCTGTCTGCGAACACCATTCCGGCGCGGCTAACCCTGCGCGTTTGGAATGACGGTGAGGGCTGGCAGCTTGAAGCCCTGGCGACCGGCGAGCGTCCTAGCTTCGACGCTTAAGCCTGACTCGCCCGAGACAATCGCCGGACAGCTTGTCGCGCTCTGGCGTAGAAATGGCGGAGGGAGGGGGATTCGAACCCCCGACACGGTTTCCCGTGAACACGCTTTCCAGGCGTGCGCCTTAAACCGCTCGGCCACCCCTCCGCGGCGCAATCAGATCGGCGATTGCGGCGGGACTATAGCCGCCGCGCGCGGGAATGCAACCTGCCGTGCGGCTGGGCGGTGAAATCGGCCTCATTCGGCCGGCTATTGTCCCGGCGCGCGGGAACAGGATCGGCGCCAAGGGAAACGGAAGATCGAATTTACCATGATGAAATAATGCAATCTCCGGAATCTGGAGTGCTTTTGTTTGACACCAAAGCGTTCTAAGCTGCACGTGATGCATCGGGAGCCCGATACCCAATGGTCGGCGGCGGTCTTTCAATCCGGAGCCCTTGGCCTTGACAAGAATTAAACCCAAGGGCTCTCAATCCGTTGTTTCGGCGCATATCCCGGCCGGGAAATGTTTCCGGCTTTGTCTTTGAGGATAGGGCCGGTCGCGGCCGCCGGAAGATCGGGATCGGCGGATGATGGGCCCGGACCCGGGCACGAGGAGCGCGGATGATCTTAGGCCGCTGGCTCGGCTGGCTGCTGCTGATTGCGGCGATCGTGATGGCGGGCGGCGATGCGCTGCACGCCTGGCAGACCGGAATCTTTGTGCCGACGCCGCTTAGCGCCGTTTGGCAGCGCCTCGATCCCTCAAGCCTGAGCCGGCTGCAAGCAGCCGGCCCGGTCCATCTCCATCCCGCGGTCTGGCGGGCCGTGGTGCAGCCGGTCCTGAACTGGCCGGGCTGGGCCGATTTCGGGGCCCTCGGGCTGATCCTGCTGCTGCTCTGCCGCCGGCGCCAGCCCAAGCGCCGCCGCCGCTTCAGCGGCCACTGACGCCGGAACTGCCCGATCCGCCGCCCGCCCGCTCGGACGGCGCCTCGGCCGGGGCGCGCGGCAGTGTTTCGGCTGAAACCTCGGCCAAAACCTCGACCAAGACCTCTGGCCGCCCGCCGGGTTCGGCAATGCGGATTTCGCCGGCCACAATTTCGATCGGCACGCTCACCAGGCTTTGCCCCGGACAGGGGCCGCGCACGCAATAGCCGTCCTCGATGCGGAACAGGGCGCCATGGGTGCCGCACAGCAGCATCGTCTTGGAGCGGTTGAAGAAATCCTCGCTCTGCCAATCGAGCGGCGTGCGGGCGTGCGGGCATTGGTTGACATAGGCGCGCACCACGCCCGCCTTGCGCACCAGGAAAAGCTGAAACAGCGCGAGGCCGCCGCCGAAGCGGAAGTTGCGAGCCTCGTCCTCGGCGATCTCGTCCAGCCGGCAGAGCGCGGTCCCGGCTTTCGGCCGCCCCGGCAATTCGTGAAAACTCACGGCGCCACCCCTCCCCGCTTGCAGATGATCTTCCAGGCGGCGGCATCGACGGGCAGGACCGAGAGCCGCGACTGGCGCACCAGCGCCAGATGCTGCAAGCGCTCGTCCGCCTTGATCTCCGCCAGCGTCACCGGCGAGGCCAGGGGCTTCAGCGCCTCGACCTCGACCATGCCGAAACGGCCGCTCTTGTCGGTCGGGTCGGGATGGGATTCGCGCACCACCTCGACGATGCCGACAATGCATTTCGCCTCGACCGAGTGATAGAAGAAGCAGCGGTCGCCAACCCGCATCGCCTTCATATTGTTGGACGCCTGGTAGTTGCGCACCCCGGTCCAGCCGGTGGTGCGGGCCTTGACCTGATCCTCCCACGACCAGGCGCCGGGCTCCGACTTGATCAGCCAATAGGCCACGTCCGCCTCCGCTTCGGCTAATTCGGCGCCGGGATGGCCTGCCGCCACGGCCGGACATCCGCCCGCGCGAACAGGCCCGCCGGGGCGTAAGGGTCGGCCGCCGCCACCGCCTGCGCCGCCGCCAGATCCACCGCCTCGATCACGATCAGGCTGCCCGTCATGGCGCTGCCGTCTTCCGTCGTCATCGGCCCGGCGAGTTTCAACCGCTCGCCCAGAGACTTCAGATGAGCCAGGTGCGCGGGCCGATTGGCCGCCCGGACATGCCCGTGATCGTCCTTGTCGACACAGAATATAACGAACAGCATGCGATATGTCCTCCTTCTTGTTACCAATGCGTGCATATTTTTCTTTTATACACGCTATGGTCCTAAAGCCCGATCGGCTGCTTCCGTCGTGAAGGGCCGCGCGAGCAAAGCGGCGATGCAGGATTGGATATCGGCGCCGCGGTTGAGAATGGCATCGATGGCGGCACAGATCGGCATCTCGACCGCAAGCCGGCGGGCCAGCGCCACCACCGCCGCGGCCGTCGGCACCCCTTCCACCACCGCGCGGCGGGCGGAGAGGGGGCCGGCCTGCGGCTCGCCCCGGCCGAGCGCCATCCCGAGCGACAGGTTGCGCGATTGCGTCCCCGTGCAGGTCAGGACCAGATCGCCCAGCCCCGAAAGGCCCAGCAGCGTCTCGCGCGCCGCCCCCTTGGCCTGGCCGAGGCGGATCATCTCGGCGAGGCCCCGGGTGATCAGCGCCGCGCGCGCATTGTCGCCCAGGCGGCGGCCGACGACGATGCCGCAGGCGATCGCCAGCACGTTCTTCACCGCGCCGCCGATCTCGGTCCCGACCAGATCGGGCGACAGATAGGGCCGGAAGGAGGGACGGCCGAGCATCTGGATCAGCCGCTCGCCCAGGGTCGCGTCACGGCAGGCGAGCGTCACCGCGGTCGGCAGGCCGCGCGCCACTTCGGCGGCGAAGGTCGGGCCGGAGAGAATAGCGAGCGGCGTCCGCGGCAGTTCGGCCGCCGCCACCTCGCTCATCAGGCTGCCGGTGGCAAGCTCGATCCCCTTGGCGCAGAGGACGAGCGGCCGCCCCGGCGCCAGCAGCGGCGCCAGCGCGCGGCAGAGGGCGCGCAGATGCTGCGCCGGCACCACCAGCAGCACGACATCGGCCGCCGCCACTAGGGCGAGGTCGGTGGTGGCGCGGATCAAGGGATCGAACACGACGTCCGGCAGATAGAGGGGATTGAAGCGCGTCTCCTCGATTACCGCCGCGATAGCCGCCTGGCGCGCCCACAAGACGACCGGGCGGCCGGCCGCCGCCGCCTTCATGGCGAGGGCGCTGCCCCAGGCGCCGGCGCCGATCACCCCCACGCTCCCGCTCATCGGCCACCCTCCCCCGCGAGCCTGTCCGGTCCGGCCGAAGCCACTGTCGATTCCCTCGCGCCGGCCGGATTCATATCATGAATTTTGACGATCATGCGGCCGGAGCCTTATCCGAATCGGACCGACCAGCGAGAGGTTCCGAGGCCCTCGGCCGGTTCTGATTCCCCCCGAACCGGGAAAGCTCTAATGTGCCGGCCTGTCTCATCATGATCCCTCTGCCAGCGCCGCAGCCCCGGCGCTCAAGGCTTGCCCTCGATGTCGCTCAATTTCCTCGCCCTTCTGCCCTTTTCGCCCCGCGCCAAGCAGCTCGCGCTGATCGGCGGCGGCCTTATGATCGTCGCCGCCGGCTTCCTGGCGGTGCCGCTGCCCGGACCCTTCGGCCTGCCGCTGATGGTGATCGGCGCGGCGATCGTGATGCGCAATTCGCGCCGCTCGCGGCGGCTGTTCGTGCGGCTGCGCCGGCGCTATCCGCAGATGCTCCAGCCGATCAACCGGCTGCTGCACCGCCGCCGCGGCCGTCAGCCCCCGGGCGAGAGCCTGCCCTAAGCCGGCCTCATGGGGTCGCCCCGGGCGCGCGGCGGATCGCCGCCAGCGCCGCGGCGGCATCCTTGGCCAGGTGCGCGGGATCGAGGGTGCCGACGACGACGCTCGCAACGCCCGGAGTGGCGAAGACGAAATCCATCGCCGCCTGCACTAAGGCCCCGCCCGTCCCGCCCGCCGCGCCCGCCGCGCCCACATGCCGGCCGCTGCCGAGCGCCTTCTTGATCAGGACGCCCTTGCCCGCGGCGGCGGCCTCGGCGATCACCGGCCGTTCCGCCACCTGCTCGGGGTTCAAGGTCACCATCACGACGTCGGAATGCGCCAGCGCCATGCGGCCGCCGGCCACCGTCTTGCCCGAGAAGCCGGTGGCCCGCACGAGGCCCCGCGCCTTCAGCTCGCCCAGCATGGCGAAGGCTGGACCGAAGCGCGCCGCCGTTTCCTCCAGCCCGTCGGAATGCAGCAGGATTATATCGAGGCAGTCGGTGCGCAGGCGGCGCAGGCTGCGCTCGACGCTGGCCCGGATAGCCTCGGGCGAAAAATCGAACCGCGAGCGGGCGCCGTCGAATTCCTCGCCCGCCTTGCTCGCGATCACGAAATGCCGGCGCCGCGATCCAAGCAATTGGCCCAGCCGTTCCTCGCTCGTGCCATAGGCCGGCGCGGTATCGAGCAGGGTGATGCCGAGATCGGCCGCGGCGTCGAGCAGGCGGCGGACCGCGCCATCCTCGGGCAGCGCGAAGCCTTGCACGTATTTGAGCGCGCGGTTGCGGCCGAGCTTGACGGTGCCAAGGCCTAGGGCGCTCACCACGAGGCCGGTCGCGCCGAGCGGCCGTTTCATCATCGCGTCCATGTCGCCTCTTCCCAGGGCGGCAGCGCCACCGCCGGCACCGGCCAGGCTTCGAGCGCCGCCCTGCCGTCCGGGCCGCCGGCCGGCACGATTCCATCGCGGGCGAGAAGCGCCAGCACCTCGGCTGCAAGGAGCGGCGCGAAGGCGAGCTTGGTCGGCCAGGCGAAGATCGCGCTCCCCGATGCCGCCGCCACCGGCCGGTCGGGCCGCAGGCCGGGCGCGGCCCCGGCCTCCGCCCGGTCGATGCCAAGTGTCGCCCATTCGAGCCCGCCCTGGGCCAGGTCCGGCAGCAGGGCGGCGATCTCCGCCTTCGCCCGCCCGATCAGCGCCTCGCGCGCAAGCCCCGCTCCCGCCTCGGCGATCTGGCCGCCGAGATACCAGACCAGCCGCCCGGAAGCGTCGCAATGGCTGGTGATGGTCAGGCGTGGCTTGTCGCTCAGATCGAAACAATGGGCGTAAAGCGGATGGGGCACGCCCCGCACCAGGACCATCTGCAACGGGCGGCGTTGCGCGCTCACCGGCGGCGGCACAAGAGCGGCCAGCGCCGCCTCGTTGCCGATGCCGGCGGTGAAGACGAAGCGCTGCGCCCGAAGACGCACCGTGCCGCCCGCCGGATGAGCCAGGCGGAGTGCGCCGGGCGCGCCGCCGGCCGGGCCGCGCTCGATCTCGATGTCGCCAGGTTTTATCTGCCGGATGGCGCTGGCGCCGGCCGCGCTTAAAACCCGCAGCAGCGCCGGCACATCCACCACCGGCTCGTCCAGCGCATAGACCGCCCCGACGCTTGGGCAGCCCTGTAGCGCCGTGGGCCAGCGTTCGGGCGCGAGCCGCTCGGCGCGGCTTTTCACGGCGCGGGAGGCGAAAAAGCCCGCCGTCCGCCCGAGAAGCCCCGGCGGCAGCCACAGGAGATGGTGGGGCGAGAGCAGCGGTACGGCGGACAGATCGATCTCCCCCCGCCCCGCCAGGCAGCGCCGCCACAGATCCGGCATGCCGCCGATCGCCTCGGCCGCGCGGCCGAGCTTGAGGCCGCTCGCATATTTCAAGCCGCCGTGAATGATGCCCTGGGCGGCGATGCTCTGGCCGCTGCCGAGCCGGCTTTGCTCCAGCAACACCGCCGCAAAGCCCGCCTGGCGCAGGCGGGTCAGCAGCCACAGGCCGGCGACGCCGCCGCCCAGGATGGCCACATCGACCTTGGCTTCGGCCGGGCCCATGGCGCCGTCTAGCCGCTCATCCTGGCGATGGTGCCCGAGGTGCTATGGCCGGCGACAAGGTCGGCCAGCACGATTGTGCCGCCATAGGCGCGGACCACCTCCGCCCCCACCACCTGGTCGAGCCGGTAGTCGGCGCCCTTGACCAGCACGTCGGGCTTGAGCGCCTGCAACAGCGGGATCGGCGTATCCTCCTCGAACACGAGCACGAGATCGACCACGGCGAGGGAGGCCAGGACGATGGCGCGCGCCGTCTCGTTCTGCACCGGCCGCTCGGGCCCCTTCAGCCGCCGCACCGACGCATCCGAATTGATGGCGACGATCAGCCGGTCGCAGGACGCCCGCGCCTGGGACAGCAGCGCCACATGCCCGGGATGGATGAGGTCGAAGCAGCCGTTGGTGAAGCCGACGCGCTCGCCTCGCGCCCGGAAACCTTGTACCCGGTCGAGCGCCACGTCGAGCGGCACGACCTTGTTGTCGGTCGAATGCACCGCCGCCTGGTGCAGCGCCTCCTGAAGATCGCGTGGCCGCACCACCGCGGTGCCGACCTTGCCGACGACGATGCCGGCGGCAAGATTGGCCAGGCGCGCGGCATCGGCCAGATCCGCGCCGGCGCCAAGCGCCACCGCCGCCGTCGCCACCATCGTATCGCCGGCGCCCGAAACATCGAAGACCTCGCGCGCCGCCGCCGGCAGATGCAGCGCCTCTCCCGTGGCCGTCACCAGGGAGACGCCCTGCTCCGCCCGGCTGACCAGCAGGGCGGCGATGCCGCACGCCGCCATGACGTGACGTGCCGCGGCCCCTGCCTCCTCGTCGCTGCCGCAGGGCAGGCCGGTCGCGAGCATCATCTCCGCCCGGTTGGGCTTGAGCAGGTCGGCGCCGCGATAGCGGGCGAGGTCGCGGCTCTTGGGATCGACGATCACCGGTTTGCCCGCTTCCCTTGCCGCCGCGATCGCCGGCCCCAGCACCGCGTCCGACAGGCAGCCCTTGGCATAGTCGGAAAGCACCACGACATCGGTGTCTTCGAGGGCGGCGCGAAAGGCGTCAAGGAGACGCCGGGCGACATCGCCCTCGGCGGCGGCGAGCGTCTCGGCATCGGCGCGCAAAAGCTGCTGGCTGGAGGCGATGAAGCGGGTCTTCACGGTGGTCGGCCGCTCGGGCACCGCCACCAGATGATCGCCGATACGCCCCTCCGCCGCCATGAGCGCGCGCACTTCCGCCGCCGCGGGTTCGGTGCCGACCAGGCCGACCAGCACGGCGCGCGCGCCCAGCGCCGCCACGTTGCGCGCCACATTGCCGGCGCCCCCCAGCATCGATTCCTGCCGCCGCACCGCCAGAACCGGGATCGGCGCTTCGTAGGAAACGCGCTCCACCGCGCCATAGACATAGCGGTCGAGCATGACATCGCCCAGCACCAGGACGCGGGCGCCGGCGAAGCGATCGAGCAGGGCTGCGGCTGAGCGGGTTTCGCACATGGCGGCGGCTTACACCTTCTGGCCGGAGAATTCCAGCGTCATGGCGGCGCCGCGTGCGAGCCGGCAGGCCGGGGCGGCGTTCCGCCCTGGCCGCGACCATCCGTGATCAGCATCGTCATTGACAAGCATCCTGGTGTAAATTAGTGACAATTCACGGCGCGACTGGAATGGTGCGGGCCGCCGGCCGCCCAGGGCCGGATTTCTGTGCCGGATCCAGGCGATCAGCCGGATGCGCCGGCCGCCGGATAAGCGATGGAAACGGGAGGGCATAATGCTCCGCAAATTAATCTATGGCTTGATTCTTTCTTCCTCACTGGCCGTGGCTTCCAGCGCCCAGGCGGCGATGGCACCCAAGGAAATCAAGCTCGGCACGCTTTACGCCTCCTCGGGTCCCTTCGCCGGCATTTCCATGCCGGTCTATTACGGCCTGAAGCTCTGGGTCGATCAGATGAACGCCGATGGCGGCGTGTTCGTGAAGCCCTATGACAAGAAGATCCCGATCAAACTCATCGCCTATGACGACCAGAGTTCGACGGCGACGGCGGCAACCCTCTACAACCAGCTCATCACCCAGGACAAGGTCGATATCCTGACGGCCGATTCGGGCTCGGTCCTGACCTCGGTCGCGGTACCGATCGCGCG
>CALCYJ010000104.1 GCA_937905845.1 uncultured Rhodospirillales bacterium
ACAATGTCATGGGTGTGGCGAAGGCCGCGCTGGAGGCGAGCGTGCGCTATCTCGCGGCCGACCTTGGGCCGGACGGCGTGCGGATCAACGCGCTCTCGCCCGGGCCGATGCGCACCCTCGCGGGCTCGGTAATCGGCAGCGCCCGCTATGTCTTCCGCTTCAACCGCGATTTCGCGCCGCTCAGGCGCAATATCGACTTCGACGATGTGGGCGGCGCGGCGCTCTTCTTCTTGAGCGATCTTTCGCGCGGGGTGACGGGCGAGATCCTGCACGTCGATGCCGGCTTCCATGTCGTCGGCATTCCCTCGCCCGATGCCGGACAGACGGGGCTCCATCTGAGCGGCAACGGCAACAACCACGACCCGGGCGAGGGGTCGTAGCGGGACGATTGCCGGAACGCGCTCGACGCGCGGTTCCGACGTAATTCCTATCGCATGTGTGCCGAGGCTTTTGCGACAAGAACAGGCTCTAGGCCGAACGTTCGAGCAGCGCGCGCGCCTTAAGGGCTGCCGGCTCGTCGGCCGCCCCCGCGCCCGTCTCTCCAGGCGCGGCCGCCCGGCCGCGAGAGCGGCGGGCGATCCGTTGCAGCAGATCAATCAGGAGACGCTGCTCCGCCTCGCTCAGGGCGGCGGCGATGCGGCGCTCATGCGCCTTGACCCGGGGCTTGAGTTCCTGCAGCAGGCGCCGCCCCTGCGGCGTGAGTTCGAGGGCATAGGAACGCCGGTCGCCCGGCGCCGGGCGGCGCGCCGCCCATTGCCGCTTTTCCAGCCGGTCGATCGTGGCGACGACCGTGGAGCGATCGACCCCCATGGCCGCGCCGAGATCGCTCTGGTTGAGCCCGGGATTGGCCTCGATCAGGCTCAGCACGCCGAACTGGCCGGGCGTGATGTCCTCGGCTGCCATGGCGGTGACGAAATCCTCGAACACCGCCACCTGGGCCTGGCGCAGATTGTAGCCGATCAGGTCCGGCAGCAGGCCATAGGCACAGTCGCGCCGCCGGGCGTTCGCCGTCGCTCCCTTGGTCGCTCCCTTGCCGCCTGACCGCATGAACGCTACCCTTTCTCGAAACCCTGGCCTTTCCCGAAATCCCGCCTCGCGGCACCCGATCCGACCTTTGCCCGCCGATTATGCGCGCAAGCGGTCCTTTGCGCATGATCCGATTTATCACGCATCGGGACGGGCGTCGACCGGGCGGGGAAAACGGAAATCCACCCGCCTCTAAACGCGGTCCGGGCACCCGTCCAATCACAAGAATTTGACTGAATTTATTCGCCTGCCCTCTGGTATCGGCGCCCCCTTCCCCCATATCTGGAACTTGAGGCGATCGGACCTGCGCTTTGCGCCGCACTGGCCCCCCGGTGTGCCGTCCGGTCGATGCAACGATGCCGGGTTGTCCCCTGCCGGCATCGTACTCGCTCATGCGAGGGAAACCCCCGGCCATCCCCCCCGGCCGGGGGTTTCTGCGTGCGGGCCACCGTCATATTGTTTGCTATACAAACAGTTTGACATGCACTCATATAATTTCTAAGCTGGCGCCGAGAGTAAGGATGGTCCGGGCCATGTCATTCCTCGTCAAGGTACGCCAGCTCGCCGAGCCGGTCACCGTCGCCCTCGGCCAGACGATCCTGGAGGCGGCGCTGGCCGCCGGTCATGATTATCCCTGCGGCTGCCAATCGGGCAATTGCGGCGCCTGCAAATCGGCGCTTCTGGCCGGCGAAGTCGAGATGACGCCCTATTCGGATTATGCGCTGACGGCGGAGGAAAAGGACTCGGGCCTCATTCTCGCCTGCCGCTCGCTCCCCCTTGGCAATGCCGAGATCGCCTGGCTCGAAGGCGACGAGATCGCCGCCCATCCCTTCCGCCATCTCGATTGCAAGGTGATCGGGCTCGACCCCATGACCCACGACATCATGCGGCTCAGGCTCGAAATTACCGCCGGCGGCCCCTATGCCTTTTCCGCCGGGCAATATGCCGCGGTCCGTTTCGGCGATCTGCCGGTGCGCGATTATTCCATGGCCAATCAGCCCGACGATCCGGTGCTGGAATTCCATATCCGCTGCATGGCGGGCGGCACCGTCTCGCCGTTCGTGCGGAACGAGCTGGCGCCGGGCGACCCGGTGCGGGTGGAAGGGCCGCGGGGCATCTCCTTCCTGCGCGAGCAGCATGCCGGGCCGATCCTGGCGCTGGCGGGCGGATCGGGCCTGGCGCCCATCAAGTCGATCGTGGAACGGGCGCTGGCCCTTGAGCGGCGCCAGCCGATCCATTGCTATTTCGGCGTCCGCGACGAGCGCGACCTCTATCTCGAAGATCATTTCAAAGGGCTTGCGGCGCGCCATGGCAATCTGACCTTCACCCCCGTCCTGTCGGAACCGGAAGGCGCCACGGCACGGCGCACCGGCTTTCTGGCGGATGCGGTGGCGGCGGATTTCGCCAGCCTCGATGGCGCCAAAGTCTATCTCGCCGGACCGCCCGTCATGGTGGAGACTTGCGTCGCCGCCGTACAGAGGCTCGGCGCCGCGCGGGGCGATTGTCACGCCGACGCCTTCTATACCGAACAGGACAAGGCAAAGCTGGTGACCGCATGACCCGATCCGCTGCTCCCGCCGCGCCCCTTTCGGGCCGCGTCGCCCTCGTCACCGGCGGCGGCGGCGGCATCGGCCTTGCCATCGCCAGGCGGCTGTCCGAGGACGGCGCCAGCGTGCTCATCGCCGACAACGGCACCTCGATTGCGGGCGATGGCGCCGATGCCGGCGTAGCGGTGGCGGCGGCGGCTACGATCGGCGAGCGGGCCGCGGCCTTCAGCGACAGTATCGCCAGCCCCGGCGCCGCCCGGGCCTGCATCGCCCGGGCGGTCGCGCTCTTCGGCGGCCTCGATATCATCGTCAATAACGCGGCGATCCTGCGCGACGCCTTCATCTTCAAGGGCGAGCCCGCCGATTGGGAAGCGGTGATCCGCACCAACCTCTCCGCCGCCTGGTATGTGTTGAACGCGGCGACGCCCATCCTCCGCGCGCAGAGCAAGGCGGGCCGCGGCGGCGGCCGGGCCGGGCGCATCGTCAATATCGTTTCCAGCGCCGGCCTCTACGGCAATTACGGCCAGGCGCCCTATGCCTCGGCCAAGGCCGGGCTTCTGGGGTTGACCCGCGTGGTGGCGCTCGACATGGCGCGCGACGGCGTCACCTGCAACGCGCTCGCGCCCTTCGCCGCCACCCGCGTCACCGACACGATCAAGCCTGCGAACGAGGCGCAAGCCCTTTACAAGGAACGCGCGCTCAAGGCACGGCCAGAAGAAGTGGCGGCGGCGGTGGCCTGGCTCGCATCGGATGCCGGCGCTGCCATCAGCGGCCAGCTTTTCGGCGTGCGCGGCCGCGAAATCTTTCTGTTCTCCCAGCCCCGCCCGATCGCCCGGCTGGTCCGCGCGGCCGAGGGCAGCCCGGAGGATTTCGCCGCCGCGGCGACGGCCGCTTTCGCCCCGCATTATCTGCCGCTTGAAACCGACCTCGAAGCCTTCAACACCGACCCCGTGGTATGAGGAGACGCTCGTCATGACTGAGCCGCAGCCCCACATCCAGGTGAAGACCTGCGCCGATCTCTCGCACCAGCCCGAGGAATTCCGCCAGGCGGTCACCAAGATCGTCATCAGCCACGCGGTGAACGAGCTTTATGGCGCCCAGGCCTTCGACGAGCCGGCGATCCAATATGCCCCGACCCCCTATGCCAAATGGCTGACCTGCCGGGTGGCGATGGAGGAATACGGCCACCATGTGCGCTTCCGCGAGCTTGGCGAGGAGATGGGCATCCCGCTCGAACAGATGACGCCGCAGGGCAAGCGGCCGCTCTCGATCTTCGACTTCCCGCTCCGGACCTGGACGGAATTCTGCGTCATCAAGCTGCTGGCGGACCTGGGCGAGATTCTCCAGGTGGAAGATCTCGCCCAATGCGCCTTCCTGCCGCTGCGCAACCTCGCGCGCATGACGATGCCCGAAGAACGTTTCCATGCCCAGTTCGGCCAGGATTTCTGCACCGAACTCTGCGAAACGCCCGAGGGCAGTGCCGCCGTCCAGGACGCGATCAACCGCTATTTCCCCATGCTGCCGGCTTTCTTCGGCAAGCCCAACTCGCGCAACAACGAGATCTACCGCAAATGGGGTATCAAGCAGCGCAGCAACGAGGATATGCTGGCCGACTATTTGCGCCGCGCCGAGGAACTGGTGACGGGCCTGGGGCTGACGCTGCCGCCGGTGGCATCGGCCGCCTGAGCGCGCAGCGGCCGGCGCCCGCACCGACACCTGCGGCCGGCATGACGGGAACGCGATGCACGACGAGGATGACGACGAGGCGGCGGGTGGCGATTTCGCCGGTGCCGACGACAGAGCGCCGGTGCTCCAGGCGGTGCTGCGCTTTGCCCGCCTGGCCCCGCGCGTCGCGTGGTTTTCGAGCCTGGGAGAAGCCTTAAGCCCGGCCGAGGCGTCCGATGCCCGCGCCTATGTCGAGGCGCTGGGCTTTCCCGAAGCGCATGTCACCCCGGTCGCCGACTGGGAGGAAGCGGAAGCCGCGATCCGCAACCCCGGCTGGAACAGCGCCTGGTGGGAGGCGGAAGAGCTTTCGCGCACCGCCCTCATCGCGATGGCGCTCGAACATATGGCGGAGGCCGACCTGCTGGCGGCGCTCTCGCAGGTGACGGCCAGCGCCGCGCAAAGCGTGCATGGCGCCGCCGCCATCGCCGCCGCGCGCAGCGGCCTGAGCGACGAGGGGCTCATCCGCGCCGCCGCCGGGGCGGCGACCCAGGCTTGCTATCAGGCGGCCTTGGTGCTGGCTTCCGTGCCCTCGAGCGACGCCGAGCATCCTTTCGCCCTCAAGTTCCGCCTGTACGAGGCCGGGCGCTGGCCGCTCGGCATCGTCGGCACCAGCTTCAACCTGTTCTGAACCTTCTGAATTGTTGCGAGAGCACGCCCCGCCATGACGATCCGGCCGAAGAAGAACGCGGGCACCCGCCCCTTGCGCATCGCCACCTGGAACATCAATTCGGTCCGCCTGCGCATCGAGCTGGTCTGCCGCGTCCTGCAAACCTGGCAGCCCGACGTCCTCTGCCTTCAGGAGACCAAGGTGGTGGACGGCGATTTTCCCCGCGCTCCCCTCGAAGCCGTGGGCTATGGCGAAATCGCGATCCGGGGACAGAAGAGCTATAACGGCGTCGCCATCATCTCGCGCCTGCCGCTTGCCAACGTCCGGGCGCAAGACTGGTGCGGCAAGGGCGACTGCCGGCACCTCGCGGCCGAGCTGCCCGGCGGCATCGAGCTGCATAATTTCTATGTCCCGGCCGGCGGCGACATTCCCGATCCCGAGCAGAACGACAAATTCGCCCACAAGCTCGCCTTCCTGCAGGAGATGGCCGCCTTCTTCGGCCAGGACCGGCAGGCCGCCGCCCGCCGCATCCTGGTCGGCGATCTCAATGTCGCGCCGCTCGAAGCCGATGTCTGGTCGCACAAGGCGCTGCTCAAGGTGGTGAGCCATACGCCGGTCGAGGTGGCGCTGATGGCGGAGCTTGCCTCGGCCGGCCAATGGATCGACGCGGTGCGCCGGATCGTGCCCGAGCCCACCCGGCTTTATAGCTGGTGGAGCTATCGCTCGCCCAATTGGGAAGCGGCCGACAAGGGCCGGAGGCTCGACCATGTCTGGGTGAGCCCGCCGCTCGCGCCCGCGATCGCCCAGGCGGAGATCCTGAAGCCGGTGCGCGGCTGGGAGGTGGCATCCGATCACGTCCCCGTCCTCGTCACCCTGAATGTCCCGGTCGAGGCATCAGGGGACGCGCCGGCATGAGCCGCGACCTGCGCCCGTTCTTCGCGCCCGATAGCGTCGCGGTGGTCGGCGCCGGCGAGCGCGCCACCTCGTCTGGCGGCGCGGTGCTGCAAAATCTGAAGATCGCGGGTTTCCAGGGCGCCGTCTATCCGGTCAATCCCAAGGGCGGCACCGCCTTCGGCTATCCGGTCTACCCGTCTCTGGCCGAGTTGCCGGCGCCGGCCGATCTCGTTGTCATCGCCATCCGGCCCGACCTCATCGCGCAGGCCGTGCGCGATGCCGCCCTCACCGGGCATAAGAACCTGCTCATCCTGCCCGGCGGTTTTCAGGAGGCGGGCGACGAAGGGGCGGCGCGCGATCGCGCGTTGCGCGAAATCGCCGCGGAAGCCGGCATCACCATCGCCGGTCCGAATTGCGCCGGCATCATCCATCTGACGAAGGCCGCGCGCTTCGGCGCCACCTTCCTGCGCGACTATCCGCCGGGCGGCGGCATCGCCCTGATCTCGCAGTCGGGCGCGCTGGCAGAAGAAGTGATCGCCGCCGCCAATGCCATGCGGCTTCCCGTCGGCACCGTGGTCTCGGTCGGCAATGGCATGCATCTCGGCGTCGAGGATTATCTCGAATACCTCGGCCGGGAGGATACGTGCCGCGCCGTCCTGCTCTATGTCGAGAGCATCGCCGATCCGGCGCGCTTCCGCAGCCTGGCCCGCGAGGTCGCCGCCCGCAAGCCGGTGGTGATGCTGCTGGGCGGGCGGAGCGCCGAAGGGGCGGCGGCGGCAGCCGCCCATACCGGCGCGGTGGCGAACGGCGAGGCCGCCATCGCCGCCTTCACCCGCGAATGCTGCACCCTGCGCGTGACCAGCCTGCGCCGGCTGATGATCGCCGCCAAGGGTTTCGGCGCCTATCCGCAAGGGATCGGCCGGCGGGTTCTGGTCCTGTCCAATTCCGGCGGCCCGGGCGTTCTTACGACCGACCAGGCCGCAGCCGAGGGCCTCGACCTCCCGGCCCTGCCGGCGGCCTTCGCCCGGCGCCTGAAGGCCAGCCTCCCGGCGGAAGCCGCGATCGCCAATCCGATCGATCTTCTGGCCGATGCCCGCGAAGACCGTTTCGGCCTGATGCTCGAGGGCGCGATGACGGAGGGAGCGGACCAATTCGACGCCGTGCTCGGCATTCA
>CALCYJ010000105.1 GCA_937905845.1 uncultured Rhodospirillales bacterium
CTGGGCGCTGTCGCTCTACCGCTGCGGCGATTATGCGAAGGTCGGCGTGCCGATGTTGCCCGTCGTCGCCGGCGACCGGGAGACGCGGCGGCAGATCCTGATCTATTCCCTGGCGCTGGTGCCGGTGACCTTCAGTCCCTGGGCGCTCGGCATCGGCGGGCCGCTCTATGGCGCGGGCGCTGCCATTCTCGGCATTCTCTTCGTGCTTCTGGCCTGGCAGGTCTGGCGCGATCCGGGCGGCGAGCGGGCGGCGAAGCGGCTTTTCGCCTTTTCGATCCTCTATCTCTTCTTGTTGTTCGCGCTGCTTCTGGTCGAGCGTATCCTTGGTATCGGCCTCTGACATGCTGCCATCCGACCCGCATAAACGGCGGCGCGCCCGCAATATCGCGTTGGCGCTTCTCCTGCTGGCCGTGGTGGCGGTGTTCTATGTCGTGAGCCTGGTCAAGTTCAAGGGAGGGGCCTGGTGAGAAGCCTTGGATCCCCGCGCCCGGTTTCGTTCGCCGCTTCCAGCGCAAGCCGAAGCGCTATGTTGTTCATCGACGCTATGCCATTCATCGACAATGCCAACGCTGGTTCATGGGAGTGACGCGACATGGCCGCACACGACGCTAAAGGGCACGAATATCATCTGGTTGACCCGAGCCCTTGGCCGATCATCGGGGCGATCAGCGCTTTCGTCCTGGCCCTGGGCTTCCTCCGCTTCATGCATTTCCACAGCACCTGGCTGCTCGGGATCGGCGTCATCATGGTGCTCTACACCATGTTCGTCTGGTGGCGCGATGTGATCCGCGAGGCGACCTATGAAGGGCATCACACGCCGGTGGTGCAGCTCGGCCTGCGTTACGGCATGCTGCTCTTCATCGCCTCCGAGGTGATGTTCTTCGTTGCCTGGTTCTGGGCCTTTTTCAATTCCTCGCTCTTTCCGACCGCCGCGGCGGGCGGGGTCTGGCCGCCGCATGGCATCATTCCCTTCGACCCCTGGCATCTCGCCTTTCTCAATACGCTGATCCTGCTCACCTCGGGCACCACCGTGACCTGGGCGCACCACGCGCTGCAGCACGGCGACCGCAAGGGCACGCTTCAGGGGCTGGTGCTGACGGTGATCCTCGGCATCTTCTTCACCTCGCTTCAGGCGTGGGAATACAGCCATTCCGCCTTCGGCTTCACCGACGGCATCTATGCCTCGACCTTCTTCATGGCCACCGGCTTCCATGGCGCGCATGTCATCATCGGGACGATCTTCCTGATCGTGACGCTCGCCCGGGCCTATCTTGGCCATTTCAAGCCGGATCATCATTTCGGCTTCGAGGCCGCGGCCTGGTATTGGCATTTCGTCGATGTCGTGTGGCTGTTCCTCTTCATCTGCATCTATTGGTGGGGATCCTACGGCGCGCCTGTCTTCAATTGACGCGCGCCTGTCTCGCGGTGCCGGTCTTGCTGCGGCGGGCCGGCTCGCGGGGGGGCGGTATCCGGTGCCAAGCCGTGAGCCTTGCCGGCGGCGGGAGCCGTTGGTGAGGCAGCGTCCGCACCTCACGCTGCTGGGGTCCCGCCCGCGCCTGTGGCCGGCTTTGATGAGCGCGGCGGGTCTCGTCGTGCTGCTCGGGCTCGGCACCTGGCAGGTGCAGCGGCTGCATTGGAAGCTTGGTCTCATCGCCACGATGAAGGCGCGCATGTACGGGCCGGCGGTAGCGCTGCCGCCGGGCGTTGGCGTCGATCCCACCGCCTGGGCCTATCGCCGGGTCATCGTCACCGGCCGCTATCTCAACGACAAGGAGATGCATCTCCTGGCCTATAACCCGGCGGGCCGGATGGGCTATGACCTGGTGACGCCGCTGATCCGCAGCCGGGGCGAGGGCGCGGTTCTGGTCAACCGCGGCTGGGTCCCGACGGAAAAGCAGGACCCGGCGAGCCGCCCGGGCAGCGAGATCGCGGGGCCCGTCACGATCATCGGCATCGTGCATCCCGGCTGGCGGCGGGCTCTGTTCGTGCCGCACAACGAGCCCGCGAGCAATCAATGGTTCGCCGGCGATACGGTCGAGATGGGCGCCTATGCCGGGCTCGCGCTGCCGCCCGTCCTGATCGACCGGGTCGCCGGGCCCGATCCGCGGGCCTTGCCGCAGGGCGGACAGACCAAGGTCAATCTGCCCAATCATCATCTGCAATATGCCATCACCTGGTATCTTCTGGCTCTGTCGCTGGTGGTGATCTTCGTGATCTATCACCGCAAGCGTGCGGCGGAAGGCGAGGCGGGTGCCGCGGGCGTTGTGGACGAGGCGGGCGCGGCCGATACGCGCAGACAAGGACAGCCATGAGCGCCTATGCGCAGCTTGAGACGCGTTTCCGCCGCCTTTCGGCCTTGAGCGGCGCGCTTGCGATGCTGGAATGGGATCAGGCGGTGATGATGCCCGCCGGCGGTGCCGAAGCGCGGGCGGACCAGATGGCGACGCTCGGCCTTCTGCGCCACGAGAGCCTGATCGCGCCCGAGATGGGCGAGCTTCTGGCCGCGGCCGATGGGATCAAGGGCGAACTCGATCCCTGGCAGCAAGCCAATCTGCGCGAGATGCGGCGGCTGTGGCGCCAGGCGGGCGCGCTGCCGGGCCGCCTGGTGGAGGCCCGCGCCTATGCCGCCGCGAAGGCGGAGATGGCCTGGCGGCGGGCGCGGGCCGAGAGCGATTTCCCCCTGCTGGCGCCTCATCTCGAAACTTTGCTCGACCTCACGCGCGAAGCGGCGGCGGCCAAGGCGGCGGCCTTCGCCATCCCGCCCTACGACGCGCTGCTGGATGATTACGAGCCCGGTGCCAGAGCCGCCGATCTCGATGTCATTTTCGCCGATCTTGCCGCCTTTTTGCCCGATTTCCTCGCCCGGGCGCTGGAGCGGCAGGCGGCGCGCGGGGCGCCGCTGCCGCTGCCCGGCCCCTTCGGCCAGGCGGCGCAGCAGGAGCTTGGCCGGCGCCTGATGACGGCGCTGGGCTTCGATTTCACCCACGGCCGCCTCGATGTCAGCCTGCATCCCTTCACCGGCGGCGTGCCCGACGATGTGCGCATCACCACGCGTTATGACGAGGCGGATTTCACCCGTGCCCTCATGGGCGTGCTGCACGAGACCGGCCATGCGCTCTACGAGCGCGGGCTGCCCGCTGCCTGGCGCCGTCAGCCGGTGGGCGAGCCGCGCGGCATGGTGCTGCACGAGAGCCAGTCGCTGCTGATGGAGATGCAGGTCTGCCGCGGTCCCGCCTTCCTGACCTTCGCCGCGCCGCTGCTGCGCGAGGCCTTTCACGGCGAGGGGCCGGCCTGGACCGAGGCGAACCTCTTCGCCCATTACCGGCGGGTGGCGCGCGGGCTGATCCGGGTCGATGCGGACGAGGTCAGCTATCCGCTGCATATCGTCCTGCGCTATCGCCTGGAACGGGCGCTGCTTTCGGGCGATCTTGCAGTCCGCGACCTGCCCGCGGCCTGGGGCGAGGGGATGCGCGGGCTGTTGGGCGTCGCCCCGCCGGATGATCGCAGCGGCTGCCTTCAGGATATTCATTGGCCGGGCGGCGCCTTCGGCTATTTCCCGACCTATACGCTCGGAGCGCTGGCGGCGGCGCAGTTTTACGCCGCGGCCCGGGCGCAGGATGGCACGATCGAGCCCGGCATCGCCGCCGGCGACTTCCGCCCGCTTCTCGCCTGGCTGCGGGCGAAGGTGCATGGTCTGGGCTCGTTCAAGACCACCGGCGAGGTCATCGCGCAGGCGACGGACGCGCCACTCGGCACCGCCGCCTTCAAGGCGCATCTGACGGCGCGCTACGGCTAGAGCCTGTTGTCGCAAAAGTGGACACCACTTTTGCGACAACAGGCTCAAGATAGTGATCTGGCGCGAATTCTAATCGACCGGCTGATTCCAGCCGGTCGGAATTCGAGCCGGGGCGGATCGTCGGCGCAGTAGACGGGCTGTTGGGAACGGATCATGCTCCGGCCAGGCTTGGCCTGGTTCCGGGTCGCAGAAGAGGAAGAGAGCGTGCGGTATTTGTCCACGCGCGGCGGCACGGCGCCACGCGACTTTGAAACGGTGCTGCTGGAAGGGCTGGCGCGCGACGGCGGCCTGTTCGTGCCGGAATCCTGGCCGCGGCTGACGCCGGCGATGCTGGAGGGATTCCGCGGCCAGCCCTATCACCGGGTCGCCACCGCAATCATGCTGCCCTTCCTCGGCGGCGCCATGTCGGAGGACGCCTTCGCGGCGCTGGTCGAGGAGGCCTATCGCGGTTTCCGCCATCGCGCGGTGGTGCCTCTGGTGCAGCTCGGGCCGGACGAGTGGGCGCTCGAATTGTTCCATGGCCCGACGCTCGCCTTCAAGGATATCGCCCTCCAGGTGCTGGGCCGCCTGTTTGATCACGTCCTGGCCAAGCGCGGCCGCCGCGCCACCATCGTCGGCGCGACCTCGGGCGATACCGGCTCGGCGGCGATCGAGGCCTGCCGTGGCCGCAAATCCGTCGACATCTTCATCCTGCATCCCAAGGGCCGCGTGTCCGAGGTACAGCGCCGCCAGATGACGACGGTTCTGGACGACAACGTGCACAATATCGCCATCGAGGGCACGTTCGACGATTGCCAGGCCCTGGTGAAGGCGATGTTCAACGATGCGCCGTTCCGCGACCGCTTGCAGCTCTCGGCGGTCAATTCGATCAACTGGGCGCGGGTGATGGCGCAGATCGTCTATTACGTCACCGCCGCCGTGGCGCTCGGCGCGCCGGACCGGCCGGTTGCCTTCTGCGTACCGACGGGGAATTTCGGCGATGTCTTCGCCGGCTATGTCGCGCGGCAGATGGGACTGCCGATAGCAAGGCTGGTGGTGGCGACGAACCGCAACGACATACTGGCCCGCTTCTTCGCCAGCGGCGAATATCGGATGGGACAGGTCGAGCCGACGAGCAGCCCCAGCATGGACATCCAGGTCTCGTCCAATTTCGAGCGGCTGCTGTTCGATCTCCTCGGCCGCGACGGCCAGGCGGTGGCGGCGCATATGGCGGCGCTGGGCGAGGCGGGCGGCTTTGCCGTCGCGCCGGCGGAGCTTGCGGCAGCGCGAGCGCTCTTCACCGGCTGCCGGGTCGAGGAGGCGGCGTGCCGCGATGCCATCGCCGATACCTATCGGACGACCGGCTGGCTGCCCGATCCGCATACGGCGATCGGCCTTGCCGCCGCGGCATCGCTAAAGCCCGAGGGCGTGCCGATGATCACGCTCGCCACGGCCCATCCGGCCAAGTTCCAGGCGGCGGTGGCGCGTGCCTGCGGCGTGAGCCCGGCGCTGCCCGCTTTCCTCGGCGACCTCATGGACCGGCCCGAGCGGGTCCGCACCCTGCCCAAGGATCTCGCCGCCGTCGAGGCCCATATCCTGTCGCAAGCCCTTATCACCAGCGGAGCCCCATGAGCATCGAGATCACCACTCTCAACAACGGCCTCCGCGTCATTACCGACCCGATGCCGGGGCTGCGCACGGCCTCCGTCGGCCTTTGGGTCGATGCCGGCGCGCGCTATGAGCAGGCGGCGGAGAACGGCATCTCCCATCTCCTCGAACATATGGCCTTCAAGGGCACCGCCCGGCGTTCGGCGCTCGCCATCGCCGAGGAGATCGAGGCGGTGGGCGGCCATCTCAACGCCTATACGTCGCGCGAGCAGACCGCCTATTACGCCCGCGTCCTGTGCGACGACACACCGCTCGCGGTCGATATTCTCGCCGATATCCTCCAGCGTTCCGTCTTCGCCTCCGAGGAGCTTGAGCGCGAGCGCCAGGTGGTGATCCAGGAGATCGGCCAGGCGGAGGATACGCCCGACGACATCATCTTCGACCTGCTGCAAGGGGTGGCCTACCCCGACCAGGCGCTGGGACGGCCGATCCTGGGCACGGCCGAGGGCGTGGCGGCGCTGGCGCGCGAAGGCCTGGCCGATTACATGGGCCGTCACTACCGGGCCGACCGCATGGTGCTGGCGGCGGCCGGCGGCGTCGCGCACGAAAGCCTGGTGGCGCTGGCGCGCGAGCATTTCGCCGAACTGAAGCCGGGCGCGGCCCGTCCCCGGCCGCCCGCCCGCTACGAGGGCGGCGATCTGCGCGAGGAGCGCGACCTCGAACAGGTGCATTTCACCCTGACCTTCCCCGCCTTCGCCTATCAGGATCCCGATTTCCAGGCGCTTCAGGTCTATGCCACGCTGCTCGGCGGCGGCATGAGTTCGCGCCTGTTCCAGGAGGTGCGGGAGAAGCGCGGCCTGGCCTATTCCATCTATAGTTTCGCCACCTCCTATCTGGACGGCGGGCTGTTCACCATCTATGCCGGCACCGGCGAGAAGGAAGCGGCCGAACTGGCGCCGCTCATCGCCGACGAGATTCTGAAAGTCGCGACACGGGTCGAGGAGGCGGAGGTGGTCCGCGCCCGGGCCCAGCTCAAGGCGGGGCTGCTGATGTCGCTCGAAAGCTCGTCCTCGCGCTGCGAGCAGATCGCCCGCCAGATGCTGATCTACGGCCGGCCGCTCGGCGAGGACGAGCTGATCGCCGGCGTCGATGCCGTCGATGGCGCGGCGGTGAGCCGGGTGGCGCGGCGGCTGCTGGCGGCGGGCAAGCCAACGCTTGCCGCCATCGGGCCGATCGGCAGGCTTGAAAATTACGATACATTGACGGCTAGATTTAGCTAGACCGCTCCAGGGCCTTTCCCGATTCAAGCCGATCGCGAAAGGCTTCAAGTGCCGGAGGAAGTGCCTGCGTGGGGTCTCTCCTGGATCGTCTCGGCCTGGCGGAACCGACGCCGCATCTTCTCGGCGATCGGGTGTCCTTGCGCCCGGCGCGGGCGGGCGACTGGGCAGCCTGGGCGGCGCTCAGGGCCGAGAGCCGCGATTTCCTCACCCCCTGGGAGCCGACCTGGCCTCATGACGCGCTGACCCGCCGGGGCTTCCAGCGCCGGTTGCGCCGCCTGCGCAGCGAGGCGCGGCTCGGGTGGGGCCATTCCTTCCTGATCTTTCGCCGCTCCGACGCCGTGCTGCTCGGCGGCGTCACGCTGTCGAGCCTGCATCGCGGCGTCGCGCAATCCTGCTCGGTCGGCTACTGGATCGGCGCGCCCCATATCCGCCAGGGCCATATGCGCGATGCGCTCGATACGATCCTCCGCTATGTCTTCGAGGATCTCCGCCTGCACCGGCTGGAGGCGGCCTGCCAGCCGGAAAACCTGCCGAGCCGGCAATTGCTCCTCGCCGCCGGTTTCGCCGTCGAGGGGCTGGCGCGCGAGTATCTGCGCATCAACGGCGCCTGGCGCGATCACGTGCTCTTCGGCATGCTTGCCGCGAACTGGCGGGCCCGGCAAAGCCTGATCGCGGTCAGCACCGCAAACCTTGCCCCGGCCCGTTCCGATTGATGATGCGGCAGCGCCTTCAGGCGTGGCCGGCGTCGCCCGAAAGCTGGCTGAGATCGATGCCGAGCTTGGCCACGGCGCGCGGCCATTTGCTGCCGAGGTTGCCGCCGAACACCAGATCCTGGTCGGCCGGCACCACCAGCCAGCCGTTGCCCTGTATCTCGGCATCGAGCTGGCCGGGCGCCCAGCCGGCATAGCCCAGCGCCAGCAGGCTCCGCCGCGGCCCTTGACCGGCGGCAATCGCCTTCAGCACAGCGATGGTGGCGGTGAGCGCCATGTCCTCGCCGATCATCATGGTGGCATCGCGCACATAGTCGGAAGAATGGAGCACGAAGCCGCGCCCGGTCTCCACCGGCCCGCCGAAATGGAGCGTGATCTGCTCGTGATCGGGGCCGGGATCGATGCCGAGCTGTTGCAGAAGCTCGGAGAAGGTGATGGTGTCGAGCGGCTTGTTCACCACCAGCCCCATCGCGCCCGATGCCGAATGCGCAAACAGATAGATCACGCTCCGCGCGAAACGCGGATCGTTCATGCCGGGCATCGCCACCAGAAGCTGGCCTTCGAGGTAGGGCCCATCGGCTAATGTCTGGGTCATGACCGTTACATGTGGGGTAGACGAGACTTCCGCAAGCCCACGGAAACGTTACCACCGAATGGTTAAGAAATAGCCTATATAGCGATTGCGGCAAGAACGCGGCGGCAGCGGCAGCGGGTGCCGGGACGAGGAGTTGAGGCATGAGGCGCGGCGTGCGGTATCGGTTGGCCCGGGCGTGCCGGCGATGGCCCGGCGCCCTGGCGGCGGCGGCCCTGGCCTCGGGCCTTTGCCTGGCACCGCCCGAAGGCCTGGCGGCGGAAGGGCAGCCGCCCGCGGCTTCGGCCTCTGCTTTCGCGTCCGTCTCGACTTCCGCCTCCGCCTCCGCCTGGGCACGTCAGGCGCAAGTCGCGGTCCGGTTGATCGCTGCCAGCCCGGCCGTGGGGGCAGGCGAGAGCGTTACGCTCGGCCTCGACATCCGTCTTGATCCGGGTTGGAAAATCTATTGGCGCACGCCCGGGGATGCCGGCGTCGCGCCCCGCTTCGACTGGCGGGGCTCGGACAATCTGGCCGGTGCGCAGGTGCGCTGGCCGCTGCCGCGGCGCTTCACCCTCTATGGCTTGGAGACCTACGGCTATCTTGGCGAGGTGGTGCTGCCGATCCGGGCGACTTTGGCAAAGCCGGGCGCGCCGCTCCACCTGGCCCTGAGCGTCGCCTACGGGATCTGCCGCGAGATCTGCATTCCCTATACCGCCAAGCTCCGCCTCGATCTGCCGCAGGGTCCGGCGGCCTCGGGCCGCTTCGCCCCGCTCATCGCGGGCTTTGCCGCCAAGGTACCCCTGCCCGGGCCGCAGCCGGCGCTTGGCATCGAGCGGGCGCGGCTTGCCCGCCGCGACGGCCATCTCTTCCTCGATGTGGCGGCGCGGGCGGCGGCGCCCTTCCAGGCGACCGATCTCCTGGTCGAGGGAGCAAGTGGTGTCGGCTTCGGCCCGCCCGAAACACGCTTGACTAAGGCCGGCCACAGGGCCGTTCTGCGCCTGCCGGTGACGGGCGCGGATGGCGCTTCGCTCGGCGGCCGGCGCCTCACCCTGACCCTGGTGGATGGCACCCGGGCCATCGAGCAGACGGTGGAAATCGGGAGTGCCCGGTGAGCGGACGGCCGCTTCCCCCGGGCGGCGGGTCCCAGGAAAAGGCCGGCCGCTTTTCTCCGGCCCTGCTCTAAGGCTATGCTTCGGGGCGCTTCTCGCTTAAATAGAATTGGTTGAAATTCCATAGCGGTTGTTTTGACGCATAGTCTCGGTGGAAAAGCCGGCCCGCTTTTCCGAAAATTGGCTCCAAACCCTGTTCCAACCCGTGCAAAAGGATGAGGCGAATCATGACGATTACCGTTGGCAGCAAGCTGCCGGAAGCGACCTTGATGACCATGACGGCCAATGGTCCGGCGCCGATGAGCGTGGACGAGATTTTCAAGGGCAAGAAGGTGGCCCTGTTCGCGCTGCCCGGCGCCTTACCCCGACCTGCTCGGCCAAGCACCTGCCGGGCTTCCTGGAAC
>CALCYJ010000106.1 GCA_937905845.1 uncultured Rhodospirillales bacterium
CCGGTTCACCCACGATCCGCAATGATAGGCCGGCGGCCAGCGCACCCAGTCGGGGTGGTTGTCGAAATGCACCAGCGTGACCGGCGGGCCGGCCGCTTCCCGATCGCCGCGCGCCGCCCGGTCCTGCGCCCGGTCCTGCCCCCGATCCTGGTCGAGGGCGGCACCGAGAAGCGCCAGGCTCAGGTGGTGATAATCGCCCGAGCCCACGAACGTCACGATCGCGCCCGCGCCCGGAGGCGGCGGCAGGCGGGCGATCTCCTGGCGCAGGCGCCGCATATCCTTGCGTCCCGCCCACAGGCGGAGCCGTTCGCCCCGCTCCCGCAGATCCACCCGCTGCGCCATGCCCGCCTCAAGCCTCTCCTGAAAGGGCGGCTGCACCGTCAGGCTGCCGTCGAGATCGAGAAGCCGCAATCGCATCCCGAACGCCGGACTTAAGGCATGTTCCGGAAAAGCGGACCCGCTTTTCCAGCCGGAACAGGCATGAGAACGACCAGCCTGAGGCGAGATCCGGTTCCAGGCGGCCGGATCATGCCCTAGTGCCGGGTGACGCGGTGCAGAAGCTGGTCCAGAAGCGCCAGCGCCAGGTCCATTTCCTCGCGGCTGATGGTGAGGGCGGGGGCGAGCGTCAGCACGTTCTTGTAATAACCGCCGACATCGAGCACCAGGCCGTATTTCTTGCCCGCGACTTCGAGATCGCCCTTCATCGCCTCCTCGCACATGCGATCGACCAGGGCCTTGTCGGGGGTGAAGCCGTCGTCGGTGCAGATCTCCACGCGCAGCGCCATGCCAAGCCCGTCGACATCGCCGATGACGGCATAGCGCCGCTTGAGATCCTGCAACCCCGCCAGCAGATAGGCCCCCTTGGCGAAGGTCATGGTCTCGTAATCCTCCTCCTCCAGCATCTTGACCGTTTCGAGCGCCACGGCGGTGCCGAGCGGGGTGCTGGCGAAGGTGGAATGGGTCGAGCCCGGCGGGAAGATTTCCGGATTGATCAGCTCCTCGCGCGCCCACAGGCCCGCGATCGGATTGAGGCCGTTGGTCAGCGCCTTGCCGAAGACCACGATGTCCGGCGTGACGTTGAAATTCTCCAGCGCCCAGAACTTGCCGGCGCGGTAGAAGCCCATCTGGATCTCGTCGTCGACCAGCAGGATCTTGCGCGCCTCGAGCACATCCTTGAGCTTCTCGAAATAGCCCGGCGGCGGGATGACATAGCCGCCGGTGCCCTGGATCGCCTCGATATAGAAGGCGGCATATTCGGCGCTGCCGTTCTTGGGGTCCCAGACGCCGTAATATTCGGTATCGAACAGGCGCGCGAACTGATCGACGCAATAAAGGCCGCAATCCTCCCGCTTCTTGCCGTAAGGGCAGCGGAAGCAATAGGGGAAGGGGATGAACTGGGCGCGGTCGCCGAAATGGCCATAGCGCCGGCGGTAGCGGTAGGACGAGGTGATGGCCGAGGCGCCGAGCGTGCGGCCGTGATAGCCGCCCTCGAAGGCGAACATCAGGCTTTTGCCGTTGCTGGCGTTGCGCACCACCTTGAGCGAATCCTCGATCGCCTGGGAGCCGCCGACATTGAAATGGACGCGGCCCTTGAGGCCGGTGGTCTTCTGCATGCGCTGGGCGAGGCGGGCGGCGAGTTCGATCTTCTCGCGATGGAGATATTGCGAGGCGAGCTGCGGCAACGCCTCGATCTGACGCTGCAACGCGCCGTTCAGCCGCGCATTGCCATAGCCGAAATTGACCGCGGAATACCACATCTGCAAGTCGAGGAAGGCGGTGCCCGCCGCGTCATAGAGGTAGGAGCCCTCGCAGCGGCTGAAGATCTTCGGCGGTTCGAGATAATGGACAGTATCGCCAAACGAGCAATATTCCCGCTCCAGCGCGAGCAGGTCGGCCTCGCTTGCGGTCTCGGCCGGAGTATCGAGCAATAGGTCAGACATTGGCCGTAACCTCCGGCGTGGCGGCGGCCGTGGCGGCGGCGGCGGCCTTGGCGCGGAAGCGTTCCGGCGCCTCGAGCAGGGCGGCGAGCAGGCGCTGGGCCTGCGCGAAATCGTGGAAGGCGACATGGGGCAGGCCGCGATGCTCGGCGTGACGCAGCAGCCTGTCCTTGGCGAAGACCAGATCGGCGCTGGCCGCGGCGCAGAAATCCGAGGCGCCGTCGCCGATCAGCAGGCTCAGGCGCGGCGCCGGTCCGGCCTGGCCCGCCCGCGCCATCATGGCGCATTTGCAGGTCCCGCTCGCCGTGCGGCAACTTTCGCTCGCCTGCGGCGAGGTCAGGCGCCAGCGGCGCCCGGGCAGGGCCTCGAGTTGATTCGCCAGCACCGGCAGATGCCCGAGCCCATGGCGGCCGAGCACCGCGTGGATGGCGCGGTCGAGCCCGTCGCTCACGACGCTGAGCGGGATCCGCCGGGCGCGGCAGAAGGCGACGAAGGCGGGGAAGGCGGGATCGATCTCGACGCTTTCGAGATGGCGGTCGATTTCCTCAGGGCTGGCGCGCAGAAGATCGACCTGGCGCGTCATGCATTCGCGCGAGCCGATCGTGCCGGCTTTCCACTCGGCCTCGATTTCCTGCCATTGCGGCGGAGCGAAACGGTCAAGAAGACTGTCGGTTACGTCCTGGTGTGTGATGGTACCGTCAAAATCGCAAGCAACCTGCCAAAGCATAAACTACCTCATATCCACTACAATCGACGCCGCTCCCCGGCAGCAAGGACCATGCCAGGGCGATGGGCGGCGCGAGATTAAGGTTCCGTCACGGATTTTGCCCGCGGACCTTAATCTTTTCGCGGAATTTAAGCTACAAATTATGTAGGCGCCTACGCGATGAGGGGTGCGCGGGCGGATTGGCGGTTTTAAGGATTTGCTCCGGCCTTTGTCCCACAAGCTCCGGCCTTTGTCCCACAAATATCGCAACCCTGGCGCGGGGCGCTTGGCTAACCTTGATCGGGTCGGGCGGCATTGCGATGCCGCGCGGCACGGGATCTCAAGGAGTCAAGGCAATGCCGTTCGAGGTCATGGGCGAGATCACGGGCAAGCGGGCGCCGGGCGCCGCGATGCGGACGGGTTTGGGCGCGGTTGCGGGCTGGGCCGAGTTGCAGGCGGAAGTCGAGTGCAGCCTGCTGGCGCTGCGGTGTACCCATCTCCGGGTTTCGCTGTTCGCGGTGGGCCTTGGCACGCAAAGCCGGGCGGGCGGCGCCGTGGCGCGGGCGCTGGCAGCACTCGGGCCGGTCGGCCGGCTCCCCGATGGCAGCCTCGGCCTGCTCTATCTCGGACCGCGCCCTTGCGGCATCAGCAGCGAGGCGCCGCTGGTCGAAACGGTCCGCCGACGGGTCCAGGCGGCGCTGGGCGGGGCCGAGCGGCACGGCGTCCAGCCGCTGATTGCCGCCGTACATGCCTGGTCGGACGAGTTGGCCGGCGTCGGTGCGCTCCTGCAACTCCTCCTTGCCTGGGAGACTCCCTTGCACCTTGCCGACCTTGCGGCCGCCTGAGGCACGAGAGCGGCGCCGCACGCCGGGAGGCCAACCCCCGTTCCGCCGTGCGATGTCCGCTCTTCTGCACTCTCCCCCGCCTGGGTGGTCGCCGGGCCCCGCCACAAGTGGCGGGGCCCACCTCTCCGGGACGACGAATCCCCCGCCACAAGTGGCGGGGCCCACCTCTCCGGGACGACGAATCCCCCGCCACAAGTGGCGGGGCCCACCTCTCCGGGACGACGAATCCCCCGCCACTTGTGGCAGGGCCTACCTCTTTCAGACGACAGATCTCCGCACCATATGTGACGGGGCCCTTCTTTGAATGACGAATTGCCCCCGCCGCGTAAGGATGGGCCTGCCGATCCGGTGGCGGCAAAAGTATAGTGCGGAGCGGAGGTTCCAATGATGCCGAGATCAATGCCGGTGCGCGGCGGCTGGCCCGCGATGGCCGTCCTTGCCCTGGCGATGGTGGCGCTGGCTGCCGGCCTGCTGGCGACGCGGCCGGCCCGCGCGGACGAGGGCTATCACGGCGCACGGCAGCACGGCTGGCATCATGGCCCGCATCGCGGCTGGTATCGTCCGGGCCCCTATCCCTACCCCTATCCCTATCCGGGCGTTGTCGTCGTTGCCCCACCCCCGGTGGTCTATGCGCCGCCGCCGGTAGTCTATGCCCCGCCGCCCGTGGTCTATGCGCCGGTGGTTCCGAGCCTCACGGTTACGGTCCCGATCCGGGTGCGTTGACGCGCGCGCCGGCCGCCACTTTCCGGGAACCGGCATCCGGTGCTAAAATGAGCGGGCCTGCGGAGCGCGATCCGGCCGCCGAAAAGCCGGGGGCGGTCCGCCAGGCCTTGTCCCGGCGTGAACCGGGTCTTCCGGCTCCCTTTCGGGCCGGTCGAGCCGGTTCCCTACCAGAGACCGCGCGGCGCGCGCGCACCGGGAGCGGCGCAAGGCGCTGCGGGGAGACCGGACCATGCAGGAAATCCGCATCGGACAGCTCTTTTGCAAGACGGACGCCGTGGCGATGCTGTGGGAGGTCGTGGGCTTCGTCGAGGACGGCGCCGGCATCCGCCATGTCCGCCTGCGCAATGTCCGCGATGTCTTTTCCTCCAAGCTGATCTCGGAGGCGGCGCTGCGCAACGGCCGCCTTTTCCGCCCGGCCGGCACCCGTCAGGCCGCGGAAGCGTGAGGCGCCCGCGCCCGCTTGCCCGGCCGGGGGATTTCCGCTATTGCTTGGCGATGCCATCCACTAGGCTTTCCCACCCAGCCGCCCGCAGCCGGCGCCCGTTTCAGGGTGCCTGGCCGCCACGCCCTGATGCTGCCTTGCCCGGACGCTGCCCGTGAGCGATAAGAGCCCGCCTGCCCTCGATATCGTCCCGGTGACGCTCGAGGAGGAGATGAAGCGCTCCTACCTCGGCTATGCCATGAGCGTCATCGTGGCGCGGGCGCTGCCCGACGCGCGCGACGGGCTGAAGCCGGTGCATCGGCGCATTCTTTATGCCATGCACGAGAACGGCTTCGAATCCGGCAAGGTGCACCGCAAATCCTCGCAGATCGTCGGCGCCGTGATGGGCCGGTACCATCCCCACGGCGACCAGGCGATCTATGACGCCATGGTGCGCATGGCGCAGG
>CALCYJ010000107.1 GCA_937905845.1 uncultured Rhodospirillales bacterium
TTTTTTTTAATGATACGGCGACCACCGAGAGCGACACGCTTGCCCTACACGACGTGCGGCCGATCTGGGTAGCGACGTGCCGGGACCGGGGCCGGATTTCGAGCCCGGTCCGGCCGAACTCAGGATCGATCTTGACGCCATCGCCGCCAATTGGCGGCTGTTGCAGGCGCGCGCGGGCAAGGCGCGCTGCGCCGCCGTGGTCAAGGCGGATGCCTATGGCCTGAGCGCCGCGCGGGTCGCGCCGGCTTTATGGGCGGCGGGCTGCCGCAGCTTCTTCGTCGCCCATGGCGCCGAGGGGCTGAGCCTGCGCCAATGCCTGCCGAATGCGGAAATCTTCGTCCTGCACGGGCTTTCCGACCAGCTCGCGGCCTTCGCCGCGGCCGGCCTCGTCCCGGTGCTGAACAGCCTGGACGAGATCGCCGCCTGGAGCGCCCGGGCGGGGGCGGCGGGCCGGCCGCTGCCGGCCGCCCTTCATATCGATACCGGCATGACGCGGCTGGGCTTGAGCGAGGCTTCGGTCGCGCGGCTGGCGGCCGAGCCCGAACGGCTCGCCAACCTCTCCTTGCGTCTGGTCATGAGCCATCTCGCCTGCGCCGACGATCCCGCCCACCCGATGAACCGGGAACAGCTCGACGCCTTCGCGCGGCTCAAGAGGGCGCTGCCGCCGCTCCCCGCCTCTCTGTCCAGTTCGGGCGGCATCTTCCAGGGCGCGCCGTTCCACTTCGAGATGGTCCGCCCGGGGATCGCGCTTTATGGCGGCCGGCCGCTCGCCAGCGCGCCCAACCCGATGGCGGAAGCGGTGCGTCTTGCGGCAAAAGTGCTGCAAGTCCATGACGTTGACACCCCAAGGACCGTTGGCTATGGTGCCACCCGCCAGGTGAGCGGTGGGACCCGAATCGCAACCATCGGCGTTGGTTATGCCGATGGTTATTTCCGCTCGCTCGGCAATCGCGGCTTTGCCTGCATCGACGGTATCCCGGTTCCGGTAGTGGGGCGCGTCTCCATGGATCTGATCACATTGGACGTTACCGCCCTGCCGGCAACGCGCGTCGGTGCCGGGACGAGGGTCGATCTCATCGGCGGCGGCGTGGATGTCGATGCCCTGGCGGATGCCGCCGGGACGCTCGCCTACGAGATCCTGACCCGCCTTGGCCCGCGCTATCGCCGGGTCTATGTCGGCGCGGCGGCAGGCGAAGGCCAGGACCCGGCCCCGTGCGCCGGCGCCGTGTCGAGCGGATGAATTTCCTCGCCCCCATCGGCCGGATCGTCCTGGGTTTCCTCGCCGCCACCGGCCGGCTCGTCATCTTCGCCTTTCACGGGTTGCGCCACGCGGTGCTGCCGCCGTTCTATCTGCGCCTGACCGGGCGGCAGATGATGTCGATCGGCTATTTTTCGCTTCCCGTGGTCGGGCTGACCGCGCTGTTCACCGGCATGGTGCTGGCGCTCCAGATCTATGTCGGCAGCGCCCGCTTCAATGCCGAGAGCGCGGTGGCCACCATCGTCGTCATCGGCATCACGCGGGAACTCGGCCCGGTCCTGACCGGCCTCATCGTGGCCGGCCGGGTGGCGGCGGCGATGGCGGCCGAGATCGGCACCATGCGGGTGACCGAGCAGATCGACGCCCTCGTCACCCTGTCCACCAATCCCTTCAAATATCTCGTGGCGCCGCGGCTGATCGCCGGCCTCACCATGCTGCCGCTCCTGGTGGTGGTGGCCGATATCATCGGCGTCCTCGGCGGCTATCTGGTGAGCATCGAGAGCCTCGGCTTCAATCCCGCCACCTATCTGCACAATACGTTCAATTTTCTCGAGCCGATCGACGTGATCTCGGGCCTCGTCAAGGCGGCGGTGTTCGGCTTCATCATCTCGCTCATGGGCTGCTATCAGGGCTTCCATTCCAAGGGCGGGGCGAAGGGCGTCGGCCGGGCGACGACGGAGGCGGTAGTCTCCGCCTCGATCCTCATCCTCGCCTCGAACTACGCCATCACCGAATTGTTCTTCGCCAAGTGATCAAAGGTCCGCCATGAGCGCCAGGATCAAGATCGGGCTTGCGGGGGTAAGAAAATCCTTCGGGCCGAAGCGCGTGCTGGACGGGCTCGATCTCGACGTGCGCGAGGGCGAATCCCTGGTGGTGATCGGGGGTTCGGGCACCGGCAAGTCGGTGATGCTCAAATGCATCCTCGGCCTGCTCCGCCCCGAGCGCGGCGCGATCACGGTCGATGGCGAGCCGGTGCTCGGCATGGGAAGCGACGACCGCGAGCGGACCTTGCGCAAATTCGGCATGCTGTTCCAGGGCTCGGCGCTGTTCGATAGTCTCAAGGTCTGGGAAAACGTCGCCTTCGGCCTGATCCAGGGGCGCGGCATGAAACGGGCCGAGGCCAAGCCGATCGCGCTTGGCAAGCTGGCGGAGGTCGGGCTCGGGCCGGAAGTGGGCGAGCTTTCTCCAGCCGAGCTTTCCGGCGGCATGCAGAAGCGCGTCGCCCTGGCGCGGGCGATCGCCGCCGATCCCGAGATCATCTTCTTCGACGAGCCGACCACCGGGCTTGATCCGATCATGAGCGACGTGATCAACGAGCTGATCGTCGATTCGGTGAAGCGGCTCGGCGCCACCACCTTGTCGATCACCCACGACATGGCCTCGGCGCGCAAGATCGCCGACCGGATCGCCATGATCCACAAGGGGCGCATCGTCTGGATCGGCACCGCCGCCGAGATCGACCATTCCGGCAATCCCTATGTCGATCAGTTCATCCACGGCCGCGCCGAAGGGCCGATCAAGATGGAAGTCCTGAGACCATGACCGGCCGCGGTACGACCGGCGCGGCCGGTGCCACCGGCGCCGCCGGCGCGGCCTGACATGGCGCGGTCGGAGGAGCGTTTCGTCTGCCAGAACTGCGGCTCGGCCTATTCGCGCTGGCAGGGACGGTGCGATGATTGCGGCGAATGGAACAGCCTGGTGGCGGAAGCAGCGCCGGCGGCGCTGCCCAAGGGCCTCAAGGCTGGACGCGGCCGGGCGATCGAATTTTCCGGCCTCGATGCGGCGCCGGCCGAGGAGCCGCGCCTGGCGGTCGGCATGCCCGAGCTTGACCGGGTCCTGGGCGGCGGCCTGGTGCCGGGCTCGGCCATCCTGATCGGCGGCGACCCCGGCATCGGCAAATCGACGCTGGTGCTCCAGGCGGCGGCGAAGCTTGGCAGCCGCGGCATCGACTGCGCCTATATTTCCGGCGAGGAAGCGGTGGCGCAGATCGCGCTGCGCGCCCGGCGGCTCGGGCTGAGCCAGCCCAAGCTGCGCCTGGCCGCCGCCAATTCGCTCCGCGACATCCTGGCCGGGCTGGAGAAGAGCGGCCGGCCCGACGTGCTGGTCATCGATTCGATCCAGACCATGTATGTCGACAATATCGATTCGGCGCCCGGCACCGTCTCCCAGGTCCGCGCCAGCGTCCAGGAGCTGATCCGGCTGGCCAAGAGCCGCGACGTCGCCCTTTTCCTGGTTGGCCACGTCACCAAGGACGGCCAGATCGCCGGCCCCCGGGTGGTCGAGCACATGGTCGATACCGTGCTTTATTTCGAGGGCGAGCGCGGCCACCAGTTCCGCATCCTGCGCTCGGTCAAGAACCGTTTCGGCGCGACCGACGAGATCGGCGTCTTCGCCATGACCGACGGGGGGCTCGCCGAGGTCGCCAATCCCTCCGCCCTCTTTCTTGGCAACCGCGGCGGCAATGTGCCGGGGGCGGCGGTCTTCGCCGGGATGGAGGGCAGCCGCCCGCTCCTGGTCGAGATCCAGGCCCTGGTCGCGCCATCCTCCCTCGGCACGCCCCGGCGCGCCGTAGTAGGATGGGACGGCGGACGGCTCGCCATGGTCATGGCGGTGCTCGAAGCGCGTTGCGGGCTGGCTTTCGGCGGCAATGACGTTTATTTGAATGTAGCGGGCGGCCTGCGCATCAACGAGCCGGCGGCCGATCTGGCCGTGGCGGCGGCGCTGGTCTCCTCGCTCACCGACCAGCCTCTGCCCGAGGAAACGGTGGTCTTCGGCGAGATCAGCCTGGCCGGCGAGGTCCGGCCGGTCGCCCGGATGGAGGCCAGGCTGCGCGAAGCCGCGAAGCTCGGCTTCCGTCATGCCATCGTGCCGCAGGGCGCCGGGCGGGCGCCGGACGGCCTGCGTCTGAGCGCCTTCGACCGCCTGGCGGCCCTGCTGGCCCTCTTTCCCGGCACGGGCGGAAACTGACGGG
Source organism: uncultured Rhodospirillales bacterium (assembly GCA_937905845.1). Classification (GTDB taxonomy): domain Bacteria; phylum Pseudomonadota; class Alphaproteobacteria; order Ferrovibrionales; family Ferrovibrionaceae; genus CALCYJ01. The sequence goes on from CALCYJ010000107.1 coordinate 4,230, forward strand.
TCGAGGCCAGGCTTTAGTGAGGGATATCATGCACGCAAGCACGATCAACCCGGTCGACCTCGGGGTACTCGGCATCCTGCTGATATCGGCCTTCTTCGCCTTTCTCCGCGGCTTCACCAAGGAGGTGCTGTCGATCCTGGGCTGGGCGGGCGCGGCTTTCGTCACCTTCATCGCCTTCAATCCGCTCAAGCCTTTCGCGCGCCATTACCTCTCGCCCCATTATCTCGCCGACGGCGTCACCGGGACCGCCATCTTTCTCGTCGTGCTGCTGATCCTCTCGCTGATCAGCCATGCCATCGCCTCCCGCGTGCGCGCAAGCGCGGTCAGCGCGCTCGATCGCTCCCTGGGCTTTCTCTTCGGCCTGGCGCGCGGCGCCATCGTGATCTGCATCGCCTATCTTCTGGTGAGCTGGGTCCTGCCGCAGACCGAGCAGCCGTCCTGGCTGCTGAGCGCCCGCTCGCTGCCGCTGATGAAGGAAGGCGGCAATCTTCTGCTGGGTTTCCTGCCCGCAAACGCGCGCCAGCGCAGCCTCGATGCCATCGGCGCCGAGGCGGCGAAGGCCAAGAACGGCCTGGATGCCGCGCACGCCTGGGGCATGGCCACCCACATGGATGGCGCTCGGCTGATGAACGCGGTCGTGGCGGCCGGCGTGCCCGCCCGCGACATGGCGGAACGATGCGACTCGGTCTGGCTGGACTTTACCTAAGGGCTGGGCGCACCGCTCGGTGCCGTGCTGTGCGGCTCCACGGCGTTCATCGACCAGGAACGGCGGTGGAAACAGCGGCTGGGCG
>CALCYJ010000108.1 GCA_937905845.1 uncultured Rhodospirillales bacterium
GGCGGCGAGCAGCAGATGCTGACCATCTGCCGCACGCTGATGGGCGACCCCGACCTGATCATGATCGACGAGCCGACCGAGGGTCTGGCACCACAGATGGTCGAGCGCATCGGCGAGCTTTTGCAGGAGATCGCACGGCGCGGCATCTCCATTCTGCTGGTCGAGCAGCGCCTGGTCATCGCCTTGCGCATCTCGCACCGCGTCTATGTGATGGGGCATGGCCGTGTCGTTTTCGAGGGCACGCCCGCCGCGCTGATGGCGAACACCGACGTTCGCCGCGAGTGGTTGGAGGTCTGAGACCCGCCTCATCCATCGGGGCGTTGGCGATGAAGCCGTTTCCATCGATGCAGGAAGGGCGGGGTGCCGTCGCGCGCCGCGCCGCGCGCAGGATCAGTCGAGCGGGACCAGTTCGCCGTCGCGATAAAGCCTGATCTTGCCCGGCGGCAGTCTCAGCAGCGCCGGCCCCTCGGGCACCGGCTTTTCGCGGGCAAGCTTCACTTTCACGCGGGCGCCGCCGACCTCGACCTCGACGATGCGGACGCCGCCATGGTCCTGGACATCGACCACCATCGCCGCCAGAACGTTCTCGCCGGCGGTCGCGACGAATTCCAGATATTCCGGCCGCACCCCGATCCGGATCGCCCCTTGCGGCACCCGGTCTCCCGGATAGGCCGTGGTCAGCGGAATCCCGGCGAACACGGCGCGATCGCCCTGTCCTTCAGCGTCGAGAAAATTCATCGCCGGCGAGCCGATGAAATAACCGACATAGGTGGTTTGCGGAAATTCGAACAGATGCTCGGGCGGACCCGATTGCACGACCCGTCCCCCGCTCATCACCAGGATCTCGCTGGCGAAGGTCATGGCCTCGTCCTGGTCGTGGGTGACATAGACGAGGGTAAGCTTGAAACGGTCGTTGATCTCCTTGAGCTTGCGGCGAAGGTGGAATTTCATCTGCGGATCGATGACGGTCAGCGGCTCGTCCATCAAGACGGCGGATACATCCTCGCGCACCAGGCCGCGCCCCAGCGAGATCAGTTGCTTCTCGTCTGCCGTCAGGCCGCGCGCCGGCTTGCCGAGCTTGGCGCCGAGATCGAGCAGGTCGGCGATCTCGCCCACCTTGCGGCGGATCCTGTCGCTCGCCCATTTGCGGCAGACCAGCGGGAAGGCGAGATTCTGATAGACCGTCTTGGACCCGTAGATGACCGGGAACTGGAATACCTGCGCAATGTTGCGCCGCGCCGTGGGCAGGCCGGTGACATCGCGCTGATCGAACCACACCCGGCCTTGCGACGGGGTGACGATGCCCGAGACGATGTTGAGCATGGTGGTCTTGCCGCAACCCGACGGGCCGAGCAGGGCATAGGTCCGGCCGTCATGCCAGGTCATGTCGAGCGGGCACAGGGCATAGTCCCCGGGCCGCGTGCCGCCGGAATAGGAATGGCCGATCTGCTTCAGCGTAATCTGCGCCACGACCCTGCCTCCTTCATGGCGCCGCGACCAGGCCGCCTTCGGGCGAGAAGGCGAACAGCCGCTCAGGCTCGAGGGCGAGCCGCACCTGGGTGCGCAGCGCCAGGGGATGAATGCCTTCGCACTTCACCGCGAGCGGACCGATCGCCGTGTCGAGATGCAGGAAGGTTTCCGATCCCGAGACTTCGGCCACGATTACCTCGCCGCCGATCGCGCCGTCCGGCCGCATCTCCAGATCGTTGGCGCGGATGCCGAACCGATAGCGTCCCGGCGGCAGGGCGACCATATGGAGGGGCAAGGTTGCACCCATCCCGCTGCTGAAATGCAGGGTATTGTCGGCGATATGGCCATCGAGAAGGTTCATCGGCGGATCATTGACGATCTCCGCCACCGTCGTTGAAGCCGGCCGCTCGAACACGTCGGCCGGGCGGCCCATCTGCAACAATCTGCCTTCGTGCAGAACCAGAATCTCATGCCCCAGCATCATCGCCTCGCCGATCTCGGTGGTCGTATAGACCACGATCATGTCGGCCTGGCCGGCGAACAGGCCGCGGAATTCCTCACGAAACTGTTCGCGCAGCTTGTAGTCAAGATTGACCAGCGGCTCGTCGAGCAGAAGAATGCCGGCCTGCTTTGCCAGCGCCCGGGCCAGGGCAACGCGCTGCTGCTGGCCTCCCGACAATTGCGATGGCCTTCGCGTCTCGAAACCCTCCAGCCCGACCCTCATCAGAAGCTCGCCGGCCCGGCGCCGCGCCTCATGCTTGGGCGTGCCGCGCCGGCGCAGCGGAAAGGCGACATTATCGAGCACGCTGAGATGGGGATAATTGATGAATTGCTGATACACCATCGCCACGTCCCGCCGCCACACCGGCAGGCCGGAGAATTGCCGCTTGTCGAGGGTGATGCGCCCGCTGTCGGGTTCCAGCAGACCGGCGATGACGCGAAGCAAGGTCGATTTGCCGGCCAGGGTCCGGCCGATCACGGTATAGAGACGGCCGCGCGCCAACGTGAAGTCGACATGATCGAGATGGACGGTGCCATCCAAGGACACGGACAGGTTTTCGGCGTTCAGGGTCACGGCGAGCACTTCATCGGATGGCGCCGGCAAGCGTGCCGCGGGAGAGAAACTTCTCGACCAGGAAGGCGACGACGACCAGCGGTGCGACCGAGATCAGCGAGGACGCCGACAGCGACCACCATGGCGTCACGGTGGAATTCAGCGCGACGATCGCCACCGGCAGAAGCTGCGTCCTGGTAAAGGTGAGCGTGAAGGCGAAGAAGAAATCGTTCCACCCGAAGATGATGCAGAACAGGCCGGCCACGACCACGCCCGGCAGGGAATTCGGCAGGACGACACGGATGAACGCGCCGATCGGCGTGCAGCCGTCCAGCATCGCCATCTCGTCGATCTCGCGCGGAACGTTGTTGAAGAAATCCACCATCACCCAGACCGCGATGGGCAGCAGCAGGGCGATATAGACCAGGATGAGCCCCGGGATACTGTCGAGCAGCCCCAGGAATTTCAGCATCAGGAAGAAGGGGATCGCCAGCACGATCGGCGGCATGATCCGCTGCGATATGAAAAAGAACACGATGTCCCGGTTCCGGATGAAGCCGGCGCGGTAGGTGAAGCGCGACAGGCCATAGGCCGCGAGCGTTCCCAGAACGAGGCTGATCGCGCTGGCGCCGAGCGTGACGATGGCGCTGTCGATAAAGGGCTGGCCGATATTGACCCCGGTGCCGCTGGTATTGAACAGTTCGCGCCAGCCTTCAAGCGAGGGCTTGTAGTCGAGCCAGGGGATGTAGGTCGCGCCGCCGGTCACGCCGTTGATGGTCTTGAAGCTGGTGGTGAGCGCCCACAGCAGCGGCGCCACGACGAAGGCCGACCATAGCAGCACGGCGGCATATTTGAGGGTGCGATACAATCCCGGCATCACGCCTGCTTCCCGATCATCGTTCGGACCAGGACCTTGGCGATGATGGTGAGTGCCACGATCATGATGATAAGGTAGGTGATCGACAGAGACGACGCATAGCCGATCTCGAAGTCGCGCAGCCCCCTGATGTAGATATAGTAGCTCGCCGTCTCGGTGGCCGTTCCCGGACCGCCGGAGGTGAGAACATAGACCGTCTCCATGATCTTCGAGGCCTCGATCAGGCGAATGACGAGGGCACTCACCGAGATCGGCGCCATGAGCGGGAAAGTGACGTTGAAAAAGGTGCGGACCGGTCCCGCCCCGTCGATCGCCGCCGCCAGGAACGGCTCGCGCGGCTGACTCAGCAGGCCCGACAGCAGCAGCAGAAACATGAAGGGCGTCCACAGCCATATTTCGACGATCATGACGCTGACCATCGCCATCGTCTCGTTGGTCAGCCACGGCACGGGCGCGATGCCGATGCGCCCCAGCAGATCGTTGGCGGGGCCGAGCGATTCATGAAAGATGGTGCGCCATATCACCGCCATGATGACGGGCGTCGTCATCATCGGCACCAGGAACAGGACGCGGAACACCCGCCTGAAGCGGATGTCCCGCCAGACCAGGAGCGCCATCGAGAACCCCAGCACATATTCGATGATCACGGTGCCGACGGCGAGAAACCCGAGCCGGACCATGGCCTGCCAGAAGCGCTGGTCCCGCAGCACGCCGACATAATTCTCGATGCCGATCCAGTTCAGACCCGGCTGGCTGACCCCCCAGGCCGAGAGGCTGACGCGAATGGTGAAGAGCAGTGGAAACAGAATGATTGCCAGCAGGACCAGAAGCCCGGGCAGGAGAAAGATGTATTTCTGGCCTCTCATGGTCTTCGGTCTTGCCTCGCCTGGCCGACGGAATGTCGCGGGGGGAGCTGGGCGGAGAGCCGGGCGAGGCGCGATGCCCCACCCGGCCGCCCGTTTCAGCGTTCGTTTTCAGCGTTCGTTGTTCTCGAGCGCGACCACATTGGCATAGGCGTCGCGGATCTTGTCCTTGCCGATGCTGTTGACAATCTGCCGCCATTCCGCGGCCACATCGTCCAGGGCCTGCTGCGGCGCCTTCTGGCCGGCAAGCGCCTCCGACACGCCCGTCGCCAGAGACGACATGAACTGGTTCACGCCCGGCACGCGCAGGTCGAACACGCGGTTCTGGCTCTGGTCGATGGCGGTGAGCGTCGTCACATAATTCTGCGCCACTTTGGCATCCCAGCCGAGCTTGTGCTGCCAATAGTCGGCCTGGAAATGGGCATGGCGATAGGGGTTGATGCCGAAGCGTCCGATGCCCAGATCCATGGCCGCGTTCGCCTGGTTGCTGAAAAAGCACAGGAAGTCGAAGGCCACGTCCTTGTTCTTGGACGATTTCGCCACCGCCGAGGTCCAGCCCCAGCTTTCATAGGATGGCCGGTTCGGAGTGGCGAAATGCTCCCATTTCTTGGTCTGGTAATTCCACACGTCATGCGAGCCCGGCAGCAGGGCCGCCCCGACCTTGTTGCGGATCGGGCTGCCCGGCTCCATCGCCTGGATGAAGGAATCATCCCAGGTATATTCCATCAAGGTCTGACCGCCGCCGAAGGAAAGG